>JBAYPJ010000070.1:0-18771 GCA_041677785.1 Novosphingobium sp. | reverse complement strand
TTCATCTCCGCATGGCAGGCGTCGATATTCTCCTGCCGCAACGCGGCGGTGGCGAAGCGTGGGTCGCTGGCCAGATCGGGGCGGCCCGCGACCTCGCAGAACCCGGCCCAATACTTGTCCGCCTGCAGCATGCAGAGCGCGACGAAGCGGTCGTCGGCGGTGAGGTAATTGTGCACGAGCACGTTGTGCGGCTTGGGCGCGTGCGGGCGGGGGAAGCGCTGGCGGCCGTCCATCGTCGACTGGGCGATGAAGCGCTGCATCGACCACATTGCCGTGCCGAGCAGCGAGACGTCGACGGTCGAGGCCTCGCCGGTCATCGCCCTGCGGGCGATCGCCGCGCAGATGGCGCCGGCCAGCATCGAACCCGACAGCGTGTCACCGAAAGCGGGCCCCGGCGGGCCGACGGGGTAGTCGGCATCGTCTTCGGTCAGCGATGAGGAGACCCCGCCGCGCGCCCAGAAGGTGATCGCGTCATAGCCGCCCTTGGCCGCGTCGGGGCCCTTGGGTCCGGTGCCGCTGCCGCTGGCGTAGATGATGTTCGGAAAGCGGGCGCGAATCGTCTCCGCGTCGATCCCCATCGCCTTGCGCGCGGGCGGCAGCAGGTTGGTGAGGAACACGTCCGCGTCCTCGCAGAGCTTCATCAGCACCTCGCGGCCTTCGGGCTGCTTGAGGTCGAGCGTGACGGATTTCTTGCCGCGGTTGTAGCTTTCCCACGAAAGGTCGACCTTCCCGCCGCCGCCGATGGCGCCGATCGAGAGACCGCGCAGCGGATCGCCCGTGGGCGGCTCGATCTTGACCACCTCGGCGCCGAGGTCCGACAACATGCCGCCGCAGGCGGGCACGAACGCCCACATCGCGACTTCGACGATCTTGATGCCTTCCAGCGGTTTGGCCTGCGGTTTGGACATGGCGATTTTCCTGTCTCCCCGAGCGTCCCGCGCTATTCGCGGAATCAGCGCTCAAATTCTCCATTGCGACGCATGGACCGAAATGGCGAATTGCGTCAATATGCGCGCGCCATCACAACGAGAGGGAGAGTAATGTCCGACATCCGATCGACAAGGCCGCGTCCGGCCGAACCGCAGTTGCGCGTGCCGGCCACGCTGGGCGAGGCGCTGGACCCTGCGTGGCTGGGGCAGGCACTCGCCTCGGTCGGGCAGGGCGCCGCGGTAACGGGGGTGGAGACGGTCGAGGTGATAAGGACGGTCGCCACCAAGGTGCGCTTCACCGCCACGTTCGACGGGCCGGCGGGGACGCAGGCGTTCTGCCTCAAGGGCCTGCTCGACGTCGACGAGATGACGCGGCTCGGCGGCTCCACTTGCGTGCTGGAGGGTGATTTCTACCTGAAGCTGGCGCCGCAACTCGACGTGCAGGTGCCTGAGGCGGTGGCGGTCGTCACCGACCGCGAGGCGAAGCAGAGCGTCCTCCTCATGCGCGACGTGATCGCCGGGGGCGGGCGGTTCTGCTCGGCGCTCGAAGCCTTCACCATTGACGAGGCGGCGGACAACCTGGCGCAGATCGTTCGGCTCCACGCCGGCAGCGGCCTGCTTGCGGGTGCCGGCTGGGTCCGGCCGCGCGCCGCCGAACTGGCGCGCATGCCGCACATGACGGCCGAGATCCTGCAAGGGCTGCTCGACGGGCCGCGCGGCGACAACCTGTCGTCCGCCGTGCGCAACGGCGAGCGGCTGATCGCCGGCATGCGCGCGCTGGCCGACAGGGACGCGGGACGGCCGCAGTTCCTCGTCCACGGCGATGCCCATGCGGGCAACATCTTCCGCACGGCGCAGGGTCCGGGGCTGATCGATTGGCAGGTGCTGCAGCGCGGCGGCTGGGCGATCGACGTCGCCTACCACCTCTGCGCCGTGCTGCCGGTGGAACTGGCCGAAAGGGAGGAGCGCAACCTCCTGAACCACTATCTCGACCTTGCGCGGGGCCACGGCCTGACTGTGCCCGACGCGGAGAACGCCTGGCGGCAGTACCGCGAGGCGGTGATGTACGGCTTCTACATGTGGGGCATCACCCGCCGCGTTGCCCCCGACATCACCGTCCAGTTCACCGACCGCCTCGGCCGCGCGGTGATGCGGCATGAAAGCCACGCGCTGCTGGGCGTGGCCTGACGACGCGCGCCGCCGTTCCGTTTTCGGGCAGGGCGGACGCGAAACGGGGCGCTTTCCCGTGAAGGAAAGCGCCCCGTCGTTGCCCGGTTGGGCAGGCGTCAGAACTCGATGGTGAAGTCCACGCCGTAAGTGCGCGCCGGATCGTAAGTCGCCGAACCGCCGAACGGCATGAACAGCGTCGACGTGGCATAGCGCTTGTTGGTCAGGTTGCGGCCCCAGACCGCCAGTTCGCCCTCGACTCCGCCGACGTTGATGTGACGCAGCGCGGCGCGCGCGTTGAGCTTCCAGTGACCGGGGCTGGAAAGCTGTTCGACGGGCACGCCCCGGGCAAGCTGCTGCGTTACGTTGCCGACCATCATCAAGTTGGAGCGGTAAAGGCCATCGACCCGGAGCTGCAGCGTCGTGTCACCGACGAAAGGCTCCGTCTCGTAGGAGGCAAAGGCGCTCGCCGTCCACTTGGGCCGGACGAAGGCCGAATACTGACCGCCCTGCGCGGCCAGGAAGATCGGGTCGATATTGCGGAATTCCGAATCGGTGTAGGACAGGCTGCCGCCCGCCACCACCCCGCGCGTCGGAGCGGCCGTGAGTTCCAGCTCGAAACCCTTGGCGCGAACGTCATGGGCTTGCTGCACGAAGGTGCTGAGGTTCGGCGCCAGCAGCGTGCCGAGCGAGCCGTAGGCATCATTGAGGAAGTCTACGGCCTCGGGTGCGGAGGTCGAGCTGGGCTGCTGGAAATGCTTATAGTCGACGTAGAACAGCGCGAGGTTGGCGCGCAGCTTGCGGTCGAACATGTCCGTCTTCAGGCCCAGTTCCCATGAGGTCGCGGTCTCGGGCTCGAAGGTGATGCCCGCGACCGAGCCACCGGACACGAAGGACGTGGAGAACTTGCCGTAAACCAGCGTGTGGTCCGAAGGCTTCCAGTTGAGGCCGACGAGGAAGTTGGGCTTGGTCTTCTTGTAGGCCGGCGGCACGATGTCCGGCTGCGGCGTGATGAGCGAGAAGGCGGGGATCGCCGGGATCGCCCCGATCGCGGGGAACGCGGGGCTGGCCGTCATGGTATCCCAGCGGAACACGCTCGTCTTGTCGTCGTGCGTGATGCGGGCACCCAGCACAATTTCGAATTCGGGCGTGATCTTGTATTCCGCCTGGGCATAGGCGGCGATCGAGGTCGCCTTGTTGAAATAGCGCCCTTCGTTGCCCAGCGGCACCTGCCCGTTCGCCGGCATGAACGGCGAGGCGAAGGACATCGTGTTCTGCATGCCTTCCGGCCCGCCGGCCTCGTCCTTCGAATGGAACCACAGCGCGCCGAGGGTGAGTTGCAGGCGCTCCGAACTGTAGTTGACCTGAAGCTCGTCGCTCCACTGCTTCGAGATCGACGCGGCCTGCGAGCTGGTGATCATGAAGCGCTGCCCCACCCAGTTGGCGGCGTTGGCGGCGATGATGCCGGGGATCGCAGCCATTGCGTCGGCCGGGCTGGTGATCCCGGGGTGCTGGCCGATCGAGCTGAAGGCGATCAGCGTGGCATAGGGGGCGAGTTCGTTCGCGGTGAAAGTCAGCGTGCTGATGCCGTCGATCGGCACCGGCGCGAAGACCCGCGAGTAGCGATACGAGGCGATGTTCTTGACCGTGATGTCGTCCGTCGCCTGCCAGGTCGCGGTCAGGCTGTGGCCGTAGACCCGCTGCTCGCGCGGGATGGCCCACGCGTTGTTGACGACGTCGGGAGCCTCCAGCGAGGTGTTGGTGATGATGTTGTTGCTGGCATACAGGCTGTTAATCACCGGCGCGACGAGCGCGGCGCCGGCGCCCAGCGTCGGAAGGGCCGGGTTGTAGCCGATGAAGGCGGAGCCTTCGGGCGTGCCGCTATCCTCGTTGTAATCGAACTTGTAGACCAGCTTGAACGAGTCGCTCGGTTCGAACTTGACGGCCCCGAAATAGGAATTCGAATCGATCGTGCCGAGATGGTCAGGAGACCGCGTGACCTTCGCCAGATGGCGGTCGCTCGACAGCGTGCGGTCCCAGACCGTGCCGGCCGCCCCATTGCGGATGTCGCCGCGCTTGTAGTTGCGCAGGAAGCTGGCGTAGGCGCTGAACGGGCCCATTTGCGGCAGGTCCGCGCTCAGCCGCACGCGATAGGAATCGTAGTTGCCGACGCTGAACTGCGCCTTGATGTGCGCGTCGCCGGTGGGTTCACGCGTGGTCACGCTGACCGCGCCCGCCGTCGCGTTGCGGCCGAACAGCGTGCCCTGCGGGCCGCGCAGGACTTCGAGGCGCTCCACGTCGGGCAGGTCGAAGATCGAGCCGCGCGGCGAGCTGATGTAGACGCCGTCGAGATAGATCGACACCTGCTTGTCCGAACCGGCGACGACGCCGAAGCTGTTCTGGCCGCGGATGGTGAACGAGGGCACCTGGATGCCGCCGGCGGAGGGACGAACCGTGACGCCGGGCGCGACGCTGCCCAGGTCGTTCACGGTGGAGATGCGGTTGGCTTCCAGCGTCTCCGCGGTCACGGCCGTGACCGCGATGGGAACGTCCTGCACGCTCTGCTCGCGCTTCTGCGCGGTGACGATGATCTCCTGAAGACCGAAGCCTTCCTGAGCGTCCTGGGCAAGGACCGGCGCGGCGGTCGCGGAAAGGCCGGCGAAAGCGGCCCCCAGGAACAGGCTGGATTTCACTGAACGGTAATGCATGTACCCTCTCTCCCTGAAATATATTGAATTCGTCTGATTGGCGGGGGCGATCAGCCGGTGGCCCCGCGAGCCCTGGGGCGGAGCGGCCGCGCCGCATTGCCTGTGCCCCTCGACTGGCAACCGCCGGGGCGCATTGCGCCGTGCCGGCCATCGTCGCGGGTCGAACCGTCGGGCGCCTGAATCGGGCAGTCTGTCACGTCCGCTACACCCCTCACCCCTATAACGGTGTTCTCAGCGGCCCGCAGTGCGGGGAGCCGAAACCGTCTCATTTATCGCTGGAGCTTAGCAATGGTGCCGTCCGGCCACAATAGCGTGTGGCGGGTTATGCGATTATCCCCGGATTGTGGCGCAGGGCACCGGAGCGCGGCGTCGCATGCCGCGATGGAGGATGCACAAAGGCCACGCCCTGTGGGGCGTGGCCTGAGTTTTGCGTTTCGATGTCTTAACAATCGGCCCGGGCCGGAGCCCGCGCCGATTGCCCTACTTATTGGCCGAAGTTGTAGCGCACGCGCACGCCATAGAAGCGCGGCTGGCCGTAGGCGAAATCGAGGATGCCCGAGGACTCGTAGCCGCCGCCCGCGGTGACGCGGTACTTCTCGTTCGTCACGTTGTTGGCGAACGCCGTGATGTCCAGGCCGCTTCCGCCGATATTGTTCAGCCCGGCATGGAGGCTGAGCAGGCTGTAGCCCGGAATTTTGGCGTTGCCGTCGACGAACTGGGACGAGGTGTGGACGAATACCGCGCCGGCCGTGAAGGAGCCGGCCTCGCCCATCGGCACCCTGACGTCGCCCGAAAGGGTCAGCTTGTGCTTCGGCGAATAGGTCAGCGGACCTCCTGCCACGCCGCGCGGGATGATCCTCTCGAACGGGCTGTCGGCGCTGAGCGTCGGCGGCGTCAGCTTCTTCAGCTTGGTGTCGAGATAGGTATAGCCGACCCCGAGTCGGAGTACGTCGAAGGCTGTCACGCCGGCATCGACCTCGATGCCCTTGATGACCGACTTGCCCGCGTTGATCAGCGCTGCGCCGCCAGCGAGGCCGCTCGTCGGCTTCGCCACAAGAGCGCCGAAGATCTGCTGGTCGGAGAAGTCGTTATAGAACCCGGCGATGTTGAAGTAGCCCGGCAGTGCGCCGCGGAACGTCATCTTCGCGCCGACTTCGTAGGCATCGACCTTTTCAGGGCCGACCGTCTCGAGGCCCGGATTGGTGAAGTTGACCGCGCCCTGGCGATAGCCGCGGGAATACTTCGCATAGAAAAGCGTGTCGGGCGTCGGCTTGAAGTCCAGATCGATCAGCCAGGTCGGCTTGTTCGTCTTCTGAACGATGCTCGTGCCGCATGCGGCCAGATTGCCGCCGTTCGCCAGCAGGTCGACGGTCGGATGATTCAGGCTGTCGTTGCAGACGCGCTGCACCGGAATGGTTCCGGCCAGGGGAATGTTCGCCAGGACATAGCGGTTGCTTTCCGCATAGCCCTCGATTTTGTCGAAGGTCCAGCGGCCGCCTAATGTCAGGGCGAACTGATCGGTGAAGTTGTAGGTGCCCTGCGCAAAGATGCCGTGGTTATCGAATGCCAGCTTGGTGCGTGATTCCGAAATAACGACACCAGGCACGCGCATCGAGGCGGAAATCGGGATCAGCTGAATCGCGCCGGAACAAGCGAGGGTGCCGGGATCGGTACAGTTGCCGTAGATGCCGGTGCGCTGCTGATTCCAGCCGAGCGGCCGGCTGAATTCGAGATAGCCGCCGACGACCGCGTTGAACTTGTTGTCGGCGCTCTTGAACTGGAACTGCAGTTCTTCGGTAGTGGTCGATCCGGCCGCGGCGTTGTAGCCGGGCTGTGTTCCCAGCGCGATGTACTGGAAGCGCGAGCCGACCGCCGGCCCGCCGGCGGCGGCGAAAGCCTGAGTGAACGCCGTATCCGGGATGAACATATTGTCGCTATACAGCGAGAAGGCAGCCTGCTCGCGATATTCGCCGTAGCTGAGGATGTTCTTGATCGTCAGCGTGTCGCTCGCCTGCCAGGTAGTCGTGTTGATCGCCTGCCAGGTGCGAATGAAGATGCGCGGGTTTGCGTTGCTGACCTCGACGTCCAGCGGACCATCGCCGCGTGCGGCCTGCCGGTCGATCTGGTCGCAGGCGGCCAGCGAAGTGTAGTAACGTGTGACGCTGCTGCGCAGCGTTGGGTCCGGATTGCTGAAGTCGGTCGCCGGGTTACGGTCGCAGCCTTCATAGTGGGTGGCATAACCATTCGTATCCGAACGGCTGTAATGGAATACGGTGTAATTTTCGAGTTCCGGGGTCAGATCGGCGACGATGCTCAAGCGGCCGTAGAAATAATCGACGTCGTTGTAGTCTTTGGGGCCGACCCCCGAGTGGTTCTTCATGTAGCCGTCACGCTTGTTGCGATCGACGGCGACGCGAACCCTGAACGTGTCCGCAAGCGGCACGTTGAGCGCGGCCTGGACGCGCTTCTGATCGTAATTGCCGTAGGTGCCCTCGACATAGCCCTCAAGGTCGCCGGTCGGCTTGGCGGGCACCAGCAGGATCGAGCCGCCGGTAGTATTGCGACCGAACAGCGTGCCCTGCGGTCCTTTCAGGACCTGCACGTTCTGAAGATCGGTGAACGTGCCGGCGCCAACGGTGTTGCCGCTGGCCGTGCCGCCCTGGGAGCGCACGCCGACGACATCGGCGAAATAGACGCCCACCGTCGGTGCGGCGGCCGCGTCCTGGTTGAAGCCGCGAATTGCGAAGGTCGCCTTTTCGGGGCCGTAGCGGGTGTTGACCGACAGCGACGGCGTGTAGGTCGCAAGGTCGGACGCGACCACGACGTTGCGTTTCTGCAACTGATCCTGATTGTAGACCGTGATCGAGATCGGCACGTCCTGCAGGCGCTGCTCGACGCGCTGTGCGGTGACGATGATGTCGGCGTCCTGCGCCATCGCCGGCATGGCGGTGGCGGTGCTGGCGAACGCGACACCCACCAGCAGGCTGGATTTCATTGAACGGTAATGCATTGAGTCCCTCCCTGAAATTACGTTGAGATTCGGCGACGTGGTGCGATCACGCTGCGGCATGGTCGGTCCGCTGCATCCGGGATCTGGCGAGGCGGACTTCGCCGCGCCGGCTGTCACCGCCGGTCGAACCGTTGCGCGCCAGCGTTGGAACCTTAGCCAAGTCAACCGCCCCTTTGCCCCGGACGTACTATCGGCAACCAGAACCTACGAAGCCGAAACCGTCTCATTTATTTCCAGTGTTCTAGCAACGGTGTCACCTGGTCACAATGCGGAACAGTGCGTCGGTCCGTCGAATCATCTCCGGACTGTTGCCGCGCTGCATCAGTGGCCCAGCGTTTCCTCCAGCAGCGCCAACGTGCCGGCCCAGGACATCCGGTCGGCCATCCTGTCGTAGCGGATACCCTCCATGCCCATGCGGGCCGCGTCCGGATCGGTGAAGCTGTGCGCGGCCTCGCCGAAGACCGTGATCTGATAGCGCGCGCCGGCCTCGCTGAGTTCCTGGCGCAGTTCGTCCACCTCTGCGAGCGTGGCAAAGGGATCGTGCGCGCCGCAGTAGGCGACGACCTCGCACTTCGGCACGCCGGGCAGGGCGCGGGCGTGGGTCTGCAGCGTGCCGTGGTAGCTGACGACGGCGCGAAGGTCGGCCCCCGCGCGCGCGAGTTCGAGCACGCAGTGGCCGCCGAAGCAGTAGCCGATCGCGGCGATGCGCGCCGGGTCGACGTCGGCATGGGCGCGCACCGCCTCCAGCCAGGCGAGCGAGCGGGCGCGCACGTTCGCCATCCCGTCGCCGAGGAAATAGGTGTAGGCCGCATGCGCCGCTTCCGGCGGTCCGTTCTGCGCCTCGGGCCCGTACATGTCGGTGGCGATGGCGAGATAGCCGAGCGCGGCCAGTTTCTCGATCGTGCCGCGTACCTGGTGGCGCAGGCCGTTGGCGCTGTGCATCACCATCACCGCGGGAAAGGGGCCGGCGCCGGCCGGCCGGGCGACGAGGCCTTCGAGCGCGGTGCCATCGTGCTCGCAGCGGATCGTTGCGAAATCCGGCATGAATCTCTCCCCTGATGCACGTGTATACTGCCTTACATGGCCCGGTCCGGGGGCGGCTGTCAAAGCCGGCCGGCGCGTGCCGGTTCGTTGCCGCGCCCGAGGGTGCATGGCATAGGCCGGACATGAGCCGCGCCGACTTTTCCTCGCCTCCGGGCACGCGCCTAGGCGTGGCGCTGATCGTTGCGCTGCTGCACCTGGTGCTGGTGCTGGCATTGATCCGCGCCTTTGCGCCGGGCTTCACCGCCAGCGTAGTGGACCAGGTTCTCGGCACCGTTACCGTGACGGTCACGGTCCCACCGTCGCCGTCACCGCCGCCGTCGCCCGCGTCCTCGCCGCGGGCGGGCGAGCGCGAGGGCGCGGCGGCGGAAGCCGGCCGGCGCGCGACACCCAGGCCGGTGGCCGCGCCGTCCCCGCGTATCGCGATCGCCACGCAGGCCGCCGCGCCCGTGGCAGGCCAGGGCAGCGCGGCCAGCGCCGGCGCGCGCGCCGAGGGCGCCGGCACGGGCGCCGGCGGGCAGGGCAGCGGGACCGGTGCGGGGACGGGCGGCAGCGGCCAGGGCGGCGGGGGCGGCGCGCGCAAGGCGGTTAAGATCGCCGGCGACATCAGTTCGGCGCGCGATTATCCGCCGGCAACGCGCGACCGGCGGCTAGGCGATCATGTCGTCGTCGCGCTGACCGTCGGCACCGACGGCCGCGTCCGGAACTGCCGGGTCCACCGCCCGAGCCGGGACCCGGAAGCGGACCGGATCACCTGCCGTCTCGCGACGGAGCGCTTCCGCTTCCGCCCCGCGACCGACTCCGCGGGCCAGCCGGTCGAGTCGGTGTTCGGCTGGCAGCAGCGCTGGTTCGCACCGGCCGAAAAAACCGATAGCGCCTTGGAGCCAACCCCCGAATAGGGCATTTAGAAGCTAGAGATGACCCAGATCGTTCCCGTGATCCTGTGCGGCGGCAGCGGCACACGCCTGTGGCCACGCAGCCGTGCCGCAAAGCCCAAGCCCTTCCTGCCGCTCGTCGGCGAGCAGACGCTGTTCGAGGCGACGCTCGGCCGCTGCCGTCCCGAAGCCGGCTTCGCGCCGCCCGTCGTGGTGGCCGGCGCGGCGCATCTTCCGTATGTCGAAGCGCAGGCGCCGGGCGCGCGCGTCATCGTCGAGCCCGAGGGGAAGAACACCGCGGCGGCGATCGCGCTTGCCGCGCTGCGGCTGCCGGCAGAGGCCATCATGCTGGTTTGCCCCAGCGACCATTACATTGCCGATTGCGAGACTTTCGCCGCCGCGGCGCGCTCCGCCGCGGCACTGGCCGCCGAGGGCTGGCTGGTCTCGTTCGGCATCGAGGCCAGGACGCCCGAGACCGGCTTCGGCTATCTGAAACGCGGCGCGCGGATCGACGAACACGGTTTCCGCGTCGAAAGGTTCGTCGAGAAGCCCGACAGCGCGCGCGCGCAGGGCTTTCTCGACGAAGGCGGCTATGCCTGGAACGGCGGCATCTTCGCCTTTCGCGTCCGTGACTTCCTCGGCGAACTCGAAGCCCATCGCCCGGCCATCGCGGCCGCCGTGCGTGAAGCGGTGGCCGGGGGGCGCGAGGACGGCCATCGCTTCCATCCCGACGCGAAAGCCTTTTCCGCGGTGGAAAGCGAGTCGGTCGATTATGCGGTGATGGAGAACACCGCGCGCGCGGCGATGGTGCCGGCCGACATGGGCTGGTCCGACATCGGCAATTGGCGGGCGCTGCACGAGTCGCGCGCGAGCGACGCGGCGGGCAACGCCACGGTTGGGCGCGTCGAACTGGTCGATTGCCGTAATGTCCTGGTCGACACCGACGGGCCGCGCGTTTCGGTGATCGGCCTGGAGAACGTCATCGTCGTCGTCGACGGGGACGAGGTGCTGGTGACGTCGGCCGCCGGCGTGCAGAAGGTCGGCAAGCTTTCCGGAGCGCGAAACCAATGAGCACCCAGGGGTCAGCGATCCTGCCCATCCGCGAGGTCGAGAAGCCGTGGGGCCGCGACAAGCTGCCCGCGCCGTTCACCGCGCCGGAAGGCAAGCGCATCGGCGAGATCTGGTTCGAGCCGCCCGCCGCGCTGCCGCAGCTTCTGGTCAAGTATATCTTCACCAGCGAGGCGCTGTCGGTGCAGGTCCATCCCTCCAACGCCGAGACCGTGCTCAAAGGCCTCGGCAAGCAGGGCAAGGAGGAGTGCTGGCTGATCGTCGATGCCGAGCCCGACGCCGTTCTGGGGATCGGCTTCGAGGAGCCGGTCTCGCCCCAGGCGATGCGCGCCGCGGCCGAGGACGGCAGCATCGAACGACTCATGCAATGGCATCAGGTGCGCGCGGGCGACTTCTTCTACATTCCGGCCGGCACGGTGCACGCGATCGGCGCGGGCATCAGCCTGATCGAGGTGCAGCAGAACAGCGACATTACTTATCGCCTCTACGATTACGGCCGCCCGCGCGAGCTGCATCTGGACGATGGGATCGCGGTGGCCAGGGGGGAGCCTTATCCCGCCGAATGCAAGCTCCACATGCCCGACCACGCGGACGTCACGCTGGTCGAGGGGCCGCTGTTCCGCCTCGACCAGATCGAAGGGCTGCCTAACGAGGACGTCGCAGCGCGTTATGGTGCCGGCCCGTTGCTGGTGATTCCCCGGCGCGGCGCGGCGCGCATCGGCACGGAACCGATCGCGCCGGGTGGCTGCGGCCTCGCGCTCGACCTCGACCGGGTGGCCTTCGACGAGAACGGCGCCTGCCTGATCGCGCAGCCCACGGCCTGATCGTCGTCCGGTCGCGCCCCGGGCGACGCAAATCCTGCCTTGGCAAGCACCCCCCGCTGCGATAGCCGAAGAGGCAAGGAGAATTGCCTTGTCCACGATCCATCCCGTCCCTGCCGAATGGGCCGCGCGCGCCTATGTCGATGCCGCCGGCTATGCCGAGAAGTACCGTCGCTCGATCGAGGAGCCGGAGGCGTTCTGGCGCGAGGAAAGCGCGCGGCTGGACTGGATCAAGCCCTGGACGAAGCTGTCGAACTGCTCGTTCGACGAGGCGGACTTCGGCATCGAATGGTTCGCCGACGGCACGCTCAACGTCTCGGCCAACTGTCTCGACCGGCATCTCGCCGAGCGCGGCGATACAGTCGCGATCATCTGGGAAGGCGACGATCCCTCGCAGCAGCGCAAGCTCACCTATCGCGAGCTGCACGAGGAGGTCTGCCGCTTCGCCAACGCCCTCAAGAACCTCGGCGCCAAGCGGGGCGACCGCGTCACGATCTACATGCCGATGATCCCCGAGACGGCGGTGGCCATGCTGGCCTGCGCGCGCATCGGGGCGATCCATTCGGTCGTGTTCGGCGGCTTCTCGCCCGATGCGCTCGCCGGGCGCATCGAGGACTGCGACAGCCGGATCGTCGTCACCGCCGATGCCGGCATGCGCAGCGGCAAGCAGGTGCCGCTCAAGGCCAACGTCGATGAGGCGCTGGGGCATTGCACGTCGGTCGAGGCGGTGCTCGTCGTGCGCCACGTCGGCAACAGCGTCACCTTCGCGGCTGGGCGCGATCACTGGTGGCACGAGATGCGCGAGGCCGTCTCGGCCGATTGCCCGCCCGAGGAGATGGGCGCGGAGGACCCGCTGTTCGTCCTCTACACCTCGGGCTCGACCGGCAAGCCCAAGGGCGTGCTTCACACCACCGGCGGCTACCTTCTCTGGGCGGCGATGACGCACCACTACGTCTTCGATTACCGCCCCGGCGATATCTACTGGTGCGCGGCCGACATCGGCTGGGTCACCGGGCACAGCTACATCGTCTATGGTCCGCTGGCGAACGGCGCCACGCAGATCATGTTCGAAGGCGTGCCCAACTATCCCGATCACAGTCGCTTCTGGCAGATCGTCGACCGCTATCAGGTCAACATCTTCTACGGCGCCCCGACCGCGCTGCGCGCGCTGATGCGCGAAGGCGACGAGTGGGTGAAAAAGACCTCGCGCAGTTCGCTGCGCCTGCTCGGCTCGGTCGGCGAGCCGATCAACCCCGAAGCCTGGGACTGGTACTGGCGCGTGGTGGGCGAGGGGCGCTGCCCGATCGTCGATACCTGGTGGCAGACCGAGACTGGCGCCTGCATGATGACGCCGCTGCCCGGCGCGCATGACCTGAAGCCCGGCGCCGCATCCTTCCCGATGTTCGGCGTGGTGCCGCAGATCGTCGATACCGACGGCATGGTGCTGGAAAGTACGGCCGAGGGCAGCCTGTGCATCACGCAGAGCTGGCCCGGCCAGATGCGCACCGTCTGGGGTGATCACGAGCGCTTCTTCCAGACCTATTTCACCACCTACCCCGGCAAGTATTTCACCGGCGACGGCTGCCGCCGCGACGAGGACGGCTATTACTGGATCACCGGCCGGGTCGACGACGTGATCAACGTTTCGGGCCACCGCATGGGCACGGCCGAGGTCGAGAGCGCGCTGGTCGCCCACGCCAGGGTGGCCGAGGCGGCGGTCGTCGGCATGCCGCACGAGATCAAGGGGCAGGGCCTCTACGCTTACGTCACGCTCAACGCCAACGAGACGGCGAGCGAGGAGGTGCGCAAGGAGTTGATCCAGTGGGTGCGCCACGAGATCGGCCCGATCGCCACGCTCGACGTGATCCACTTCGCGCCCGCGTTGCCCAAGACCCGCTCGGGCAAGATCATGCGCCGCATCCTGCGCAAGATCGCCGAGAACGACACGAGCAACCTGGGCGACACATCGACGCTTGCCGATCCCGGCGTAGTCGATACCCTGCTGGCGACGCGGGGAGGCTAGGGGCTGATTCAGCTGTGCTGAATCGGGCACGGTGCCGGCTCGCGCCCACGCAAGTGGATCGGTCGCCAGGCGGCGCGACGACCGCCGGCCGGGGAGAGGCGAAGGGAATTGCGCTTGCAGGGCAGCGTCGCGACGGCCGCTGACGAATGGAAACGCGGCTGGACGCTGGTTCTGGCCTGCTTCGTCGGCTTTTCCTTCTTCTCTGTGCCCACCGCCTCGATGGGGGTGTTCATGGAGCCGATCGGCCGCGAGTTCGGCTGGGGCAGGACGCTGCTGTCGGCGGGCATGACGATGAGCGCGGTGGTGACGGCGCTGCTCTCGCCGGTGGTCGGCATGGCGATCGACCGCTGGGGCGCGCGCCGGCTGGGTCTGCCGGGCCTCGTCGCAACCGCCGTTGCCATCGGCGCGATCAGTCTCGCCAGCGGCTCGGCGGTGCAGTGGCTGCTGCTCTGGGCGTTCTATGCGCTGATCTCGATCTCGGTGAAGACGACGATCTGGACCGCGCCGGTCTCGGCCATGTTCACCGCCGGGCGCGGCATCGCGCTGGCGCTGGTGCTGTCGGGCACCGCCGCCGCCCAGGCGATCGCGCCGCCGCTGTGCAACTGGCTGATCGAGGCCTACGGCTGGCGGCAGGCCTATGTCCTGACCGGCCTCGGCTGGGGCGGGATGGCGCTGGTGCTGTGCTGGCTGTTCCTCTACGACCGCAAGGACCGCGAGCGCATCGCCCGGCCGCGGGGCGCCGCCGCGCCCGTCGTGACCGAGCTTCCCGGCCTGTCGATCGCCGAAGCCTGGCGCAGCCGCGCGCTCTGGGCGATCGCGATCTCCACTTTCGTGATGATGCTGCTCAGCCTTGGCTTGCAGATCCACCAGGTGCCGATCCTCACCGGCGCCGGCATCTCGCGCGCCAACGCGGCCTGGCTCGTCAGCCTGTTCGGCGTGGCCGGGGTGGTCGGCAAGCTGGTGACGGGCGCGCTGCTCGACCGCTACCGGCCGAACTGGATCGGCGGCATCACGCTCGCCGCCAACGGCCTGGCCTTCCTCTTCCTGCTCGATGGCGTGCGCACGCCCGGGCTGATCGTCGCGGCGATCCTGATCAACGGCTATTCGGCCGGCACCAAGCTGCAGATCTGTACCTACCTGACGTCGAGTTATGCCGGCCTGCGCAATCTCGGTGCGGTGTTCGGGGCGATGTACAGCCTGGTCGCGCTCGGCAGCGGGCTGGGGCCGCTGGTCGCCGGCTTCGTCTACGACGTGACCGGGGGATACACGCCGTTCCTGTTCGCCGGGATGGTCGGCTGCGTGTGCTGCGGTCTGCTTGTGTTGACCCTGCCGCGCTATCCCGACTGGCAGGCGCCCCCGACCGTGCCGGCGCATGCCTGAGGAGCGTATCCTGACCCACATATCCGCTTCGTCCGCGCAGGAATGGCGCACCAACTGGACTCTGGTGCTTGCCGCCGCGGTCGGCTTTTCGTTCATGTCGATCATGACGACCTCGATGGGCGCCTTCATCGGCCCGCTGGTGCGCGAGTTCGGCTGGAGCCGCACCGTCGTCTCGATGGGCCTGCCGATCGCCGGCGGGCTGACCGTGCTGTTCTCACCCTTCGTCGGGATGTTCATCGACCGGCGCGGGCCGCGGCGGCTGGCCATTCCCGGGCTGGCCGGGATGATCCTGTGCACCGCCGCCTTCGGCCTCGCCTCGGGTTCGATCGCGCAGTGGGTGGCGCTGTGGGTGGTCTATGCGCTGGTCTCGCTGACGGTTACGATCAACGTCTGGTCCACCGCCGTCGCCCGCGCCTTCACCGCCGGGCGCGGGCTGGCGCTGGGGCTGACGCTGGCCGGCACCGCGGTGGCGCAGGCGGTGGCGCCGGTGCTGTCGACCTGGCTGATTGGCGCTTTCGGCTGGCGCGCCGCCTTCGCCATCATGGCGGTCGGCTGGGGCGGCTTCGCCCTGGTCCTTTGCCTGATGTTCTTCCGCTCATCCAGCGACGGTCCGGTGGCGGCCGTCCCGCAGGATACCTCGGCGCTGCCGGGCCTGACCATTCCGCAGGCTTGGCGCGACCCGGGGTTGTGGCGGATCGCCATCTCCACTTTCCTGCTGATGGTTCTCACCATCGGCCTGCTCATTCACCAGATCCCCATCCTCGTCGAAGCCGGCGTCTCGCCCGAGCGCGCGGCGCTGCTCGCGGGTGCTGGCGGGCTGGCGGGCATCGTCGGCAAGCTGGTGACGGGCGTGCTGGTCGACCGCTTCCGCGCCAACTGGGTCGGTGGCCTGACGCTGGGCTTCACCGCCTTCGCCTTCTTCCTGCTGATCGACGGCGTGCGCACGCCGGGGCTGATCGTCGCCGCCATGCTGATCAACGGCTATGCGGCCGGCACCAAGCTGCAGATCTGCAGCTACCTCACATCGCGCTACGGGGGTCTCAGGAACTTCGGGACGATCTTCGGCTTCATCAGCAGCCTCGTCGCGCTCGGCTCGGCGCTGGGGCCGCTGGTCGCGGGCATCGTCTACGACCAGAGCGGCGGCTATGGCCCGTTCCTTGCCGCGGGAACGGTGGGTTGTCTGTTCTGCGGACTTCTTATCGTGACGCTGCCGCGCTATCCGGACTGGAACGAGCAGGGCATGGCGGCCGGCGCGGCCGTGCCGACCCCGGCGGGCGCCTGAGCGGGAAAGGATGGCAGAATGACCGCACCCGCCCCGACGGCGAAGCAGGAATGGCAGTCGAACTGGACGCTGGTGTTCACGTCCGCGATCGGCTTCGGCTTCTTCTCGGTCATGCTGTCCACCACCGGCCTGTTCATGGAGCCGGTGAGCGAGGAGTTCGGCTGGAGCCGCGCGCTCTATTCCTCGGGCGTCTCGATCGCGACGCTCGTCACCGCGATCCTGTCGCCCTTCTTCGGCGTGCTGATCGACCGCTTCGGGTCGCGCAAGCTGGCGCTGCCCGGCGTGCTGCTGACGCTGGGTTCGATGCTGCTGTTCGGCCTGACCAACGGCCAGCCCTGGCAGTGGATGCTGTTCTGGCTGATCTTCGGCATCTGCGCCGTCACCATCAAGTCGACGATCTGGACCGCGGCAGTGCTGGGCGTGTTCAACAAGTCGAAAGGCCTGGCGCTGGGCCTGACGATGGCGGGCACCGCCCTGGCGCAAGTTCTGGTTCCGCCGATCGGCGACTGGCTGATCACCGGTTTCGGCTGGCGCGCCGCCTATGTCTGGCTGGCGCTGGGCTGGGGCAGCATTACATTCGTGCTCTGCTTCTTCTTTTTCTTCGACATCCACGATGTCGCCGCGCGCAAGCGGACAAAAGACAAGGCGGCGGCCGCCGCCCCGGCGATGGTGGACCTGCCCGGCCTCACCGCGCGCCAGGGCGCGCGCGACTGGGCGCTGTGGCGCGTCGGCATTTCCAACTTCGTGGTCATGGTGCTGACCCAGGGCCTTGCCGCCCATCTCATCCCGATTCTGACCGACGCGGGCGTATCGCGCACCAATGCCGCGCTGCTGTCCAGCCTGGGCGGTGTCGCCGGGATCGTCGGCAAGCTGGTGACGGGCGCGCTGCTCGACCGCTACCGGCCGAACTGGATCGGCGGGCTGACGCTGGGCGCGGCGATGTTCGCCTTCGTTCTGCTGATGAACGGCGTCCGCTCGCCCGCGCTAATCGTCGCCGCGCTCATCATCAACGGCTATGCCGCCGGCACCAAGACGCAGATCACCGGCTTCCTGACCGCCAGCTACGGCGGGATGAAGAGCTTCGGCGTGATCTATGGCGTGATGGCCGCGCTGATGGCGCTGGCGGCCGGCATGGGGCCGCTCCTGGCCGGCTGGGTTTTCGACGCCTTCGGCAGCTACGAGTTCTTCCTGCTGGCCGGCACGATCGGCTGCGCGCTGGGCGGGCTGCTGATCATCAGCCTGCCTGGCTATCCCAAGTGGGAGAAGAAACGCGAGGCGGACGCGTTCGCGTAGGGCTTGATCCGCTTGCGCGGAAACCGCACCGGCCCGTTCCCCCGTCAAGCCCTGCCTCGTCGTCCCGGGTCAGGCCCGGGACGACGCGATCGGTCAGGCGGCGAGCTTGAACGGCTCTATTTCGCCGGCGAGATAGAGCTTCTTGGCCTTGGCGCGGCTGAGCTTGCCCGAGCTGGTGCGTGGCAGGGTGCGCGGCGGAACCAGCTCGACGATGCAGTTCATGCCGGTGATCGAGCGGACCTTGTCGCGGATCTCGTCGTGCAGCTTGACCCGCTCGACCGGGTCTGAGACGCGGCAGTGGACCAGCACCGCGGGCACTTCCTCGCCGTTCTCGGTCTCCAGCGAGAAGGCGGCGATATCGCCCTGATGGAAGCCGGGAAGCTGCTCCACCGCCCATTCGATGTCCTGCGGCCAGTGGTTCTTGCCGTTGATGATGATCATGTCCTTCGCCCGGCCGACGATGAACAGATAGCCGTCGACCAGGTAGCCCATGTCGCCGGTGTCGAGCCAGCCGTCGACCATGCAGGCCGCGGTCGATTCCGGATCGCGGTAATAGGAATGCATGACGCTGGAACCCCGGCACCAGACCTTGCCGATGTGGTGGTCGGGCACGGCGTTGCCGCTCTCGCCGCGGATTTCCAGGTCCATGCCCCGCACCGGCTTGCCGCAGTTGACGATCGCGCGGTAGCGCGCCGGGCGCGAGAGGTCGCGCGGGGTGCCCGAAAGGCGCTCTTCCTCGACCAGCTCGACGCGGATGCCTTCGCCCGGCGGCATCAGCGTGACGGCCAGGGTCGCTTCGGCCAGGCCGTAGCTCGGCAGGAAGGCGGAGGCCTTGAAGCCCGCCTCGGCGAAGCGATTGACGAAGGCCTGCATCACGTCGGGCCGGATCATGTCGGCGCCGTTGCCGGCGATGCGCCAGCGCGACAGGTCGAAGCGTTCGGCGACGTTGGTCTGGCTGGAGACGCGGCGCGCGCAGATGTCGTAGCCGAACGTGGGCGAGAAGCTGACCGAGGTGCCGGGATTGCGGCTGATCATATCCAGCCAGGCAAGCGGGCGGCGGGCGAAATCCTCGGTCTTGAGATAGTCGACCGAGAACTGGTTGCCGATCGGCGAGAGGAAGCAGCCGACCAGGCCCATGTCGTGATACCACGGCAGCCACGAGACGCAGCGGTCG
>JBAYPJ010000069.1:0-19304 GCA_041677785.1 Novosphingobium sp. | reverse complement strand
GGCCCCGTCTTCAGCACGACGCCGCTCAAGCCCGATTTCAATCGCATCAATCCCGTCAGCGGGTTCAAGCGGCTGTTCTCGTTCCGCATGCTGGTCGAGGCGCTGAAAGCGACGCTCAAGCTCGGCGTCTATGCCGTCATCGCCTGGCTCGTGATCTCCGGGATGCTCGCCGGGAAGGCGGCCGCATTGACGGATTCGGCGCAACTGGCGACATTGCTCGGCGCCGCCGTCCAGCGCCTGCTGATGTTCTTCGCGCTGGCCGCGCTGGCGTTTGCCCTGATCGACCAGATCTATGTCCGGCGCGACTTCGCCCGGCGCATGCGCATGAGTCGTCGCGAGTTGAAGCGAGAGCACAGGGATCGCGAAGGGGAGCCGCGCCAGAAGCGCAAGCGCCGGCAATTGCATGGAGAGCTTGCCAAGGCCGTAAGCGCCCTGCGCGACGTTCGCGGATCGGACATGATCGTCATCAATCCGGTGCATTATGCGGTCGCCTTACGATACGACGCCGGCCGGATGGCGGCCCCCAGCGTAACGGCCCGGGGCGCTGGCGAAATGGCGCGCCGCATCAAGCGCATCGGCTTCGTCTATGGCGTGGTGATGGTGAACGATCCCTCGCTGGCCCGGGCCCTGTACCGCGGCGGCGCGATCGGATCGGAAATTCCGCCGGGCTTGTATGCCCCGGTCGCCGCTCACTACCGGCGCAACGGCCTCGGCAGAAAGGCGGCCCCGTGATGCTGGATCGCGTCCGCAGGCATGCCGACCTGGCGCTCGTGTTCGGGGTGCTGGGCATCCTGCTCATCCTGTTCGCGCCGATACCCACGCTCCTGCTGGATTTCCTGATCATACTGAACTTCTCGTTCGGCCTGACGATGCTGATGCTCACGTTCTATGTGCAGCGGCCGGTCGAGTTTTCCACGTTCCCCTCCCTGCTTCTCGTCGCGACGCTGTTTCGTCTCGCGCTGAACGTGGCGGCGACCAGGCTGATCCTTACCGACGGCAATGCCGGCCAGGTGATCGGTGCCGTCGGGGCCTTCGCGATCCAGGGCAACTTCGTGATCGGCCTCGTCGTCTTCTTCATCCTCGTGATCGTGCAGTATGTCGTGGTGACCTCCGGCGCGCAGCGCGTGTCCGAGGTTGCGGCGCGGTTCACGCTGGACTCGGTTCCGGGGCAGCAGATGAGCATCGACGCCGATCTCAACATGGGGTTGATCGACCAGGACGAGGCCAGGGCCCGGCGCCGGATGCTGGAGCGCGAGGCTTCATTCTATGGCGCGATGGACGGGGCTTCCAAGTTCGTGAAGGGCGATGCCATCGCCGGGATCATCATCGTCCTGATCAACATCGTCGCCGGCTGGATCATCGGTGTTTCGCAGCGCGGCCTCGAATGGTCGGAGGCGCTGCAGCAATATACCCTGCTGACGATCGGCGACGGCATCGTCACTCAGGTGCCCGCGCTGGTGATCTCGATCGCCACGGGCATCATCGTCACGCGCTCCGCCGCCGACCGCGAATTGAGCCGGGAAGTGCTTACCCAGCTCGGTTCCGTCCCCAAAATCCCGCTTATCGTCATCGCGGCGCTGTGCTTTCTCCTACTGTTGCCGGGCATGCCCAAGTGGCCGATCGCCATATTGCTGATGACCCTCGCGGCCGCATGGTTCGGCATGAAAAGGCGTGGCGGCGGCGTCGCAAGGGACGTGGCCGCGGGGGAGGCGGAGGCACCCGAGACCGCGCTGGCAGGGCTGCCGCCAGCGATCAGCGTTTCGCTGGGTCATGAACTGGCCGAGGCCTGGCGATCCCTGCGGCCGGTCATCGTCGAGCGCGTCGCGGCCATGCGCAAGCAGCGTGCCGAAGCCAGCGGACTGGTCATCCCCGCGGTAGTCATAGAGGACGATGCGCGGCTCGGCGCCTTCGATTACGAGATTGCCCTGTTCGGCAGCGCCTATGCGCGCGGCTCCATCCGCCCCGACATGACGATGGCGATCAGGTCGGCGACGTCGCGCGAAGGCCTGCGGGGGATCGACGCGCAGGAGCCCGCGTTCGGGCTGCCCGCCCTGTGGGTCGACGACGACGAGCGCGACTGTGCGCGGGCGCTCGGCTATACTCTCGTCGATCCGGTCACGGTGCTCATGACGCACCTGGGCGAAATCATCGGGAGGGAAAGCTCGCTGCTGCTGACGCGAAGCGACGTGGCCGTGCTTCTGGAGGAGGTCAGGCAGCGCCAGCCCGGCCTGGTCGAGGAACTCGTGCCCAACGTGATGTCGATTTCCGATATCCAGCGCGTGCTGCAGAACCTGCTGGCGGAAGGCGTCTCGATCCGCGGGATCGACCTTATCTGCGACGTGCTCGTCGATATCGGTCGCGCCACGCGCGACCATGCCGAGCTCACCGAACTGACGCGCCAGAAGCTGAGCCATGTCATCTGCGGTGAATTGAAGGGCAGCGCGGACCAGCTTTGCGTCCTCAGTCTCGACCCGCGGATCGAAGCCCAGATCACCGAGGCGATCGCCCATGGGGACGGCAAGGGGCCGCTGATCATCGAGCCGCGCCTTGCCGAGCTGATCATGCGCCGGATCATGCCGCTGGTGGATTCCATGCTCCACAAGGGCCTGGCTCCCGTCCTGCTTTGCGGGCCCACGATCCGTCGGCAGCTTCATGCGTTCCTGCATCGCAACATACCGCGCCTGGCCGTCATTTCGGTCAACGAAATCCCGCAATCGATCGACCTCGAATCCTTCGACGTGGTCAGGCCGGATTGAACGCGCATGGAGAAGCGGGGGCGTCCCGGAAAAACGTCAGATCATCCCGTGAGATCAGGAGGAAAGCGTGCCGGACCTGGTATCTGCCGCAACGGCTATTCTTTCGCAGGCGCAAAGGCGCGTGGAAATGGCGGGGGAGAACGTCGCCAATGCGACGTCCCCCGCCTACAAGCGGCGCATTCCGTTCGCCGTCTACGCCGACGCTGCCGAAGATCGGCGCCCGGTCGCGCCGTCGCTATCGGCTGCCATCGATCACAGCCCGGGAAAGCTGGTCCAGACCGGCAATCCCTATGATCTGGCGATCGTCGGCACCGGATTTTTCGCCCTGCGCGACGGGCAGGGGACCAGATATGCGCGCGCCGGCCGCTTCTCGCGGCGGGAGGACGGCAGGCTGGTGGACGCCCTGGGGGGCGTGCTGCAATCCGCGGCGGGCGCGGACGTGATCGCGAACGGCGCCGGCTTCGAAGTCCGGCCCGATGGCGAGATTCGCTCCGAAGGCGCGGTCGCGGGGCGGATCGGCGTCTTTGATACCGCTGATCCGCAGCGGCTCGTCCCGACCGGCGGCGGCTTTGCCGATCATGGGTCCATTCTGGAGCTTTCTGCGCATGCGCAGGTGGCGCAGGGTTCCTATGAAGCCTCCAATGTCTCGACCGGGGACGAGATGGTGAGGATGATGGAGGCCCTGCGGCTCGCGGAGTCCGGGCAGCGCCTGATGATCACCTACGATGACATGATGGGACGGGTGATTTCCACCTTCGGGGATAGCGTGAGATGAACGGGGCGTTCTACATCGGCGCGACGGGGCTGGAAGTTCAGCAGCGCAATCTTGAAGTGATCGCGCAGAACGTGGCCAACGTGAATACCACTGCCTACAAGCGCGCAGAGCTGCGGTTTGCGGAACTGATCGCCGTTCCCGCCATATCGCCCGACGTCGCGCCGCTGGGCCGCCCCTCGGCCGATACGGCTGCCGGAATCGCGATCGCGGGCACCGGCAGGGTCTTCTCGCAGGGAGAGTTGCGGCCCACCGGAAAGCCGCTCGACATCGCCATCAGCGGCGACGGGTTTCTGGAAGTGCTGGGTCCGGGGGGACAGACCTATCTCTGGCGCGGGGGCACGCTGAAGGTCGATGCGGACGGTGTCCTGCAGACCGCCGACGGGCTTGCGCTCAAGCCTCTGATAGACGTTCCGCCGGACGCCACCGAACTGCGAGTGGAGCAGGATGGCCGCGTCCGCGCGCTGGTGTCCGGGAATGCCGAATATGTCGAACTGGGACGGCTCGATCTCGTCATGCCCGATGATGTCGCGCAACTCGGCATTGCCGACGGCGGCTATTTCCGCGTGCCCGACGGCGTGGCCCTGAACAGCCATGAGCCGGGCAGGGACGGCAAGGGCATCCTCATCCAGGGGACGGTCGAGGCGTCCAACGTCGAACTCACCGACGAACTGGTCGGCCTGTTGCTGGCGCAGCGTGCCTATGGCGCGAATGCCCAGGTGGTGCAGGCCGGCGACCAGCTCATGGCGATCGCCAACGGACTGCGGCGCTGATGGCGGGGTTCGCGTCTCTGATCGTTGCGACTTCGCTGATTTTCGCCGCCGATGCGGAAATCCGCGGCGATATCGTGCGGCTGGGGGACGTCGCGGACGTGACCGTCCTGCCGCTGGAGTTGCGGCTCAAGGCGGCCGACCTCCCGCTGGCCGTGCTGGACAAGGCGGCGACGCGGGCGAGCGTGTCCACCGGCTTCCTGGCGGCGCAGGCGCGTGCGCGCATGCCCTTGCTCGGCCGCTGGCTCGCCCGGTCGGATCGCGAATTCGTGACGCTGACGCGCCCGGCCGCCGCGGGATTGCCGATCGTGCGCGCTGCCGGCACGCAAGGTGTGACAAAGGGGGAGGCCGTAACCGTGCGGGTCGCCATCGGTCCTTTCCGGGTCGAAAGGGAAGGGGTTGCGCTCGGCACCGCTCATCCCGACGAACGGGTGTTCGTGCGGACGGCGGACGGGCAGGTGATTTCGGCCGTTTGCAGGGAGGGCGAACGGTGAGGGCATCGACCGTCATGTGTTGCCTGCTGCTGGCGCCTGCCCCGGTGGTCGCCGGCGATCTCTACCAGGGCGGCAACTGGGCGGCACTCGCGTCGGACCGCAAGGCGTCGCAAGTCGGCGATCTCGTCACCATCGAGGTTCTGGCCAACAATTCCGCTTCCAATACCGTGAGCCGTGGCAGCAGGAAGCGGACCGCTCTCGATGGGGCGGTTTCCGTCGCGACGACGAACGGCGCCACCAGCTTTGCCCGGTCCGGCGACCTCGGCTGGGGAGGGAGCTTCGACGGGCAGGGGACGAACGCCCTCGCCAATCGCGTGGCCGCCCGGCTGAGCGCAACCGTTTCGGAAGTTCTGCCGAACGGCGATCTCATCGTGTCGGGCCGACAGGACCTGAACATCAGCGGGGAGCGGACGAATATCCGCGTGAGCGGCCGGGTTCGCCCCGAGGACATCGATGCGGGCAATGCCGTGGTTTCCTCGCGCCTGGCCGATGCCCGGATCGAGTATGACGGCAAGGGTTTCGCAAGCCGGGGTGCCAAACCGGGCATCGTCGCGCGCATCTTCGACTGGCTGGGGCTGCTGTGAGGAAGACCGGCCTCTTGCTGGCTCTCGCTGCCATTCTGTTCGGCACCGCCTTGTTCGTCGCCACCTTGTTCGTCGTCGGCACGGCGCACGCGGACGAGGTGCGGCTCAAGGATCTCGGGCGTTTCCAGGGCTGGCGTGAGAATCCGCTGGTCGGTTACGGCATCGTCACCGGGCTTTCGGGCACCGGCGATTCCCCGCGCAACGAGGTGACGCGGCAGGCGTTGAAAAACGTCTTCGGGCGCCTTGGCATCACGGTCACGCCCGAACAGGTGCAGAGCCGCAATGTCGCGGTCGTCACCGTGACGGCCAACCTGCCGCCCTCCGCCAGCGTCGGCGACCGCATAGACGTGACCGTCGCGTCCTCGGGCGATGCCCGCAGCCTTGCGGGCGGCACGTTGCTGATGACGCCGCTGATGGGGCCCGACCAGCAGAGCTATGCGATAGCGCAGGGTTCCCTGGTGGTAAGCGGCTATCGCTTCGATGCCGACCAGAACCGCCGGCAGAAGAACTTCCCCACGTCGGGCGTCCTGCCCGGCGGCGCCACGGTCGAGCGGACGGTGGATGCCAACCTCGGCGTACAGGAAGGCGCCGTCACTTTCGTCCTGCGCCAGGGCGATTTCACGACTGTCGAGAACGCGGCGCGCAACATCAATTCCATGCTCGGTTCCGCGCGCGCATCGGTGCTCGCGGCCGACCGCATCAGGATTTCGACACAAGGGTGGGCGGAATCGTTCAACAGCCTCCTGTCGCGTGTCGAGAATGTCAGGGTGCAGCCTGACGACCTGGCCCGCATCGTCGTGAACGAAAGGGCGGGAACGGTTGTTGCCGGCGGCGGAGTGCGGATCTCGAACGTCGTCATCGCGCAGGGGGACATCAAGGTCTCGGTCTCCATCGACAACACCGCGAGTCAGCCGAACATCTACGGCGGTTATGTCCGCGATGCCGGCGGACTGATCGTCACCAATACCAGGCTCGACGTGGACGAGGAGCGGAACGCGGTGTTGCGCTTCCCCGACGCCACCGTGGCCGACCTCGCGCAGGGGCTCGCGCGCGCCAAGGTGCCCACGCGCACGATGATCGACATCCTGCAGGCGATGAAAGCCGCGGGCGCGCTCCATGCCGAAATCATCGTGCAATGACGGGGAAACATATGGGCATTTCCGCGGTTTCGTCCGCCCTGCTGTTAAAGGCGATGGATGGCCTGCAGCAGCGGGCGCAAGTGATGGCGCAGAACATCGCGAATGCGAATTCGCCCGGCTACCGGCCGCTAGCCGTGACCTTCGAGGACGTCTTGCGGGCGGCGGCGGAAAAGAATCCGGGCAGCATCGCGCAAGTCTTTCCACGGATCGTCCCGGCAGATGCTTCCCTTGGTCGGTGGCCCGTGCGGCTGGACCTCGAACTCGCGACGGCGAGTGTTACCGCCGGGCGCTATGCCGCGCTTTCCGAACTGCTCAATCGCCGCCTGCAGCTTGAAGCCCTGGCGGTAGCGGGGACGCGCTGACCATGAACGCTCTGGAAATCAGCCGGACGGGGCTCGACGTCGAATGGCGCCGGCTGGAAGTGATCGCCCGGAATATTGCGAATGCCAATTCGGCGGTCACGGCCGAGGGCGGCAGCTACCGACCCCTGCAGGTCATATCGGGGCCGGTGGGCGGCTTTTCCGCTGCACTTGCGGGAGGCGGGCAGGCGAGAGAGCCGGGCGGGGTGGCGATCTATTCGATCGAACCGCAGAACCTGCCGTCTCGCCGCGCTTACGAACCGGCCAATCCGCAAGCCGATGCGCAGGGTTTCGTGACGTATCCGGGCTTCGACCATGCCGCCGAGATGGCGCTGCTGGTCAAGACGTCGCGCAGCTATGAAGCCAACGTGGTGGCGATGAACGCCGCCCGGCAGATGTACGCCAGCGCCCTGCAGATCGGGAAGCGGGCATGACCGTCGCCGCGATCCCGCCGATCGAACTGCTTGCGCCGCAGATCGCCGGCCCCGCGGGGGGCGTCGACGCCGCGCCGGGCGTGCATGCCGGATCGTTCGCGGATCTGCTCCTGCGGGGGGTTGAAGCCACGAGCGTGAAACTCGCCGATGCGGATCGTCTCATCGCGCAAGCGGCCGTCGATGATGCGGTCCCGCTGCACCAGGTGACCTATGCCATCGAGCAGGCGCGGATTTCCTTCGAACTGATGATCCAGGTCCGCAACCGCCTGCTGGATGCGTCTCAGCAACTGATGAACATGCAGGTCTGACCGGCAACGATGCGGGACGCAGCACCCTCCGCCCTGGCAGCGAACCCCCGGCAGGTCATGCTGGTCGGGGCCGGCGCGTTGGTTCTGGCCGCCGCCCTTTTCGCCCTGTGGTTCTTCATGCTGCGGATGCCGATGGTGCCGGCGTTCACCGACCTGAAGGCCGCCGATGCCGCGTTGATCGCCGACGAACTGAAGCGTCAGAAGCTGCCCTATGAACTGGCCGATGGCGGAAAAATCATCCTCGTGCCGCGCGATGGCGTGGACTCGGCGCGGATTTCGATCCTCGGGCGGGATCTGCCGCTGAAGGGCACGGTCGGCTTCGAGCTGTTCAGCAAGTCCGACATGGGGCTCACCGAGTTCGCGCAGAAAATCAACTATCAGCGCGCCTTGCAGGGTGAACTGGCCAGGACGCTCATGTCGCTGTCGGAAATCGAAACGGCGCGCGTTCACATTACGCTGCCGAAAGCGGGCATCTTCGAGGACAACCATCGCCCCGCGAAGGCGTCGGTGACGCTTGTTCCGAAGCGCGGCGCGACGATCGACGCTCCGGCGATCATCGGCATCCAGCACCTCGTGGCTTCCGCGGTCGAGGATCTCGATGACGCCGACGTCGTCGTCATCGACGGCAGCGGCAAGCAGCTCAGCGCGGAGGTGAGCGACCGGGCGGCCTCCGGCGGCAGCGCGATTGAGCGGTTCTATGCCGACGCGGTCCGTGACGCCTCCCTGCAACTGCTCGATGACCCGGCCATGCGCGTGACGGTCCGGGCTCCACTGGACGCGACCGTCCCGCCCCCGATGGCGAATGCCACGGGCGCCCCGAGGCGGTCCTTTCCCCTGCATATAACGGTCCGGCTGGGGGATCAGGCGGATGCCGGCTTGCGCAATCGGCTGGCGGCCCGGCTGGAAAGCACGATCGGCTACGACCCAGCGACAGGCGATACCCTGCGCCTGATCGCGCGCGCGGCCGACGTCCCACCGGCCGCAAAACCCGTCGCTTCGGCGGCCTTCGCGGGCGCCGCTGCTGACAGGGTGAATTCGGGTCAGGTCCGGGCGTGGCAATGGTTCCTCTGGGGGCTTGTCGGCGCTGCCGTCGTCGCCGCGGCCGCATTTTTCGTGCGCCGTGCGGGACCGCGCCGTCGCCTGTCGGAGACGGAAAGGCTGAGTTTTGCGAGCCGTCTGCGCGACTTGCTCGACGAAGAGGAAAGGCTGAGCGGTGGAACGGCCTGAACGCGCGCTGCGCCGCATGATCGCCCGTATGCCGGCGCTCGCCCCGGACGATTGCGATATGATCCTGGACAGCCTCGGGGACCGGCAGCGCGCGCGCGTTCTGGCGTTGCTCGCCCAGATCGATGGACCGCCCGTGGCGGCGGAAACCGTGCGTCATGCCAGCATCGAGCCGGGGCCCCTGCAGGCCGGCCTGTCTCCCTGGTTGCTCGACCGGGCGGGCTTGCGGCAGCCGGAAGCGGGCGGCCTGCCTCGCGCCGGCGAAATGACCCAGCACGCCCGCCTCGCCCTCCGGCGCTGCGCGGCGGGAATCGGCCAATCGGATGCGAAACTCGGTGCCGAGGGCGGGCTATCGCTGTTCGGGGTTCTGCGGCGGCGCGTGGTGCAATCGCTCGGCGGGAAGGCCAGGTCGACATGAGGCGCGTCATCAAGGCCGGCGTGCCGGCGAACGGCCTGTCGGTCTCGCCATTGGAGCACTGCCTCGGCGCGACGCCGGACGATCGTGGCCGCGAAGGTCCGCTTCCCGACCCGCTGCTCGCCGAAAATGAACGCCTGCAGAACCTGATAGGGCAAAAGGAGGCCGAAATCGCGGGTTTGCACAAGGCGGTATTGGCTGCTCGCAAGGAAGGCGAGGATTCCGGCAGGCTGGCCATGGAATGCGAACTGGAGGAGAGCCGCGAACGCGCACTCGAGCTGCTCCGGAACGGCATCGGCAAGGCTCTGGAGGCATTGTCCGATCTTGGCGAGCGCGCGGAACTTCTCGCCCTGCTCCTCGCCCGGACGGCTATCGAGAAGCTGTTCGGCGAGGAATCCGCAAGGCAATCGATCGTCGCGGATCTCATTCGGCATCAGGTTCGGCAGATCGACAAGCGGTCGATCCTGGGGGTGGAAGTCTCTCGCCTCGATTTCCCGGATACCAACGAAGTCGCCGGATTGGCCGCAGGGCTGAACATCGATCCGAAGGCGGTTGCCGTCAGCGACGATCTGGGTGCGGGCGGCTGCAGGATGAAGTTGCGTCTAGGCATGCTGGATATCGGCCTCGACCAGCAGTGGGGCGCGCTTCGTGACCTGTTCGATGTCGTGGGCGGTGCAGGCGAGTGCCGCGAATGAAGGGGCATCGCTTCATGGAGAGCATGGCGACGCTCGATACCGTGGAGCGCTGGGGAACACTCCGGCGGATCACGCCAACATGGCTGGAGGCGGACGGCCCCGCCATAGCGCTGGGCTCGCTATGCGAGATCGGCGATCGTTCCGGCGCGCGGTCTCCCATGCTGGCCGAGGTCGTCAAGGTGGCGGAGGACGGCATCGCGCTCGTGCCGTTCGAGCAGCCCACCGCGCTTCAACTGGGCATGCGGGTGCGGGCTTTGGCAGCGGATGGAACCGTGCCTGTCGGCAATGCCTTTCTTGGTCGCGCAGTCGATGCCCTGGGACGGCCGATCGACGCGGGTGGGCCGGTCGGCGCGGTTGTACGGGCTCCGATACACGCCGAACTTCCAACGCCGTTGCAGCGGGCGTCTTCGGACGAGATGTTGCCGACTGGCATTCGTGCGATCGATGGTCTCCTGACCATGGGGGTCGGCCAGCGCCTCGGCATCTTCGCCGCGAGCGGCGTGGGAAAGACCACGCTCATTTCCCAACTGGCCAGGCAAGTCGAGGCGGACTGCACGGTGCTTTGCCTGGTTGGGGAGCGCGGGCGGGAAGTCGATCAGTTCTGGTCCTCCGAATTGGATGAAGCCGGCCGCCGCCATACCGCGCTGGTCGCAGCCACTTCGGACAAGCCCGCGGCCCTGCGTGTTCGTGCGGTCTATCAGGCCCTGGCCATGGCGCGCTATTGGCGGGAACAGGGCAGCAAGGTCCTGCTCATCCTGGATTCTGCGACTCGCCTTGCCATGGCGATGCGGGAAGTGGGGCTCGCATCGGGGGAGCCGCCGACGATCCGGGCATATCCGCCGAGCGTTTTCGCGACGATTCCCCGCATCGTCGAGCAATGCGGTGCCCTGAAGTCCGGCGGTTCGATAACCGCACTGTTTACGGTCCTGAGTGAGACCGACGAAGTCGACGATCCGGTCTGCGAGATGATGAAGTCGATCCTTGACGGTCATATTGTGCTTTCCCGCTCGCTGGCCGAGCGCGGTCATTTCCCGGCGATAGACATAACCCGGAGCGTGAGCCGGAATTCCGACCGTCTCGTTTCGCGCGACCAGGCGATGAAGGCCCGCGTCCTGCGGGCGTTGCTTGCGGATTACGAGGCCTCGCGGACGCTGATCGAGTCCGGGCTTTACAAGGCCGGCGCCAGCAGCGCGCTGGACGCCGCGATCGCGGTCAAGCCGGGACTCGACGCCTTTCTGGCGCAGCCGCAGGATGAAGCGGTTGATTTCGATACGGTCGTAACAGCCCTGCGCAGTGCGGTGGGAGGAGTCTCGTGACTCGCGCAGCCCGGCGTCTCGAACAGTTGGAAGGCATCCGCGCCCTGCGAACGCTCGGCAAACAGATTGCGGAGAACGAGGTGCTCGAGGCGAAGCGATTGCTGCGCCGCGCGTGCGAGGAACGCGATCGTGAAATCCGCCAACTCGAAGCGACCGTTGCCGACTGGCACTGCGAACTGGCCGCACCCGACTTCGATCCTGCCGCTATCGCGCGTCGGGGAGCGGTGATCGACCGCCAGTTCAAACGCGCCGAAGAGTATGGAGGCAGGGTTGAAGCCCGGCAGAACGCCCTGACAGCGGCGCGGAATGCCTGCAACCTGGCCATCGTCGAGGAAAGTTGCGCCAGCAGCCTGCTTCATCGCGAAAAGGTGCGGGTCCAGCGCCGGCGCGAAGAGCGGCAAGTCGCCGAAAGCGGTGATGAGAGCGCCATACGGGCTCTGATGTCGTGAAAATCGCGGGACACATATCACCGGATCGCATCCGGGAGGTTTCCGTACCTGTCGATCGAGGGGGGCGATCATTCCGGGAACTGCTCGAAGGGGGAGGGAATGCAGGAGCTATCACGAGCGGACGTGCATTGGGGTTCTCGGAAGCGGGCATGTTCGGCCTCCACTATGCCCAGGAGGCGGGCCGTGATCCGGCTCGCGATCCGGGCTTCGATGGCGTCGGTCTGTCGTCGGGCATTGCCGCTGCTGAACTGAGCCCGGCCCCCAGATCGGGCGCTGAATCCGGGTTCGAAGCCGGGGTTCGACATTCGGAAGGTGCCGATGCCATGGCGGGAATGCTTCGCGGCGCCGGCCGCACGGGCCGGTTCCCATCGATTGGACATTCTCGCGAACTGGCGGAAACGGGCCTGGTAAAGTGGGAAGTGTCGGCGCGGGAACCGCCGGAAACTTCGCGCTCGTCAATGAAGCGACCTGGGCCGCCAGCCTCTGAAATACGCGGCAAGAGCCGGTTTCATGTGCAGCTTTCGGAAGACGGCAAGGGCGTGATCGTCTTCGTAACGGGTCCTTTTCGTGACGAAGACAACATCGGCGAGTTGGAAAGGGTTTCCCGGTCGGTGGTTGCCGAATTCGGCATGGGGATAAGCCGAGTGATCGTCATGAAAGTGACGGGCGGCGGCGACGCGGGAAGGGGGAGGTAAGTTTCATGGCAGTTGCGGCCACGTCGAATGCGCAAAGTGCCTTCGGGCTGGAATTCCAGTCCCTTCTGCGGATCATCCTGACGCAGTTGACCTATCAGGACCCGCTCAAGCCGCTGGATAATACGGAATTCGTTTCGCAGTTGGCGCAGTTTTCCCAACTGCAGCAGACGCAATCGCTAAACGACCAGATGACGTCGCTGTTGTCGGCACAAGCGGCAATGCAGGCGACGGCATTATTAGGCAGGACGGTTGATGTATCGACCCCGTCCTCGAATATCACGGGCACGGTCGAATCCGTGTCATTTTCCGGAAGCCAGCCAACGGTCACGATCCGTACTTCTGGTGGTCAGGAAATTTCCAATCTGTCGATCGCGAATATCGCGCAAATTCGTTAGGGGGAAGCAATGCTTGGTGCCATCTACACGGGCCTGAGCGGCCTGGATGCCTTCAGCAAAGGTTTGCAGACGATCAGCAATAACGTGGCGAACCTCAATACGCTGGGATTCAAGGCAACGTCGACGAGTTTCAACGACGTATTCAGCTTCGGCGGCGGCGGATTGACGTTCTACAGCGATCCCGATGATGCCAAGGTCGGCAATGGCGTTCGCTTCGGCGAGGCGCGCGTCGATTTCGGCCAGGGAGACCTGCGGCAATCCGACGGAAACCTCGATCTTGCCATCCAGGGCGGCGGGTTTCTGGTTCTGAAAAACGATGGCAAGATCTACTATGCCCGGACGGGGCAGTTCTCGGTCGATTCCGATGGTTATATCTCCCTTCAGGAAGACAAGGCTTTCAGATTGGGGGTTCTCGACGGCACCGGCCGGGCCGAAGCTCTCAATATAGATTCGAAACGGACGAGCCGGCCCGCAGTTACGACGACGATAAAGTTTGCCGATAACCTTTCCTCGTCGGCGACGACATCGACGGTCGCCGATATCGCTGTTCATGATTCCCTGGGGGGAGCGCAGACTTGGAGCGTCGGCTTCGACAAGGCAACGAGCGGGCTGAACGAATGGACCGTCACGGTTACTGACCAGAATGGTGCTATTGTCGGGACGTCATCGCTGAAGTTCATCGGCAGCACGGTCGATCCCGCTACGGAGAAACTGACGATAGCGGCAACGCCGGCCGGAGCCGATCCTCTGGAAGTCGTCCTCGATTTCTCCTCGGGTGTGACGTCTTTCTCCGCTGGCTCGACTTCGACGCTGCGCATGGCGTCAGTGGACGGAAATGGCGTCGGCGCGCTGACCACGGTTGCCGTCAATGCCGAGGGCAGGATCGTCCTGACCTACTCCAATGGCAAGACGGATACCCTTGGCGCGGTCGCCCTTGCCGACTTCCGCGACCCGCAGCAGTTGCGCCGGACAGGTGCCGGCATGTTCGTCAACGACGGCAATGGACCGACGCGGATTGTCGCCAGTGAGACCGACGGTATCGGTCGCCTTCTGTCGAAGCAGTTGGAAGCGTCGAACACCGATCTGTCGCAGCAGTTCGGCGACCTGATCCTCATCCAGCGGGGGTTCCAGGCTTCGTCGCAAGTGGTGAGCGTGACGAACGACATGATCCAGCAACTGTTCGGCATCCGGGGGCAAGGGTGAGGGCCACCGCCCGGGACTGGTTGCCCCCGGAGGCGCTGACAGACCCGATACTCGTCGCAGGGATTGAAGCCGCCGTCGCGGCATGGTCGTGCGACTGGTTCGGCGAGCGGCCGGTTCAGGCGCTGGCCGCCGTACGGCTGTCCATGGGCGCCGATGGCCTTGCGGCGGTGGGCGCACCGTGGCGGCGGTTCGCGCCGGGATGCTGGCTGGCGTTCGATGACAAGGCTGGGCAGGGGCTGGCTTTCCGCGCGCTCGGTTACGGGAAGAACCGGCCGAAGGCGAATGCCGCCGACGAGGGCGTGCTGTCTCGCTACGCCGAGCATATCGCCGCCGAATTGGCCGACGCGCTCTGTGCGGCGCTCGATGCAAGCGGCGCGGAGAGCGACGAACCGGCGGATCCGCCCGCAGGAGTGATCTTCGAACTGGCCGGCGCGGACGGGGGCCTGCTTCTGCGGTTGCTTCTGGAAGAGGCGGCGCTGGTCAGGCGGCGCAAGGCTCTGTGCGCACCGTGGAAACCGGACGAAGCGAAGTCCCGTTCGCTGGCCGATGCGCTGGCGGCGGTGGAAGTCGCCTTCGAAGCGTCGCTTGGAATTGGCCGTACGACGGCGCTCGAATTTCATGATCTGGCGCCCGGCGACATCATCGTTCTGGAACGCGCGACGACAGACCCCGTGTTGCTGCTTTCGCGTGAAACGGGGGCGGTCATGGGCGGCGCAAGGCTTGTTCCGGATGATGGCGCCTATTTCCTCCAATCCTGCTAGGACTCATCGTGATACAAGATTCCGTTTCACTTTCTCCCGAGCGCGATGCCGGGGAGGCCGATCCCGACAAACACGCGCAGGGGCGCCTGATCGCCCGGTTGGACCCGGCGGTTCTGGGGAATGTGGCGGTCGAACTCGGCGCGTCGCTTGGCCGGGGGAGATTGACCATGCATCGCCTGGCCAATCTGGCGCGTGACGACATCATAGCTCTCGATACGCCGTTGAACGGAATGGTCGAGCTTTCGCTCAACGGGTTGACGGTCGCGCGGGGCGAACTGGTCGCGGTGGGCGATCAGTTCGGCGTGCGGATTTCGGAAATCCTGGTCCGCAAGGCATGAGGCGGACGCTGGCATCGCTGGGTGCGTTGCTGCTCGTGCTGCCTGGCGGTGCGTGGGCCCAGGATATCGGCCAGAACCATGGCAGCCTGATTTCGCCGTGGCGCATTATTGCTTCGCTTGCCTTCTGCCTCGTGCTGGGCGGGGCGGCGATATTCATGCTGCGGCGGTATTCGCGGTGGGGTAACGGCGCGCCCTCCCGCGCGAACCCCATACAGCGCTTGCGGGTGGTCGAGCAGCGGCATCTTGGCCCCCAGCGGTCCATTTGCCTCATCGAGATCGACGGTCACGGCTATGCGGCGATCTTCGCGGCCCAGGCGGTATCGCTGGTGACCTTGCCCCGTGAACCATCCCTGCGCGACGTGGTGGCGGGAGAGCCTGCGCCATGATTTCCGCGCGCCGTAACCTCTTCCGTCTGTCCGCCGTACTGGCTTCGGCGGCCGGCGTGACACCCGCACTGGCGGCCGCGCCGGAAGCCGGGCTGCTTGCACCGGATTCCGTCTCACTGGTGCGGACATCGCTCGTTCTCGCGTTGATCGCCTTTCTGCCGGCAATCGTGGTCTGCATGACATCGTTCATGCGGATCGTCGTCGTGCTGTCGATGATCAGGCATGCACTCGGCATGCCGGAGACCCCGCCCAATGCCGTGCTTACGGCGTTGGCGCTGTTCCTCACCGCGCTTTCCATGGGCAAGACGCTGGAGCAGGTCGCATCGCAGGGCGTCCAGCCGTTCCTGAGCGGAAAGGTGTCGATCGAGCAGGCTATCGATCAGGGCGGGAAACCGCTCAAGCACTTCATGCTGCGCCAGGTCAGCGACAGGGATCTCAAGGCCGTTTATGCGATCGCGCGCATGCCGGTCCCGCGAACGTCCGCGGGGGTCGATCTGATGCAGCTCACGCCCGCCTTCATGCTTAACGAACTGCGTGTCGCGTTCACCATCGGGTTCGTCATACTGCTGCCGTTCCTGTTGATCGATCTGGTTGTGTCCGCGATCTTGCTGTCGCTCGGCATGCTGATGGTGCCGCCGGCGACCATTTCCCTGCCGCTGAAAATATTGATGTTCGTCCTGATCGACGGATGGGCCCTGATTCTCGAGGGGCTGGTCGGTAGCTTTCATTGATGATCGGCGACCCGGGAACGCCGGCATCCGGAGCTTGTGCCGATGATGACGAGCTTTCGCTATGGCGCGCGCGCGACCGGGGCGATGCCGGCAACGCGCGCGAGCGGCTGTTCCTGATGTACCTGCCCGTGGCCCGGCGCGTTGCATGGCGCTTCGTGCGCGATGGCCGACGGGTTCCGCTCGAGTTCAAGGATGTTCTGCAGTGGGCAAGCGTGGGGCTTCTCGAAGCCATCGATCGCTACAAGCCGGAACTGGGCGTGCCTTTTCGGTATTACTGCACCCGGCGGATTTCCGGTGCGATCACGGAAGGAATTTCCAGGTCGAGCGAAGTCGACCAGCAGATATCGACCCGCCGGCGGATCGAACGGGAACGATTGCGATCGTTGCGTGCCAACGGCATCGAGCCTCGGTCTCTCGAGGAAAAGCTGGCGTTGATCGGCGACATCGCGGCCGAACTCACGATCGGCCTGATGATGGAAAGCGCGGCGATGTTTCTGTCGGAGGAATGCGATCCGGCGCCCAACGCTTACGAGACGATCGCGTGGCAGCAGGCCGTCCGGCAGTTGCTGCAGGTTCTGGGCAGCCTGCCGGAACGCGATCAGCGGGTCATCCGCTATCATTATCTGGAGGGCGTGCCATTCGAGCAAATCGCGCGTCTGATGCAATTGAGTAAAGGGCGCATTTCACAGATTCACAAATCGGCGCTCAACCTGCTGCGCAAGCGATTGTCCGCCATGGGCCGGTTCCGGCTGGAAGGATAGGAGTGGAGGTAATGGACGATGCCGGAGATGCGCTTTGCCCCTCGGACCTGCTGAACGCGGCCGTAGAACAATTCCACGGCGACGAGGAAGGCGGGTTGTCGCAATTGTCGGCATTGCTGGAATCATGGCCTTTCGACCCGCGCCTTCACTTCCTGCAAGGCTCGGTGCTGGCGGGCCTGCAGCGCTATGATGAAGGCCGGCGCGCCATGGCCCGGGCGGTGGAGATCGCACCGGACTATGCGCTGGCGCGCTTTCAGCTTGGCTTTCTCGACCTGACATCGGGCCGCCCGCGCGATGCGATCGCGGTGTGGACGCCCCTGATGGGCCTTGCGCCAGACGACCCCTTTCGCCTTTTCGCCGAAGGGCTGGCCAATATGATCGGGGACCGGGTCCCCGCGGCGCGGGAGCTTCTGCGGCGCGGTATCGCGCGGAACCCGGAGCATCCGCTGGTCAATGCGCACGTGCAGCTTATCCTGGACGAGATGGACGGCCTGGGCGATCGCGACCGGGTCATGCCGCCGGCAGGGGAAAGTCCCGAAAGCGTTCCGCCACCCCCGCCGCGGGAGGAGGGCGCGCATGGCTCTCCGGCGAGCGCGGTCGACCTGCTCTTGCGGCAGGCGCGGTTCAGGGATGGCGGCAACACCAGGCATTAGGGCGCTTCTGCGATGGACCCGATTTCCACGGCTGACGTCTTCGTCGCGCTGCTGCGGCAGAAGCTTGCGGAGCGTGCGCAGGCGAAAGGGGCCGGGCGCAAGCGGGTGGCCGATCCCGCTCGGAGCGACGGCATTCGGGCGAGCCGGCCGGTGGCGGAACGCGCCGCACGCGCCGGCGCGGACGACATGCACCTTCGGCGGATCGTCGTGGAACAGCTATTGGCGAGCCGGTTCGGCGCAAGGCTGGCCAACGATCCGCGATTTCAGCAGATCATCGGACAGGTGACGCAAGCCATCGCCCAAGATGAGGAATTGGGGCCGTTGCTGGCGGACATAATCAGGGAAGCGCGAAAGCCGGAGCAGTGATCGCCGGCCGATGACATGCGGATGGCTTGTTCCAAGGGAGGAGGCGTGGGAGTTCCAACATTCGTCGTCGGCACGGGACGGTGCGGCTCTACGATGATTTCAAACATGTTGCGCGATCATCCGGATGTCCTCAGCATTTCGGAATTCTTCTCGCTCGTCACCGACGGATCCCGCACATCGGAGCTCTTTTCCCGCCGACCTCTGGACGGCCGGCAGTTCTGGACGATCATTGCCGCGGTCACGCCCTTCATCAGCTTCCAGTTGCGGCAGCAGCGCAGGCGACCCGTCGAATTGCTCTATCCCTACGATGCTCCGCGCGCCCGCTATTCGTTGCGGACCGGCGTTCCCGCGCTCCTGCTCATCACCTTGCCGCACCTTGCCGATGATCCGCATCGCCTGTTTGACTTGCTGCAGGCCGAGGTGCGCGCATGGCCCGTCGCGCCGATCTCCCACCATTATCGCCGGCTTTTCGGGTGGTTGGCCGAGCTTTTCGGCAAGTGCCTCTGGGTCGAGCGGTCGGGGGCGTCGCTTGGCCGGATAGGGCAGTTGCTGGGGCTGTTTCCCGAGGCGAGGTTCATCCATATCGTGCGGGACGGACGCGATGTCGCGCTGTCGATGCGGGCGGACAAGGGCTTTCGCATCGCCTATGTGACGAACGCGATCGCCCAGCATCTCGGCATGGACCCCATCGGGTCTGCCGATCGTACCTTCGTCGATCGCGTGCCGGCGGAACTGCGTCCTTTCCTGCCCGAGCGTTTCGACCCGGATGCGTTGGACGCGTTCGACATTCCCGTTCCGTCTTGCGGCGCGTCATGAGCGCGGCAGATCGTCAACGGCATGGAGGCCTTGCGCGCGCTGCCCGGCGGCCGGTTGCTGACTTTGCGTTTCGAGGATTTTTTCGTGGATCCGGAACGGCAGCTTGGCCTCCTGGCCGAATTCCTGGGCCACGGCTTCGCGGACGAGGGATGGTCCGCGCGCTGCGCGGCAAGCGTCGTGCAGGCCCGCTCGTCCTGGCATACCCTGCCTGCCGGGTTAGCGGACGCGCTGACCGCCGCCTGCCTGCCAGGCTTCGAGGCGTTGCGCAGAAGCGGGGTCCGGTATGAACTTTAGAGCGCGATGACATTGCCTTGACTCGATTGGGGGATTCCCAATTGCGGTTGGATGTGATTCACCATGCGCGCTGGGCAGGAGGCCAGCCGGCATGGTTCGAGCCTATTCGATGGATCTTCGTGAGCGGGTTCTTGCAGCGGTGATGGATGAGGGCATGTCGGCGCGCGGCGCGGCGGCCCGGTTTGGTATT
>JBAYPJ010000068.1:0-20114 GCA_041677785.1 Novosphingobium sp. | reverse complement strand
GCCGATCTGGCGTTGCTCGGCATCCATCACGACCTGTTCTCGTCCGAAGCGGAATTGCAGGCCGCCGGAAAGCCCGCCGCCGCCGAAGCGTGGCTGCGCGCGCGCGATCTGGTCTACGACGGCATGCTCGAGGCGCCCAAGGGCAAGACCCCGGACGACTGGGAGCCGGTGGCGCTGCCGCTGTTCCGCTCCACGAAGTTCGGCGACGACCAGGACCGGCCGATCCGCAAGTCCGACGGAAGCTGGACCTATTTCGGCGCCGACCTCGCCTATCACTACCAGAAGGCGCAATCGGCAGACGCGCTGGTCGATATCTGGGGCGCCGACCACGCCGGCACGGTCAAGCGGATCAAGGCGGCGGTCGCGGCGATGACCGGAGCGGAAGGGAAACCGACGCCGTTCGAGGTCAAGCTGGTGCAGATGGTCCAGCTCCTGCGCGGCGGCGAGCCGGTGAAGATGTCCAAGCGCGCCGGCACTTTCGTCACCCTGGCCGATGTCGTGCGCGAGGTGGGCAAGGACGTGGTGCGCTTCACCATGCTGACGCGCAAGCCCGAGGCGCAGATGGACTTCGACTTCGCCAAGGTGGTCGAAGCCTCGAAGGACAACCCCGTCTTCTACGTGCAGTATTGCCACGCCCGCGTCAGCTCGACGCTGCGCAAGGCGAAGGCGGAGGGCTTCGCCCCGTCGGATGCCGGGATCGCGCGGCTCGGCGCGGAGGAGATGGACCTCGTCAAGCTGGCCGCGCAGTTCCCCCGGCTGGTCGAGGCGGCGGCGGTGGCGCGCGAGCCGCACCGCGTCGCCTTCTTCCTCCACGACCTTGCCGCCGCGTTCCACGCCTACTGGAACCTCGGCAACGATCGGCCGGAAAAGCGCTTCATCGTGGCACAGGATGCGGCGCTCACCGGCGCGCGGCTTTTCCTTGCCGCGCAAATCGGGCAACTTGTCCGTAACGGGCTGGCGCTTCTGGGCGTCGAGGCGGTGGAGGAAATGTGACGATGACGACGGCCGACGCGAACGGGCCCGGCGGCGAAGGAACCGACGAGGAGCCTTTCGACGCGGGACAGGACCCGGCCGGCTCCCCCGCGGAACCCTGGGGCGAGACGCCGCTCGAAACCGAGCAGCTCGCCTTCGAGGACGAGGATGTGCGCCTGCCGTGGCTCGAGACCGACGGCGAGGACGACGAGGACTATGAAGGCCGCAGCGCCGGGCAGCTTTTCGTGCTGCTGGCGTTCGGGCTGCTGGCCGTCGCGCTGATCGGCGGCGGCATCTGGTGGGCGGTGGGGCAGCGCAAGGACGAGGTGCTGGTCGCCGACGGCAGCATCGTCCCCGCGCCCACGCAGCCGTACAAGGAGCGCCCGCAGGACCCCGGCGGCAAGACGTTCGCCGGCACCGGCGACACCAGCTTCGCCGTCTCCGAAGGGCAGACCCGGCCCGCGCGGCTGGGGGAATCTCCCGCCGTCAAGCCGCCTACGCCCGCGCCCAGCGCGCAGGCCACGCCGACCGCGCCGGCGCCGTCGGGCGTCGGCGTGCAGGTCGCGGCCTATTCCTCGCGCGCTTCGGCCGAGGCGGGCTGGACCAAGCTGGCGGGCCAGTACGAGGCGCTTTCCGGCCTCGGCCACCGCGTGGTCGAGGGCAGCGCCGACATCGGCACGGTCTATCGCCTGCAGGCGCTTGCCCCCGACGCCGGAGCGGCGCACGCGCTCTGCGGCCGGCTCAAGGCGGCGGGCCTCGCCTGCCAGGTGAAGAACTAGAGGCGGTTCGTTCCTGATCGACGCTCCAGGGCATTTCTCCCGTCGCCCCTGCGCAGGGGCGACGGTGAAGCGTCGGAGTGCTCACCTGCCGGGGGAGGATCGGCGACTAATCCACATTCCTCACGGCCCCGGAACTTGCGAAACCGGCATGGAATCGCGATTTCTACGGGCATGACACCCGCGATCTTCGGCATTGCCGGTCTGGCCTTGTCCGCCGACGAGCGCGCGTTCTTCCGCGATGCCGATCCGGCGGGCTACATCCTGTTCGGCCGCAACATCGCCGATCGCGCGCAGGTCCGCGCGCTGACCGACGAGCTGCGGGCGATCCACGGCCGCGACCGGACCTTCATCTGCATCGACCAGGAAGGCGGCCGGGTGGCGCGGATGAGGCCGCCCGAATGGCGTGCCTGGCCGGCGGGCGGCGCGTTCGACGGGCTTTACGACCTTGCCCCCGCCAGCGCGATCGAGGCGGCGCGGGTCAATGCCGAGGCGCTGGGGCTCGAACTTGCCGAAGTCGGCATCTCGGTCGATTGCCATCCGGTGCTCGACGTCCGCCGGCCCGGCGCGCACGACGTGATCGGCGACCGCGCCTTCGGCAGCGAGCCGATGCGCGTCGCCGCGCTGGGGCGGGCGGTGCTCGATGGCCTTGCGGCGGCGGGCGTCGCGGGCGTCGTCAAGCACATGCCGGGCCACGGCCGCGCGCTGGCGGACAGCCACAAGGAACTGCCCACCGTCACCGCGAGCGAGGCCGAGCTGGCCGAGGACATCGCCCCGTTCCGCACGCTCGCCGCCGCGCCGATCGGCATGACCGGGCACATCCGCTTCACCGCCTGGGACGCCGAAAATCCCGCGACGCAATCGCCCTTCGTGATCGGCGAGATCATCCGCAGGCGCATCGGCTTTGCCGGCCTCTTGCTGACCGACGACCTCGACATGGAGGCGCTGTCGGGCAGCGTGCCCGAGCGGGCCGCGCGCGCCATCGCGGCGGGCTGCGACATCGCGCTCAACTGCTGGGCCAGGATGGACGACATGATCGGCATCGCCGAACGGCTGCCCGCGCTCTCGGGCGTGGCGGCGGAGCGCTTCGACCGCGCGCTCGCCGCCACCGATCCGGCGAGGGGCGAGCTGGTCCGCCAGTCCGCGCTGCTGGCCAAGCGCGATGCGCTGCTGGCGCTGGCGGAGGCGCGGGCCTGATGGGCGAGGCCGATCTCGACCCGGCGCTGTTCGCGGACGGCGAATGGGGCGGGCCCGCCGCCGCGCCGACCGAGGACAGCGCGCTCTACCTTGAGCTTGACGGCTGGGAAGGCCCGCTCGACCTGTTGCTCGACCTTGCGCGGCGGCAGAAGGTGGACTTGCGCCGCATCTCGATCCTCGAACTGGTCGATCAGTACCTCGGCTACATCGACCGGGCCGGGGCGCTGCGGCTGGAGCTGGCGGCCGACTACCTCGTCATGGCCGCCTGGCTCGCCTACCTCAAGTCGGCGCTGCTGCTCCCGCGCGAGGAGCAGGAGGACCCGAGCCCCGAGGAACTGGCGCTGCGCCTGCAACTGCGCCTGCAGCGGCTGGGCGCCATGCGCGAGGCGGCGGCGCGGCTGATGGCGCGCGACCGGCTGGGCCGCGACGTGTTCCGGCGCGGGGCGCCCGAGGGGCTGCGGGTGGACCGCAGGAACGCCTGGACGTGCGAATGGTTCGATCTCATCCAGGCCTATGGCCAGGTCAAGGCGCGCACCGCGCCGGTGGTCCATGTCGTGCGCGATCGCATGGTGATGACGCTCGACAGCGCGCTGGCGCGGGTCTCGTCGATGCTGGGGCTGGCGCTCGACTGGATGGAGCTGCGCGAGTTCCTGCCGCCGCATGCCGAGCCGCGACTGCGGCGCTCGGCATTGGCGTCGAGCTTCGTCGCCGCGCTGGAACTGGCGCGGCTGGGCAAGGCCGATCTGGCGCAGGACGAGACTTTCGGGCCGCTGCGGCTGCGGCGGGTGAAATGATCCCTCCCGGCGAGCCCCGCGACGATGGCCCCGACGATCTCGTCCGTGCCGTCGAGGCGACGCTGTTCGCCGCGGCCGAGCCGATGACGGCCGAGGCGATCTCCACCCATCTCGGCGGCGCGTCCGTGCGCGCTGCGCTGGCCGAGCTGGCGCGGCACTATGCGGATCGCGGCGTGCATCTGGTCGAGCGCGGCGGGCGCTGGCATTTCCAGACCGCGCCCGATCTCGCCCACCTGCTCCGCCGCGAGAAGGAGGAGGTCCGCCGGCTGTCGCGCGCCGCCACCGAGGTGCTGGCGATCGTCGCCTATCACGAGCCGGTCAGCCGCGCCGAGATCGAGGCGATTCGCGGCGTGCAGACCGCCAAGGGCACGCTCGACGTGCTGCTGGAGGCGGGCTGGGTGCGCGTCGCCGGCCGGCGCGAGGTGCCGGGGCGGCCGGTGATCTATGCGACGACGCCCGCCTTCCTCGCCCATTTCGGCCTGCAATCGCGCCGCGACCTGCCCGGCATCGACGAACTGCGCGCGGCCGGCCTGCTCGATCCGGTCGAGGATGCCCTTGCCATGATGGGCGTAGCCACGGAACCGTCACGGGACGGAGATACGGAGGCCGCGGACAGGGTGGCAACCGGCGATGAAAGCGCCTAGATAAGTGCTTATGGGCCTTCGCCGCCCGCGAACTTCGGAGTCGAAAATGGGTTTTGGATCTCTCTGGCACTGGATCATAGTGCTGCTCGTCGTGCTCGTGCTGTTCGGGCGCGGCCGCGTTTCCGAGATCATGGGCGATTTCGGCAAGGGCATCAAAAGCTTCAAGCAGGGCCTGAACGACGACGACAAGCCCGTCGCGCCGCCGGCGCCGCAGATCCCGGCGCAGCCCGCCGCCCCGCCGCAGGCGACCGGCAACGGCGAGACGGTGGCCGATACCAGCCAGACCCCGCGCTGATCCGGGGCCAGGCGTGCCATGTTCGATGTCGGCGCGTCCGAACTGCTGCTGATCGTTATCGTCGCGATCGTCGTGATCGGCCCCAAGGACCTGCCCCGCGCGATGCGTGTGGCGGGCCAGTGGATCGCCAAGATGCGACGTATCTCCGGCCATTTCCGCTCGGGCATCGAGACGATGATCCGCGAAGCCGAGCTGGAGGAAATGGAGCGCACGTGGCGCGAGCAGAACGAGGCGATCATGAAGGCGCACCCGCAAGTGCCCGAAGCCTCGGCCGAGGCGGCGCTGCCGCCCGCTGCCGCCGCCGGGACGGGCGCGGAACCGGAAAAGCAGGAGCCGGGCGAGCCGCGGCTCCCGCTGCCGCCGCCGTGACGCGCGCGGCATCTCTCCCCTCCTCTTCAGAGGAGGGGATCAAGGGGTGGTGGCGATGCCCGGCATCGCTCGCGCAGCGAACCGCCGCGCCGCCGCGGCTCCACCCCCAGCCCCCTCCTCTGAAGCGGAGGGGGCTTTGTCGCCAGCCCCGCCCGGATGCACCATGCTGAAGATCAAGGAAATCGACGAGACGCAGGCGCCGCTGCTCGACCACCTGCTGGAGCTGCGCACGCGCCTGCTGCGCTGCATCGTCGCGCTGGCCATCGCCTTCGTCGTGTGCATGTATTTCGCCAACGACATCTTCGGCTTCCTGGTACGGCCGCTGACCGACGCGTTTCCGGCCGGGGAGGGGCGGCTGGTTTACACCAAGCTCTACGAGGCGTTCTTCGTCGAACTGAAAGTGGCGCTGTTCGCCGCGTTCTTCGTCAGTTTCCCGATCATCGCCAACCAGCTCTGGGCGTTCATTGCGCCGGGACTCTACGCCACGGAAAAGAAGGCCTTCCTGCCGTTCCTGATGGCGACGCCGGTGCTGTTCGCCAGCGGCGCGGCGCTGGCCTACTACATCGTCATGCCGACGGCGTTCCGCTGGTTCCTCGGCTTCGAGGGAACGCGCGGCGGCTTGCGGATGGAGGCGCTGCCGGGGACGGGCGACTATCTCTCGCTCGTCATGCAGTTCATCCTCGCCTTCGGCATCAGCTTCCTGATGCCGGTACTGCTGCTGCTGCTGAACCGCGCCGGCATCGTCACCCGCGAGCAGCTTGCCGGCGCGCGGCGCTATGTCATCGTCGGGCTCACCATCCTGGCGGCGGTGATCACCCCGCCCGACGTCATCTCGCAGCTTATGCTGCTGGTGCCGATGCTGCTGCTGTTCGAGGGGTCCTTGCTGGTCATGCGGTTCGGTGAGCGCCGGGCCGCCAGCGCGCCGGCGGCGCAAGAGCCGGAAGCCGGAACCGACGTGGTGCCGACGCCGGAATAGCCGCATCGGATGGCACGTCGGCCCGGATCAGGTCCGCGACGGCGACGGCCTCATCGTCCTTCGCCGGGCTCCGCCTCGCCAGCCTGATAGACCAGCTTGCCACCCGCCCAGGTCTGCAGCACGCGCAAGCCGCGCAGCTCCGCCGGGGTCGCCAGCAGCGGGTCGCGGTCGACCAGCAGGAAGTCGGCGCGCTGACCCTCGGCGAGCCGGCCGAAGCGCCCTTCGGCGAAGCCGGCCCAGGCCGCGCCCGCCGTCCAGGCCGCCAGCGCCGCCTCGCGCGTCAGGCGCTCCTGCGGCTGCCAGCCGCCATAGGGCTCGCCGTCGGCGCCCTGGCGGGTGATCGCCGTCGCCAGGGCGGCGAAGGGATCGGGCGCGCCGTCCGAGCCGAACGCCAGCGCCGCGCCGGCTCCGGCAAATGACTTCCAGGCATAGGCGCCGGCCGCGCGCGCCGGGCCGAGCCGCGCTTCGGCAATCGTCGCGCCGAGCGCCGCCTGCTGCGGCTGCATCGAGACGACCACGCCCTTGCCCGCCAGCCGGGGCAGATCGGCGGGGTCGAACGCCTCGGCCGCCTCGATGCGCCAGCGCCGGTCGCCCTTGTAGGTGTCCGCCAGCTCGTCGAGCGCGTCGAGCACCGCCGCGCCCGCCTTGTCGCCATGCGCCTCGACCGCCGCCTGGAAGTTGTCCATCGCCGCGCGGCTCATCAGGTTGCGAAGCTGCGTCTCGCCCAGCCGCAGCCCGCCTTTCGCGGCGGGCGCGTCGGCATAGGGCGCCTTGAGCGCCGCCGCGCGCGCCATCAGCGGGCCGTCGAGCGCCAGCCGCACGCCGTTCAGCCGCAGCCGGTCGTCGTAGAGCCAGGGCGTCGGCCCCGGCCCGCCGATCAGGATCATCGCGTCGACCCCCTCGGCATAGGCCATGATGCGCAAGCCGAGCGCGCTCGCGTCGCCGGCGCGGCGGTAGGTCTGCCAGTCCTCGATGGTCGTGCCCATGTCGGCGACCGCGGTGATCCCGCGCGCGAGCAGCGCCCGCTGCGCCTTGGCCAGCGCCTGGTCGCGATCCTCGGGGCGTGGCTGCGCGTCGGGCCGGGCGTCGGTCAGCAGGGCAAGGCCGAAGGGCATCAGCCGGATGTGCGAATCGATCAGGCCGGGGATGACCGTGCGGCCCTTGCCGTCCACCTTGAAGTCGACCTTGCCGGGGCGCTTGTCGGCGCGCCGGAGAAGCTGGGCGATGCGGCCGTCGTCGCCGACGAGCAGGCCGTTGAACCGCTCGACCCGGCCCTCGCGGTCGAGCGTCATGCCGTTGACGTTGTCGATCAGCGTGTCGGCCCGCGCGGGGGCGGCGAGAAAGAGGAGGGCGAATGCCATGATCCTCCCCCCACGGGGGAGGATTTCCGCAAGGCGCGCGATCACTTCCGGCCCTTCCGCGGCAGCCTTCGGATCAGCGCGCTGGTGTCCTCGCGGCCCGAGCCCATCGCCTGGAGATCGGCGTAGAACTGGTCGACCAGCGCCGTCACCGGCAGCGATACGCCCAGCCCGCGCCCCTCGTCGATGGCGAGGCCCAGGTCCTTGCGCATCCAGTCGATGGCGAAGCCGAAGTCGAATTCGTCGCGGTCCATCGTCGCCCAGCGGTTGTCCATCTGCCAGGATTGCGCCGCGCCGCCCGAGATCGCCTCGTAGACCTTGGCCATGTCGAGGTGCGACCCTTGCGCGAAGCGCACCGCCTCGGCCAGCGCCGCCACGGTTCCGGCGATGCAGATCTGGTTGGCCATCTTGGCGGTCTGCCCGGCGCCGGCCTTGCCGACGTGGACGATGCGCTGCGAATAGGCTTCCATCACCGGGCGCGCCGCCTCGATCGCGTCGGGCCGGCCGCCGCACATCAGCGTCAGCGTGCCCTTCTCGGCGCCGATCTGCGAGCCGGTCATCGGCGCGTCGACGCAGTGGACCTGCTGATCGCGCGCCTCGACCGCGATCTGGCGGGCGATGCGCGCGGAGACGGTGGTGTGATCGACGAAGACGCCGCCCTCGCGCAGCGTGCGGAACACGCCATGCGGGCCGAGCACGACGTCGGCCAGGTCGTCGTCGTTGCCCACGCAGGTGATGACCATGTCCGCGCCCTCGGCCGCCTCGGCCGGACTCGACGCGACGCGCGCGGCGAGGCCGGGGTTCGTCTTCTGCCACGCTTCCAGCCGGCCGGGCGAACGGTTGTATATGGTGAGTTCGTGGCCGGCGTTGCCGATATGGCGGGCGATCGCCCCGCCCATCACGCCCAGACCGAGGGAAGAGACTTTGCGTTTGGCGCTCATGGGGGGCTGTCTAGCGGGTTTTGCCCGATTGCACAGCCGTCCGCGACGAATCGACAAGCCGGCCGCTTTCCGTTACCCGCGCGGTCATGACCGAAGCCGCACTCAAACCCGCTGCAGGCGCAAGCGCCCTGCTCACCGCCGACGACGTCCACGCGGCGGCGCGGCGAATTGCGGGCGCGGTGGTGCGCACGCCCACGCTCAAAAGCCGGACGCTGAGCACGATCACCGGCGCGGAGATCTACCTCAAGTTCGAGAACCACCAGTTCACCGCCGCCTACAAGGAACGCGGCGCGCTCAACGCCATGCTGCAGCTTACCGGGGAACAGCGCGCGCGCGGCGTCATCGCCGCTTCGGCCGGCAATCATTCGCAGGGCCTGTCGTACCACGGCACGCGGCTGGGCGTGCCGGTGACGATCGTCATGCCGCGCACCACGCCGGTGGTGAAGGTCATGCAGACCGAGGCGGTCGGCGGCACCGTCGTGCTGGAAGGCGAAAGTTTCGACGAGGCTTCGGCCCACGCGCGCACGCTGGAGCTGGAGCTGGGCCTCACCTTCGTCCACCCTTTCGACGATCCGCACGTCGCCGCCGGGCAGGGCACGGTGGCGCTGGAGATGCTGGAGGACGTTCCCGACCTCGACGTGCTGGCCATCCCGGTCGGCGGCGGCGGCCTCGCCTCGGGCATGGGCACGATCGCGCGCGCGATGAAGCCCGATATCAAGCTGATCGGCGTCGAGGCCGAGCTGTACCCGTCGATGTTCAACCTGCTCAAAGGCACGCACCGCCCGGTCGGCGGGGATACGCTGGCCGAAGGCATCGCGGTGTTCGAGCCGGGCAAGCTCACCTCTGCGGTCCTGTCGCACCTGCTCGACGATTTCCTGCTGGTCAGCGAGGCGCAGATCGAGGCGGCGCTGGCGCTGCTGCTGCAGATCGAGAAGACGGTGGTGGAAGGGGCCGGCGCCGCCGGGCTCGCCGCGGTCATGGCCTATCCGCATCACTTTGCCGGCAAGAAGGTCGGCGTCGTCCTGTCGGGCGGCAACATCGACATGCGCCTTCTGGCCAACGTGCTGCTGCGCGATCTCGTCCGCGCCGGGCGGCTGGCGCGGCTGCGGCTGATCCTGCAGGACCGCCCGGGCTCGCTGCTGCGCGTCGCCAAGGTGTTCTACAGCCACAACGTCAACATCCTCGAGATCGTCCACCAGCGCATCTTCACCGACCTGCCGGCCAAGGGCATCGCCACCGAGATCGAATGCGAGGCGCGCGACAGCCAGCAGCTCGATGCGCTGATCGAGGCGCTGCGCGCCGAAGGATTCGAGGTCAGCCAGATGGAGCTGAGCTGAGCCGCACGTCGCTCCGGATCAAGGCCGGGAGCACGCGTTCCGCCTGCCGGCCGTTCGATGCAACAGGCGGCCGCGCCATGCGTTTGGCCGATATGGACATGGCAAAGCGACGCGCGATCGTTGCCGCCGCGCCGGGCGCGCGGGCGGTGGATCTCGACTACGTCGTCGAGAAGCTGGAAGTCGTCACGCTCGATATCGCTGGCGCGGACGGCCTGCTCGCGGGCCACGATCTGATGAGTCCCTACGTCTGGGAGGAGGACGGGTGCCGGCGCCTGCTGGTGCGCGTTCTGAATAACCCGCTGGGCGCCGCAGATCCGACGGGCGTGATCTACGCCGGCACCTCGCACGACGGGTTGTTCTTCAACGTCCATCCGTGCCCGGCGATCAGCCCCGGCCCCCGCGACATCGACGCCGGCGGGGTGGAGGACCCCACCGTCGTCACGGCCGAGGAGGGGCGGTTGCTGGTGTTTTTCACCGGTGTCGACCGCCCGCGCGAGCAGGGCTCGCTGCTGGTCGCCAAGGGGCCGGATCTCGATCATCTCTGCAAGGAGCAGGTCCTGCTGGAAGCGCCCAGGGGCGGCGGCAACATCAAGGAGGCGACCGTCGCGCAGGGCGCCGACGGGCGCTGGCGGCTGTTCTTCGAATATGCGCGCGACAATGCCTCGCGCATCGGGCTGGCGCTGGCCGACGCGCCCGAGGGGCCGTGGCGGGCGGTGGCTGACCCGTTCACCGTGCGTCCGAAGGGCTGGGACAACTGGCACCTGTCGACCGGCCCGATCGTCGCCCGGCCGGGCGAGCCGCCAGTCATGTTCTACAACGGCGCCACCGCCGACGCGCGCTGGCGGATCGGCTGGGTGGCCTTCGACGAGAACTATACCTGCGTGGTCGATCGTTGCGTCGAGCCCATGCTGGTGCCGCCCCCGCCCGAACAGCGCGCCGGCACGGACATCGCCTTTGCCGCATCGTGCCTGGACGATGGGTCCACCATCTTCCTCTACTATTCGCTGGAGGACCGGGTCCTGCGGCGGGCCCGCATCCGGCGCTATGTTAGCAATTGAGCGCGCGCTGCCCTGCCGTGGGACACTTGTGCAAAATAATGATCCGTTAACCGGAAATCTTGGTTAAAAGACTTTGAACTGCGCTGCGCGCCATGCATAGTTTGCCTGCGGGCGCGGATTGGCGCGCCTTGCAAGGCAAAAGGATCGCACCCGGCCGTGACGGCACCCGTTCGTTTTCCCAGGTTCTTCGTCACCAGTCCCGCGCCGTGCCCCTATCTTCCCGGGCGCAGCGAGCGCAAGGTGTTCACCGAGCTGAAAGGGGCGCATGCGGACGCGCTGAACGACGCGCTGGGCCGCATCGGCTTCCGCCGCAGCCAGACGGTGGCCTATCGCCCCTCCTGCCTCGATTGCACGGCCTGCGTCTCGGTGCGCGTGGTGGCGGATGAGTTCGCCCCCTCGGCGACGCAGCGGCGCAACCTGAAGCGCAACGGCGATCTCATCGCCACGCTGTGCCGGCCCTGGTCCACCGCCGAGCAGTTCGAGCTGCTCCAGCGCTATCTCGGCGCGCGCCACCCCGGCGGCGGCATGACGACGATGGACGAAGTCGATTATGCCGACATGGTCGAGCATACGCCCGTCACCTCCTACGTCATCGAATACCGCGAGCCGTCGTTCGACGGCGTGACGCCCGGCCGCCTGGTCGGCGCCTGCCTGACCGACAGGCAGGGCGACGGGCTGTCGATGATCTACAGCTTCTACGAGCCCGATCACAAGGCGCGCTCGGGGCTGGGCAACTACATCATCCTCGACCACATCCGCCGCGCCGGCGAAATGGAGCTGCCTTTCGTCTATCTCGGCTACTGGGTCGAGGGTTCGGCGCGGATGCAGTACAAGGTGCGCTACCGCCCGATGGAACGCCTCGGCCGCAACGGCTGGGAACGGATATCGGCCGAGGAGCAGGACCGCCTGATCAGCGAGGCCGCCAGCAGGCGTCGGAGCGAGGCGCCCGCGCTGCAAGGCAGCGGCAAGGACGGCGTCCCCGGCGGGCGGGAGCAGTACCGGGTCGTGTGAGCCGGCGCGGGCCGGCCTGGCCACGTTGCGTTCTACCCTCGTTGATCCCCCATACCAATACCCGCTCAGCGACGGCGCGGAGCGGTAAGATGCCCTCCCATCGCTCCCAAATACCCAACCCCCGCTCAGGCTGAGCGGGCGTGGGGGAGTGGGGGGTCGGAGGGAGAAGCGGGGCGGTTCGGTCCTGCAAACTCCTCCGCCGCATCCCGGCGCAAAAAGGCGCCCGGATCGCTCCGGACGCCCTTCTCGGTGATCGTGTCGGCCTGGATCAGAGGCTGTAGTACATGTCGAACTCGACCGCGGAGGGCGTGGTTTCCCAGCGCATCACTTCGGGCCACTTGAGTTCGATGTAGGATTCGATCTGGTCCTTGGTGAACACGCCGCCCTGCACCAGGAAGTCGTTGTCGGCTTCCAGCGATTCCAGCGCTTCGCGCAGGCTGCCGCAGACGGTCGGCACTTCGGCCAGTTCGGCGGGCGGCAGGTCGTAGAGGTTCTTGTCCATGGCTTCGCCGGGGTGGATCTTGTTCCGGATGCCGTCGAGGCCGGCCATGAGCAGCGCCGCATAGCACAGGTACGGGTTGGCCATCGCGTCGGGGAAGCGGAACTCGACGCGCTTCGCCTTGGCGCCGGTGCCATAGGGGATGCGGCACGAGGCGGAGCGGTTGCGGGCCGAATAGGCCAGCAGCACCGGGGCCTCGTAGCCCGGCACCAGCCGCTTGTAGCTGTTGGTGGTCGGGTTGGTGAAGGCGTTGAGCGCCTTGGCGTGCTTGATCACGCCGCCGATGAAGTAGAGGCACATGTCCGACAGGCCGGCATAGCCGTTGCCGGCGAACAGGGGCTTGCCGTCTTCCCAGATCGAGAAGTGCGTGTGCATGCCGCTGCCGTTGTCGGTCTTGATCGGCTTGGGCATGAAGGTCGCCGTCTTGCCGTAGGCCTGCGCGACCTGCTGCACGACGTACTTGTAGACCTGCATGCGGTCGGCGGTCTGGACGAGCGTGCCGAAGGTCAGGCCCAGCTCGTGCTGCGCCGAGGCGACCTCGTGGTGGTGCTTGTCGCAGGGCAGGCCCATCTCGATCATGGTCGAGACCATCTCGCCGCGGATGTCGACGCAGCTGTCGACCGGCGCGACGGGGAAGTAGCCGCCCTTGGCGCGCGGCCGGTGGGCGAGGTTGCCGCCGTCGTATTCGCGGTTCGAGTTGGTCGGCAGCTCGATATCGTCGATGCTGAAGCCGTTGCCGTTGTAGCCGTCATAGAAGCGCACGTCGTCGAACAGGAAGAACTCCGCCTCGGGGCCGACGTAGACGGTGTCCCCCACGCCCGACACCTTGACGAAGGCTTCGGCGCGCTTGGCGGTCGAGCGCGGGTCGCGGCCGTAGAGTTCGCCCGAGGAGGGGTCGACGATGTCACAGACCAGGATCAGCATCGGCGTGGCCGAGAAAGGATCGATGTAGACCGCGTCGAGGTCGGGCTTGAGGATCATGTCCGACTCGTTGATCGCCTTCCAGCCATCGATCGACGAACCGTCGAACATCAGGCCGTCTTCAAGCTCATCCTCGCCGAGGATGGAGGACACCATGGTCAGGTGCTGCCACTTGCCCTTGGGATCGGTGAAACGCAGGTCGATCCATTCGATCTCCTCGTCCTTGATCCGCTTGATGATGTCGCTTGCCTTGCTCATGCTTCGCCTTTCTCGTCGCCCCGGCCGGTGGCAGGGCTGGTTGGAACGTGTATCCTGGGATGCGGCGGCCCGGATCGGCCGGCCGCGTGGGGTCAGATGGCGTCTTCGTTGCGTTCCCCGGTGCGGATGCGCACGGCGCTTTCGATCGGGATGACGAAGATCTTGCCATCGCCGATCCGCCCCGTCTGCGCGGCCGCCGCGATCGCCTCGACCACCCGTTCGGCCAGCGAATCGGGCACGACGACCTCGAGCTTCACTTTCGGCAGGAAGTCGACGACGTATTCGGCGCCGCGGTAGAGTTCGGTATGGCCCTTCTGGCGGCCGAAGCCCTTGGCCTCGGTGACGGTGATGCCGGACACCCCCACTTCGTGCAGGGCCTCCTTCACCTCGTCCAGCTTGAACGGTTTGATAATCGCTTCGATCTTCTTCACGGCTCTAGAAACCCCTGCGCGTTGAACCGGACCGCCGACGGGCGGCCCGGACGTCCAAGTGCCCCGCTTACGATCTATCAAGAATCGTGCCAGAGCCCTGAACAGGCGTTTAGGCAATGCCGTGGATGCGGGAAAGGGCGGAATCGCGCGTATGCGATCGGCCCGCGCAGCTTCGCGATTATTTTACGCTGCCGCTTCGCCGGAAAAGTGATTAAATTCCAGGCAGTCGCGCCCAAAAATTGGGCAGCTAAAGCTGCAGCCCCGTCGTCTCCGGCAGGCCGGCCATCAGGTTGAGGTTCTGCACCGCCGCGCCGCTCGCGCCCTTGCCCAGGTTGTCGAGCACCGCGACCAGCCGCGCCTGGCTGCCGTCCGGCGCGCCGAAAACGTAAAGGTCGAGCCGGTCGCTGGGCGCCAGCGAGCGGCGCAGCAGCAGTTCGCCCGGCGCGTCGTCGTGGACGGTGACGACCTGGCTGCCGGCATAGGCGTCGACCAGGCACCGGCGCAGCGCCGCGGGCGCTCCGGCCGTCGGCATGGCGGACAGCGGCAGCGGCACGTCCACCACCATGCCGCGGTGCGCCGGGACCACCGCGGGCGCGAACACCGGGGTGTGAACGAGGCCGGCGAGCCGGGTCATCTCGGGCACGTGCTTGTGGCCGAGTTCCAGGCCATAGGCGCGGAAGGCGATGTCCTCATCGTCCTCGAACCGGCCGATCAGCGCCTTGCCGCCGCCCGAGTAGCCGGAGACGGCGTTCACCGTATAGGGCCAGTCGGCGGGTAGCAGCCCCGCCTTCACCAGCGGCGCGACGAGCGCGATGAAGCCGGTGGGATAGCAGCCGGGATTGCTGACCCGGCGAGCCGTGGCCACGGCCTCGCGCCCCACGACTTCGGGAAAGCCGTACGTCCAGCCATCGGCGACGCGGTGCGCGGATGAGGCGTCGATGACGCGCGTGTTCGGGTTGTCGATCATCGCCACGGCGTCGCGCGCGGCGTCGTCGGGCAGGCAGAGAATGACGAAATCGGCCGCGTTCAGCGCTTCCGCGCGGGCCGAGGCGTCCTTGCGCCGGTCTTCGGGCAGGGTCAGCAGGCTGAATTCGCCGCGGCCGGCCAGCCGCTCGGCGATCTCCAGGCCGGTGGTGCCGACGGCGCCGTCGATGAATACGCGTGTGGTCATGGTGCGGGTACCTCCAGTTCCTGGAGCACGACATAGCCGACAGGGCCGTCCTCGCCGTACTGGCCCCAGGCCCAGCCGCCGGCGATGTCGAGCACGTCGAACCGGCCGTCGGCGGGAATCCGCCCCACTTCCTCGGCGTCGGGCCTGGCCGCGAGGCGCAGGCTTGCCCCGCCCGCGCCGACGGTGTGCGGCATCGGCACGGCATAGTGGGGGACGAAGTAACGCCCGGCGAGCTTGATGTGCGCCAGGTCGCCGCGCACCGGCAGATGTCCCGTTTCGGCAGTAGCGCCGGGGCCGGTGAGCGAGAGCATGCCCTTCGGCAAGGCAAGCCGGATATGGTCATCGAATGACGACAAATGCTGGGTTCCCGCGAAGTCGAAGAGCGGCGCGCTTATATCGGTCATGGCATTGACGCAAGTTTGCGGGCGATTCGGGAATTCCACATAGGGCCCATTCGCTGCGCCCGGCGACGGAATCGGTCAAGTCCGCGCGGGCGCCGGCTGCTATGCGTCGCGGCGTGTCTGCCACGGGCACGAGAGGAAAAAGAGGATGCGCGACGCCGATCGACTGGTGCATGCCTATTTCGCCGCGGTGACCGCGGGCGAACTGCCCGATGCGTTGCTGACCGAGGACATGACCGCCTGGACCACGACCCAGGGGACGATGAGCAAGCAGGCCTATCAGGACGTGATCCGCCTGCTGGCGCGCATCTCCAGGGTTCCGCTTGCCTTCACCGTCGATTCGATCACCGCCGAGGATGACCGCGCGGTGGCCGAGGCGCGGTCGCAGGGCGTGCTGATCGACGGCGAGCCCTACGCCAATACCTACGTCTTCGTGTTCCGCATCCGCGACGGGCGCATCGCCGCGATCGCCGAGCATTTCAACGCGCTGATCGTCCAGGAAAAGATGGTGCCGCTGGTGCGGCCCGACCAGGGGAATTGACCATGCCAAGAGCCATGCGCCTGCGCCAGCCGGCGAGCCTCGACAATCTCAAGCTCGAAACGAGCGAAGCGCCGCCGCCGGGTCCGGGCGAAATCAGGGTGCGGGTGCGCGCCGCCTCGCTCAACTTCCGCGACACGCTGGTGGTCGGCGGGTTCTTTCCCGCGCCCGACGGGCTGATCCCGCTGTCCGACGGCGCGGGCGAGGTCGTCGCGGTGGGGGATGGCGTGAGCGAATTCGCGCCCGGCGACCAGGTGGTCAGCACCTTCCATCCGAAATGGCTCGACGGCCAGATCGAGAAGTCCGAACTGACCAACACGCCCGGCGGCCCGGCGGACGGCTTCGCCTGCGCGGAGACGACGCGGCCCGCCACCCATTTCACCCGCGCGCCCAGGGGCTTCTCGCCGGCCGAAAGCGCCGCGCTGACTTGCGCCGGCGTTACCGCCTGGCGCGCGGTGGTGACGGACGGGCGGGTGAAGCCGGGCGCGACCGTGCTGGTCGAGGGCACCGGCGGCGTTTCGCTCTTTGCGCTGCAGTTCGCCAAGGCGGCGGGCGCGACGGTGATCGCCACTTCGGGCAGCGCGGAGAAGCTGGAGCGGCTGCGGGCGCTGGGCGCCGACCACCTCGTCAACTACCGCGAGGAGGAGAAGTGGGGCGAGCGGGTGCTGGCGCTGACCGGCGGCCTGGGCGTCGACCACGTCATCGAGGTCGGCGGGCCGAACACCATCGGCCAGTCGTTCATCGCCACGCGCACCGGCGCGCATGTGGCGATCATCGGCGCGGTGGGCGGCTTCCAGGTGGATACGATGCCTTTCGCCATCGTCCAGGCGAAGCGGCTGCGGCTGCAGGCGGTGACGGTCGGCAGCCGGCGCGATCAGACCGCCATGGTGCGCGGTATCGAGGCAGCCGGGATCAGGCCGGTGCTCGATCGGACGTTCGGGCTGGAGGAGCTTGCCGACGCCTTCCGGCATCTCCAGTCGGGGCGGCACTTCGGCAAGATCTGCGTGGAGATCTGACGGGCCGGCGAGTCGGAGCGGACTCCTTTATTTACCGTGATTTCCGAGTCGCCAGATGATTCCATCTGGCTCGAAATCACTCTAGCCCGCCCCTCTCGCCCGCTGGACGAGGGGGATGGCGATGCCCAGCAGGATCAGCGCCATCCCGGCGAGGTGATAGGTGTGCAGCGCCTCGCCCAGCAGGGCCGCGGCGAGCAGCGCGCCCATCAGCGGCTGCAGGCTGATGACCTGGCCGGCGTCGGCCGCGCCGATCTCCGCCACCGCGCGGTTGAACAGCAGATAGGCGACGAGCGAGGGCAGCACCGCGACATAGGCGATGCCGCCGATCGTCATGGGCGTCGGCCGGATCGTGAAGTGTTGCCACTCCGCCACCGCGCCGGGCAGCATCGCCGCGACCCCGACCATGAAGGTCAGCGCCAGGAAGGCGAGCGGATGGATCGGCGGGCGCAGGCGCAGCAGCGCGGTGTAGAGCCCCCAGGCGACCACCGCGGCCAGGATCATGAGATCGCCCCGGCCGAAGCGAAGCGCGACGAGCGCGGCGGGATCGGCCTCGGACACGATGATCGCCACGCCCGCCGCGGCGATTGCCACGCCGATCACCTGCGCGGGGCTCGGCCGGCTGCGGAAGAGCGCGAAATCGAAGGCCAGCACCAGCGTCGGGATCGCCGCCTGGATCAGCAGCGCGTTGGTCGCGGTCGTCTCGCGCAGGCCCGAATAGAGCAGCGCGTTGAACGCGCCGACGCCGCAGGCGCCCAGCAGCAGGATGATCGGCCAGCGGGCCCTGATCACCGGCCAGCCGGCCCGGATCGGACGCCAGGCGAACGGCAGCAGCAGAAGCAGCGCGCCGCTCCAGCGGAACAGCGCGAGGCTGAAGGGCGGAATATCGTCGCGCACCGCGCGGCCGACGATCGAGTTCCCCGCCCAGAGCAGCATGACGATCACGAGCATCGCATAGACGCGGCGGCGGGGCAGGGCGGGCATGGAGGGCATTGAGGATGCCTCGGCGGGCGTCAGCCGAACTTGCCTTGCAGCATCCGCCAGCTTGCGCGCAGCCCCAGTGCGTCGCCGCCCTTGGGACGGCCGGGCTTGGCCGCCGGGCGCCAGGCGAACGTGTCGAAGTGCGCCCAGTCGATGCCGTCGGGCACGAACCAGTCGAGGAACAGCGCGGCCACGCTGGCGCCGGCGAAGGCGTTGGGCGAGTTGTTGCCGATGTCGGCGATGTCGGATTTCAGGTACTCGCGGTAGCCGTCCCACAGCGGCAGGCGCCAGCAGGGGTCGTCGCTCTGCGTGCCGGCCCTGAGCAGCGCCTCGGCGGTCTCGTCCCGGCGGGTGAACAGCGCGGGCAGGTCCGGCCCCACGGCCGAGCGCGCGGCGCCGGTCAGCGTCGCGAAGTCGAGCACGAACGCGGGCTTGTCCTCGCCGGCGCGGGTCAGCGCGTCACCCAGGATCAGCCGCCCTTCGGCGTCGGTATTGCCGATCTCGACCGAGATCCCCGCGCGTGAGCGCAGCACGTCGCCGGGGCGGAAGGCGTTGCCCGAAACCGCGTTCTCCACCGCCGGGACCAGCATATGCAGCCGCACCGGCAAGCTGCTTTCCATGATCAGCCGGGCGAGGGCGAGCGCGTGCGCCGCGCCGCCCATGTCCTTCTTCATCAGCAGCATCCCGGCCGAAGGCTTGATGTCGAGCCCGCCCGTATCGAAGCAGACGCCCTTGCCGACCACCGCGAGGCGCGGATGGGCAGGGTCGCCCCATTCGATCTCGATCAGGCGCGGCGCGCGGGCGCGCTCAGCGGCGCGGCCGACCGCGTGGACCATCGGAAAGCCGTGCTCCAGCGCGTCGCCGCGGGTGACGCGCAGCTCCGCCTTGTGCGGCCGGGCGACGGCCTCGGCCGCGGCTTCGAGGTCGGCTGGCCCCATGTCCCCGGCCGGCGTGTTGACGAGGTCGCGCACCAGCGTCACGGCGGCCGCTTCGGCGAGCGCGGGGGCGATCGCGTTCACCCCGGTGGTCAGCAGCACGCGCGGGCCTTCCTTCGCGGGTTCGGCCTTGTAGCGGTCGAAGCGGTACTGGCCGGTGATCCAGCCGTGCAGCGCCGGACCGGGCTCGCCGCCGGCGCGGCGGTAGGTGCCGGCGGGCAGCACTTCGGCGAGCCGGGCCATGCACCAGCCCGACAGCTTGCCCGCGTCGGCGACGCCGGCGACCACCGACCAGCCGTCGCCATCGCCGTCGGGCAGAATCGCGTGGCTGAAGCCCTCGCCCTCGAACTTCTGCGCGGCGAGCGCGGCGCGCTGCGGGGCGGGCAGCGCCTTGACGAAGGCGTCGAGCCCCTGCTTGTCGACGAGGTGGATCGCCGTGGCCTGCTGGCCGCGATCGGGCTGGATCAATGCGTGCTTGTCGGTCATGCTGGCCGTGAGCTTTGCCGGACCGGGACGGCGAGCGCGAGAGGAAAAACACGATGCGCCCATTTCGACCTGCCTTGAGCACCCTGGCTCCGATCGCTCTCGGTCTGCTCGCCGCGTCGTGCGCGAAGCCGGCGCAGGAGACGCCCGCGACGCTCGCCAGCAGCAGCATGCCGGCGCCTGGCGTCGCAGAGCCGGCGGAGACGGCAGCCGCCCGGCCGGAAGGCGCGCGCGAAGTCAGGCAGAGCAACGACCTGTTCGAGTTCGCCTATTCCTACCCGGCCGCCGCGGGCGCCGTTCCCGATCTCAAGGCGCAGCTCGACGCCGAATTGGACCGGCAGAAGGCCGAACTGGTGAAGAACGCTGAGGAACAGCGGGCCGAACGGCGCGAGGCGGGCTTTCCCTATCACCCGCTGGGGAACTGGACCGAATGGAAGGTCGTAACCGACCTGCCCGGCTGGCTCAGCCTGTCGGCCAGATTCAGCGATTATCAGGGCGGCGCGCATCCCAACCACGGCTTTGCCACGCTGCTGTGGGACCGGCAGGCAAACGAGCGGCGCGATCCGATCGACCTGTTCATCTCGAAGCAGGCGCTGTCGCAGGCGATCCGCAAGGACTTCTGCGCCGCGCTCGACCGCGAGCGCGGCAAGCGGCGCGGCGAGCCGGTGCGGCCCGGCAGCACCGCCGAGTTCGACCGCTGCATCGATCCGGCGGAAAGCACGGTGATCCTCGGATCTTCGTCCGGCCGGGCGTTC
>JBAYPJ010000067.1:0-20595 GCA_041677785.1 Novosphingobium sp. | reverse complement strand
TCCGGCGTGGATCGTGCCGACACCGCCGGGGTGTCCCGTTCCCCAGGCTTTGATGAGGTCCAGCGCCTCGGCGCCCCGCACCTCGCCGATGGGGATGCGGTCGGGACGCAGGCGCAGCGAGGATCGGACAAGATCGGACAGCGAGACGACGCCATCCTTGGTCCGCATGGCGACAAGGTTGGGCGCGCTACATTGCAGCTCGCGCGTGTCTTCGATCAGGACGATGCGGTCGGCGGTTCTAGCGATCTCGGCCAGGAGCGCATTGACCAGCGTGGTCTTGCCGGCGCCGGTGCCGCCCGCGATGATGATGTTGGCGCGGGCCGCGACGCCCTGGCGCAGCGCCTCGGCCTCGGCCGGCGACATGATCCCGGCGGCCGCATAGTCGTCGAGCGTGAACACGGCGACGGCGGGCTTGCGAATGGCGAAGGCGGGCGCCGCCACGACAGGGGGCAGCAAACCCTCGAACCGCTCTCCCCCCTCCGGCAGCTCGGCCGAGACGCGCGGGGACCGGGCATGAACCTCGACGCCGACATGATGCGCGACCAGGCGCACGATCCGTTCGCCGTCCGCAGCGGTCAGCAGCTCGCCGGTGTAGCTGATGCCTTCGCCGAGCCTGTCGATCCACAGCCGGCCATCGGGGTTCAGCATCACCTCGATGACGGCGGGGTCATCCAGCCAGGTCGCGATCGACGGCCCCAGCGCCGTGCGCAGCATCCGCGCGCCGCGTGTCTTCGCCTCGGAACGGATCGGGTGGACGGTCAAGAAAAGGCCCCTGAATTGGGCCGGGCGAACCGCCGCCCGGCGTCAGGGGTACATCAAGAGAGACAGAAAAGGGCGCGCTTCAACAAGTAAATGCGGGCGTCGTAGTCTGGCGAAGAAAGACAGGGAGCAGCGTAGGCGGTCATTCTTCTTGGGGTGGAAAGTCTTCGCCGATTTCCTGACGGACCTTCGGCCCCTTCGCGAGTCGGCGGCCGAGCGCCTCGATGAAAGCGTCGTAGCGATCACCGCCCTGCCGGCGCATGGCGGCTCGCTCCGCTTCGGGCGGCGCCGGGGTATTGGAAAGCCAGAAGCGAACGAACAGCGCGATCATCTCGACACCGATGCCGGTATCGCGCTCCAGCCGCGTCATGCGGCGGTCGATCCGATCGAGCCGCTTGGCGATGGCCGCCTCGCGCTGCTCGTCGGCGTCGGGCGAGAGGAAGGACGCGATGGCGGCCTCCGCGATCAGCGAGCGCGACTTCCCGCGCCGATCGGCATAGGCGGCGAGCGCGTGCATAAGCTCGGGGTCGAGATAGACTGACAGCGGAGTCTTGGTGCTCATAGCTCGATGCCATCGTCGGGATCGAGCGACGCTTGCCGCGCGATACTTTGCATCTGGCTGCGCACTGCCGCCTGCCGCGCTACGTCGGTGTCGGCTTCGGGCTCATCCAGCTCGAACTCATTGGCCGGTGCGGGCCTGGGCTGCGGCGCGATGTCGATATGGCGTTCTATCTGCGGATCGCGGCGCAGGTCGGCGTTGGCGGCATCGTCATCCGACGCGGCCTGTTTCTTGCCGGTCTTTTTCTTCTTCGGCTTCTTCGGTGCGTCATGCTCGATCGGTTCGGGCATGGGCGGGGCCTCGATCGGCGGCAGGCCGCTCCAATCGTCCGGGCGCGGCGGGCCGCCTCCGACATTCCTATCTGGTGGCTGCAACACTCGCACCGTGAACCGCCGATCCTTGTAGTAACGGACCTTCTTCGCCCGGATCGGCGGGATGCCCGCAGCCATGACGATTTCGTCATCGGGCGGAAGCTGCATGATCTCTCCTGGGGTGAGGAGCTGCCGGGCGGTCTCGGAGCGCGAGACCATCAAATGCCCGAGCCAGGGCGAGAGGCGGTGGCCGGCGTAGTTCTTCATCGCCCGCATCTCGGTCGCGGTGCCGAGCGCGTCTGATATGCGTTTGGCGGTGCGCTCGTCGTTGGTCGCGAACGATACGCGCACATGGCAGTTGTCGAGGATCGCGTTGTTCGGCCCATAAGCCTTTTCGATCTGATTGAGGCTCTGGGCGATGAGGAAGCTCTGGATGCCGTAGCCGGCCATGAACGCCAGCGCGCTCTCGAAGAAGTCGAGCCGACCGAGCGCGGGAAACTCGTCCAGCATAAGCAACAAGCGGTGGCGCGACCTCCGGGCGTTTAAGTCCTCAGTCAGCCGGCGCCCGATCTGGTTGAGGATGAGGCGAATGAGCGGTTTGGTGCGCGAGATGTCACTGGGCGGCACAACGAGATAGAGCGTCACCGGCAAGTCGCCTTCGACCAGATCCGCTATACGCCACTCGCAAGTGCGTGTGACCTGCGCGACGATGGGATCGCGATACAGGCCCAGGAACGACATGGCGGTCGAGAGGACGCCCGATCGCTCGTTCGCCGATTTGTTGAGCAGCTCGCGCGCGGCGGAAGCGACGACAGGATGGACGCCCGCCTCCCCGAGATGCGGCGTCGTCATCATCGCCCATAATGTGCTCTCGATCGGGCGACGCGGATCGGACAGGAAGGCGGCGACGCCCGCGAGCGACTTGTCGGCCTCGGCGTAGAGCACATGGAGGATCGCACCGACCAGCAGCGCATGGGATGTCTTTTCCCAATGGTTGCGCTTCTCCAGCGAGCCTTCCGGGTCCACCAACACGTCGGCGACGTTCTGCACGTCGCGCACTTCCCAGGCGCCCTTGCGGATTTCGAGCAGGGGATTGTAGGCGGCCGATGCGCCATTGGTCGGGTCGAACAGCAGCACCCGCGCGTGCTGGGCGCGGAAGCCGGCCGTGAGCTGCCAGTTCTCGCCTTTAATGTCGTGGACGATCGCCGAGCCGGGCCAGGTGAGCAGCGTGGGCACAACCAGGCCCACACCCTTGCCGCTGCGCGTGGGCGCGAAACACAGCACATGCTCGGGACCATCGTGGCGCAGATAGCCGCGCCCCAGGCGACCGAGAACGACACCATTGTCGCCAAGCAGTCCCGCGGCGCGAACCTCCGCTCTCTCCGCCCAGCGCGCCGAGCCATAGGTCGCGGCATTCTTCAGCTCACGCGCGCGCCATACCGACATGGCAATGGCGACGATGATGGCGGCGAACCCGCCCGATGTGGCGATGAACGCGCCGGTCTGGAATATCTCGGGCGCATAGGCGTCGAACGAGAACCACCACCAGAAGAAGGCCGGCGGCGGATAGATCGGCCAATCGCCGAGGATGAACCAGGGCGCCCCAAGCTCGGGCTGATAGGCGAGCGCCGCGGCCGTCCATTGGGTCGCGGCCCAGATCGCGGCGAGCACGATCAGAAAGACCGTGATGACCTGACCCCAAAGGATTTTGGTCGCGGACACCGGCTATCACCTTCGCCGGCTCACAGGCCGAGGCCCCGGCCGCGCCCGAACGACCAGTCCACGCCGCCATCGCCGCGCATGACGCCGGATATGTGCTTGCCGATCTGGCGATCGAGCGAGGGGGACCAGGGCACGAGCTGGAAGCCCAGGCCGTCGTCGATCATGGCGAAGCGGCCGGAGGCGAGCGTCAGGCGCTGGCGCACGGTGCCCGCGACGTATTCGCCGGCCTTGGACGGCGTGTGCGGCAGGCCGATCTCGGCCGACAGTTCGCTGGCGGCCGCGTCCAGTTCGCGCCGCCTCAGCGTGTCGAGGAGGTTACGCGCGAAGATGATGCGCTGGCCCTGCCGTCGCGCCAACCCTTCGTCGGCCAGGTGCTCGGCGCGGGCCTCCATCGCGGCGCGCACTTCGGTCCCGAAGCCGCCGCCCAGGTCGCGGCCGTCGCTCGACAGGTTGCGGCGGTCGAGCCAGGTGGCCCCCGGCGCGCGGACCTGTGCATCAAGGTCCATGTCCGAGCGCACGGCCAACGCTACCCGCTGCCGGCCCTTGCGGTCCTCGAAGCGGCGCAGCTCGACAATCGCGCCGGGCTTGCAATCGCCGGTCGCCTCGATGTCGGGAAGCTGGACGTGGTGGGTGCGCCCGTCGATCCCGTCCACGATCGCATAGGCTTTGCCGGTCAGCTCGTCATGGAGTCCGCGTGTCACCAGCCTGCCGATGACGGGCTGGGCGGGATCGGGTTCGAGCACATAGCTGGCGGCGCCCCGGTCGATGCCGCGATCGGTCATCGCCTGGTGCATCCGCTTGATGATGTCGCCCCGCTCGCCCAGCTCGCGCAACGCGGCCTGCGCATCGCCCGCAAGGGTCCACTGGCCGGGACCGATCTGGCTGGCGAGGCCGAGCCGCTCCAGCTTGCGCAGCCGCCCCATTCTCAGCGCATGGTCGCCGTTCGGTCGCACGCCCGGTTCGGGCGCCATGTCGATAAGGCCGTCGCGCTGCATGGTGCGCGACAGGTCGCGGTCGATCTCGGTCCAGCGTTCGGCCTCGACCTGCCGCTCCAGCGACTGCCGGATTTCGAGGTCGCTGCGCAGGCCCAGCTCGCGCGTGACGATCTCGCGCGCCTGCGCCCGCATCCCCTCGCGGATATAGTCGCGGGAGATAACGAGGTTTTGCCCGTCCTCGGCGACGCCGCGCACGATGACGTGGATGTGGGGATTGTCGGTGTTCCAATGCTCGACGGCCCGCCAGTCAAGGCGGGTGCCGAGGTCCGCTTCCATCCGCGTCATCAGATCGCGGGTGAACCCCTTGAGGTCGCGCATCTGCTCGGCGTCCTCGGGGGACACGATGAAGCGAAAATGATGGCGATCGTCTTCGCAGCGCGCTGCAAACTCGTTGCGGTCGAGGGCGTCTGCATCGGCGCCGAACAGCACGCCCCGCTCGCCGTCGCGGGTGACGCCATCGCGTTGCAGATAGTTGAGGTGGGCCGCGAGCGAGGCGCGGCCGCCATGCCGGACGACGCGCGCCTTGACGACGACCTGGCGCGAGCGGTGGCCGAGCCGATGGGTCGCGCGGAGGCTGGCGACCCGGCCGCGCCCGAAGGTCGAGCGCCCCGGCGCGATGATCCGGCCCCGGCGCGAGACATGGCCTCCGGCGCGCTGGGCGGCGGCAAGCGCCTGGACGATGATCGGCTGCGCGCGCTGGCTTCCCCGCGAGCGGACGCGGCCAGGCCGGATGCGGAAATCGTCGTCGCGCATCATGGCGCGACGCTCCGCAATGTGCGGCAAAGCCCGGTGCTTGCTGGCTTTCGGCGGTCGCCGCACATTGCGCGGTTCGCGCGCACATTGCGCAGCAATGCCCAAAAGCCTTGGGAAACAAGGCTACGACCGGGGCGAAATGGCTTCGCACATTGCCGCCCTTTATCTTGCCCTCGGCCTTCCCCCTTCAAAATCAAAGCCTTCCCCCCTTCCGACGCTGCGAAAGGCTGCGAGGGAACCCGCCACAGCGCGCCGGGGCCGCTCATCGGGGCCGCTCGCCGGACAGAGGGACGAACAGGCCGAGCGAAGGCGAGGCGACGGCGGCCATCGCGACGGAGGAGCGGTCGGCCGGCGGACGTTCGGACAGCGTGGGCGCGGCCCCACTTTCGGCGCCTGCACCGCGATCCGAAGCGGCGTCCGAGCGCGCCGCGAACAGCGCCGCACGACGCCAGGCGTAGGGATCGGACGGTGGCGCGGCGGCAAGCTGGGTGTCGCCCGCCCCGCCGGTGATCGACGCCAGCTTTGCGAGATAGGCGCGCGTCTCGGCAGGCAGCGGTCGGCCGCGCGACAGGTGCTCGTCATAGCGGCCCGGCCCCGCATTGTAAGCGGCCAGCATCGCCGTCACGTTGCCGTAGCGGTCGTGCATCTCGCGCAGGTAAGCCGTGCCCGCCATGATGTTGTCGCGGGGGTCGAAGGGATCGCGCCCGAGGCGATAGCGAGCGCGCAGCCCGGCCCATGTGCCGGGCATGATCTGCATGAGGCCCCGCGCGCCAGCAGACGAAACGGCGCGAACGTCGCCGTTGCTCTCGACGCGCATGACGGCCCATATCCATGCTTCGGGGAGGCCGAAGCGCCGTGCCGCGTCGGTAACGTGAACGGCATAAGGATGACGCGTGGCCGCTCGCTCGGCCGGCGCGTCCTGCGCCAGCGCCGCGCCCGGCGAGACCAGCAACAGGACCGCCAGACCGACAGCCGCCCCGACCCCGCTCCGCCGCCAGCCTGCCAGCGTGCTCGCTCCGGTAAAGGGTGCGCGCGATGCGCCGGCCGGGGGCCGCCCTTGACCTTCGCTGCGCGCGCCGGCCGGCCTGCGACCGAGCGGGACGAAGGGATGAGACGGCTTTTCCGCGAACAAAGGGATGATCGGGACGGACACCGATCAGCTCCGATCGTCGCGCGGCCGGGGCCGTTTCCACGACAGCCTGAACGTCCGCCCATCGTCGTCGGCGCGGAACAGAACGGGCCGGAACACCGTCGAAAAGAGCGGGCTGTCGATCTCCAGCGCGATGTAGTTGCCGGCGCGTTCGCCGGTCCGTTTCCACGCGCCGCCGACTTCGAGGCCGTCCTCGTCGTCGAGGTGGATGCGATAGTCGGGCGCGTTTTCGGTGTCGGTCGGATCGAGCGCGATAAGAACGATCGCCTCGTTGATTCCGAACAGCCGGATGCGCCCGGCATAGCCGTCGCCGGTAGGTTCAAAGATATTGGTCGGCATAGCCGATCTCCTTTTCGCTGGGGGGTGAAGGCGGTGCGGCAGGCGCGCGCAGGTGCAGCGGCGTCGCGCGGCCGATGACGGTGGAGGCCGGAAGCGGGCCGAAATAGCGGCCGTCCAGGCTGTCGGGATGGTCGGGATTGAGCAGCAGCAGTTCGCCCGCGCCGAGCGTCCGGCAGCCCTGCCAGACCGGCATCGGACGGCCTCGGCCGTCACGCTCGCGGGCGCTGGCGACGGGCTGACCATCGACGCTCACCACGTCGCCGCTGCGGCACACGCGCTGCCCGGCTTTCGCCGCGACATGCTTCAGGAGCGGCAGGCCCTCGGGTAGATAGCCGCGTGCCGAGAGCCAGCGCGCCAGCCGTTCGGGCGGCGCGACGGCGACCAGCGCGCCGGTGGGCGGATCACGGTCGGGATGGATGCGGTAGAGCCCGATCGGGGCGCTGGCGCTGGCGTTCCAGATGACGCGCGGAAGCGGATCGGCGATGGCGATGGCGACGAACGACACGGCGAAGGCCGAGGCGACGAACGCCGTCGCCATGACATAGCGGCGGCGCGTCATCCTTCGATCTCCCGGCGCTTGAGCCAGGCGCTATGGCGCTCGACCGTGTAGAGGCGCGGTTGATGGCCTGCGGCGATGCGGTTGTGGACGTGCCGCCAGTGATCGGGCGCGGCGTCGCAGGGATCGACGCCGGCCGCCTCCACCGCGTCGATGGAAGCGAGCACCTGCTGGACTTTGGGCCAGCCCTCGATCTTGAGCAGGATGTCGCCGCCCGGCCGCACGAAAGGCAGCGTCGTATAGGGCTCGTTCGCCGCGACCGCGCGCACCACGTCGATGCGCGAGATGATCGTGCCGAAGTCGTTGGCGGCCCAGCGCACGAAGGCGAAGATCGCGCCAGGCCGGAAGCCGACGACGCGCGTTCGGCGCGTCAGGATGCGGTCCTGGGCGACGCGGCCGAAGCGTATCCAGTGCTCCAGCTTCTTCTCGATCCAGGTCAGCTCAACATGAGTGAGGCCGTCGCGGGCGAGCGCGCTGAACGCGCCGCCGCCGCGCACGGCCAGGGGCCGGTCGTCGATCATGGGAGGCCTCCGGGGATGGGGGTGGCGATGGGTGCGGTGCGAGGGCGGCGGCTCGTCCGCCGAGCGAGCGCCGAGCCCTCGAACGGGGCCGCGCTGTCCACAGCCGCGCGCGCCGTTAGCAAGAATCCGAAGGATTCTTTTCTATTAGCACCGTTAGAGGGAGGACGATTCCGCGAGGATTTCTGCGGGTTTGCGAAGCCCGCGCGTTCCCGATAGTCCGTGTCCGGCGTTCCGGATGGTCCGAATCCGCCCGTTCCCGATAGTCCGAACCTCATGGCCAGTTCTCCACAGGCTTGAGGCCGACGCGGCGCATGGCGGCGTCGAACGGATCGACGGGGATCGGAGCGAAGTTCAGCCGGTCGCGGCCAAGCGCGTGTTCGAGCGTGAGGAGGTAGCCGGGGAGCGGTTGGCGGGCGACGATGGCGCGCAGCTCGAACGCGAAACGGCGGAGCGGCGAGAGCACGCCGGATTTGACGTGAAGGTGCGGAACGTCGAAGCTCCAGCCGCCTTCTTGCCGGCCGCCATGCTTGCGCACGATGCGATAGAGCCAGCGTTCAAGACCGCCGGTCAGGTCGAAATAGGCGCGGTCGATCGTCAGCACGAGCGCGCGATCGAGCACGCCGGCATAGAACCAGTCGGGCAGGATCAGCTCGATGCCGAGCGCACGGCCGTTGCCGTCCGCCAGCTCGCGCCATTCGTTAATCCACGAGAAGCGATGGCGGCGGCGCTGGTGCTGCTGCCGGATCGAGGTGGCGACGGTGGTGGATTGCAGGCGGTCGAGCGCGGCCTTCAGCCGCTCGTAGCTCGCCTTGCCGGTGCCGCGCCGGGTGAACGCCAGTATCTCGTGCGGCGTCGTCACCATCAGGCGCGAGGTCGGCCGCCCGGCGTCGCGCGCCTCGATGAGCTGGCTCGCCGCCCAGATCAGCACGTCGGCGTCCCAAATAGTCGCCATGCCATGCTCGGGCACGGCCTCGACCGAGATCCATGTAGCGCCCATGCGGAAGTTGATGGGTGCGACGCGCCTGGTCTTGGCGAGCGAGAAGAACGGCCAGGCCATCAAGTCCTGCGCGTCCCGCGGCGCAAGATCGCCGGGCACGGAACGGAACAGCTCTAGCTGCGTCCGCTCGACGCTGGACCGGCCGGAATGGGAGCGTGCGGTGCGCATGTGACGATCAGCGGCGCACGCAATCGCCGGGCAGGCGCTTGGCGGGATGAACCACGCCGTTGCCGGGATCGGAGGTCGAGCGGCGCGTGCCTAGCGCGGCCCAGGCATCAAGGTCGTCGATCGCATAAACGATGCGGCCGCCGAGCCTGCGGAACACCGGGCCGGTGCCGAAACAGCGATGCTTTTCTAGCGTCCGGGCCGACAAACCGAGATGGATCGCGGCATCGGGCGTCTTGAGATAGCGTGGCGTGGCAGCGGCAACAGGCTCGGCCATGATGATCCTCCTGATGATGGCCGGCCCCCGAAAAGTGGGACCGGCGGACAGGAGGCGATGGTGGCGAAACCACCCCCAGCCGAAGAAGGGACACCGGCAAGGGGGTCGAAAATGTCCCCCTCAGCCGCCGCGCAGCAGCCGAATGTAGCCGCCGTCGCGCAGCTCGACGGCCTCGGCGATCCATCTGTTGATGCGCTTGCGCTCGCGGCTATCGGCCCATTCAGCGGCGCTGTAGTCGCGCACGTCTTCGTCGATGAGCGCGGCGGCCAGCTCGCGGCGGGTGGCGCCAGCACGATGGCCGTCGAGCACTTGCAGAGAGTGAGAAGGTGCCGGCGCCGGAAGGGTGGCGGGCGCAGCGCCGGCGGGCCTGCCGCCATGCCGTTCAGGCGACGGCACAGGCGCTCGGCGGCTGCGAGACGCGCGAAGGGATCGGGGCCGATCGGCAGCATCACGGCCATCGGTCCCTGGCACGAGCCACACATGCACAGATGCTCGTCGCCATCGCTGTCGGCGAGAATGACGTGCAGGAAGTCGCCGATCCTGATCCGCGCGCGAACGTGGCCGAGCGCCTTCATATCGAGACATTCGGCGCCGATACCGGCGCGCGCGGGCGCCAGGACGATACTGGCCGGCGACAGGTCGGGTCGCGCGACCGCGAGCCGGGGATCGAAGGCGGAGGCGGGCGCGGCATGGAAGCTGATGCCCCAGCGCCGCACCAGGGCGGCGGTCGCCTCGTCGGCGCTGATAGCGCCGCGCTTCACGCGGCCGAGCGCGCGGGAATAGTCGGCGCGATAGTGGGGGTTGCGGCGGAGATAGCCGATGGCGATGTCGGAATATGCAAGCGCGTCGTTCCCGGCCTCGTCCGGGGGCGCGCGCCAGTCCTTCTCAGGCGGCATCGAAATCCTCCCAAGCATGGCCCTCTGCGGAGCGCGTCAGGAGATGTTCTCAAGCCCGAGACTGCGGAGAAGCCCTGCCGAGCGGGCCGGCACATAGCGGATTCAAGTCAGCGTTCTGGATGGTTTTGCCGCGCCGTCGCGGGGTCGCCGGGATCGGCTTCTACGACCCGGACGGACGCAGGAAATGACGGTAGCCGGTCTCGGTCATCCATCGGGCGCGAGCGAGATGGGAGTCATAGACCATGCGCGCGCGTTCCGGCTCCGCCGCCGGGTCGATCCCGAAGATGATCCAGACAGCCTCGCGCCAGTCGGCGTTCTCAGCCGCCGCATCGAGCAATCGCCAATAGGTCTGATGGTGGCGCTCGTCATAGTCGGTGACATGCGGCGCGTCGGGCGCGCGATCCTCGAAAGCGCCTATCGCCATCGCCTCGTCCCGTCTGCGACTATTGCTCCCTGCACGCGCCGATTTACGTAACATACACCATAATGGAGGGAAGTAATCATACCATGCTCGCTATGACGCCATGATGACGACAGGATAATCCGGCAAGCGCAGCGGCGTGTTACTTGCGCGATTCGCCCTGAGCATTGCTCACGAGCAGAACGCCCTGGCCCCGATCCGAATCGAGAAACACGATCCCCGCCGCCTCTAGCGCCTTGGCCACTTGATGCCGGGTATCCTCGCGCACAGGCAGTTCGTTCTCTGATTCGAGCCGCTTGAGCGCGGTCAGAGCTACGAGGGCCTTGTCGGCAAGCATCTCCTGCGTCCAACCAAGAAGTGCGCGAGCGGCCCGCACCTGGCGGGAAGTGATCATGCACGATCACCTCCACAACCTGCGCGCCATCCGCTATGAAAACGACTATTATAGTCGTATTGGGATAATGGGAATAGGCTAACGGAGAGCCGGGCGAACGCCCGGCGAGCCCGCCCAGCGGCCGCGCGGACCATCGGGACGCGCGGCCGCCGCCGATCCGGGGGAACGGATCGGCGGCGTCATGCGGGCGATGGAAAGGGAAACCGCAGGGCCGGACGGTCCAGCCCTGCGGCGATGGGGATCAACCCGTCTTGAGGCGCTGCATCCCTTCGGCCAGCGTCCAGAGCGCGCGATTGAGCGTCACGTTCTGGTCGATGCCGTTGATCGGTCGCGAACGGCTGCGGCGGATACGGCCCTCGGCATTGCGCTTGCGGCCATGCAATCCGCCCCGAATGACGTTCTCCTGAATGACGTTGAACGTGCTCCACAGGCTGTCGCCCATATCCTCGCGGCGGCGCGGCTCGATGATCTGCTCGGGTGTGAGCGGGCTTTCGTCGTCACCGTAGCGAGCGACAAGGCTGACCTCGCCTAGCAACCGCTGCTCTTCCTCGGAAAGCCGAACCTCCTTCATCGTCTCGCTGGCGTCGATCAGCCGGGGGAAGTCCTCGGCCACGGTGTAAACGCCCTCGATGATGTCATGCTGGATATTGCCCTTATGCGGCACGCGGACCTCCTCGAACCGCTCGCCCGCAATCATGCTGTTGGTGCAGACGAACCGTAGCATCCCGGCGAACATCTGATAGGCGCTGGTCCCGTCATGACTGTTCACTATGATGACCTCGGCGGCCTCGGGCTTGCCGATGCCGTCATCCCGGCGCAGGCGTAGCATGTGCTTGGCGTGGCCGTGGCGGCTGCCGTCGCGGGGGACGGACTGCACGGCGAAGAACGGGAACCATCCTTCCCGGCGCAAGCCCTCCACAATGTCGATGGTGGGGACATAGACATACCGCTCGGAACGGCTGTCGTGCGCCTCGCGGGCGAATATGGACGGGACGTGGCGATACAGCGCCTCGTTGTCGAGCGGCTCATAACCTCCGATCTGATGGCTGTTGCGGCAGAACCGGGTGGCAAGGTGATGGATGCTCATAGGTCTTTCCTTCCTTGGGTCTGGGTTTCCGCGCAGCGGGAAGCGCCGCGCTGAAACCCTGCCCGGCGGCGAGCCAGGGGTAGCAAAGGGCAAGGGCGGCCGGGGCGGAGGGGGATCACCCGGCCTGCACAAGCGAAGCGCGGAAGGCTGGGGATACCGCCCGGACGGTTCCACTTACCTTGCCCGGCGCGAGGGCAACGCCCTTAGCAACCCCGCGCCGCCTTGGCGGCGCACGGAAAACCTGCCCGCATGGCGGGCTCCATCCAGGGAGTCCGGCCCCGCCCGGATTCCCACACAAGCGAACGACCTCCGGAATACCGGCGCGGCCGTCAGGCCGATCCTGCCCGTCAACCACACACGGCGAACGCGAGAGCCCGAGGCTGTGACGCCTCGGGCTTGGCAGAGCGCCTAGCCGCGATAGGCTGCAACCTCATCGCTGAGGTAAGGGACGTATCCATGTGCGCGGGCCAGCTCGCGGGCTTCCCATTTCCTTTCCCACTCCGGCTTCGCCTGTTCGGCGGCCTGCTTGCGGGCGGCCCGAGCCTTGTTGATCCTGCGAATTTTTGCCCAATCTTTCATGTCTGCCTCCTGTGTGTCGGCGTTGCTGATGCGGCAGGCAGGCCGTGCGGGCGACGCGGGCAAGCTGAAAAACGGAGGGTCCGCTTGCGGAAACCGTAGGTGCGATTCCGCGCCGGTTTTCTGCTTGGCGCCTTGGCGCTTCCCGCATTAGTCGCCCGCCAAGGCCAAATGCGCAGATCAGCAGCCGGCCCAAGAGGCGGGACAGGGTTGGGCAATCGCGATCAACAAGGTTCGGGCCATACCGGCAAGCAGCCCAATAGGCTGGGAAAGGAAATGGGAAGGCCGTGGCTGGTCAGTCGAACAGGCCGCCTTGCCGATGCGCTGAGGGTTCTTCGCCTTCGCGGCCCTGCCACACGATGCGACCGCCCTCGTAGATCGTGACGAATCCCTCGCCGTGCCGCTCCTCCTCGGTGGGCGGCGGCTTGGCCTCGAAATTGTAGCACCAGGACCGGCCCTTGGTGCCGGCGAAGGCGACGGGGCCGCCCGGCCGCAACATCACCCGGTAGCAAGCGCCCGAAGGCTCCGCGACGCGGCGGCGGATCACGCCCATCTGATAGGCGCGATAATCGCTTTCCTCGCGCTCGCTCGGCGGCCGCCAGTGTCGGCATCGCCGGCAGCTCGCGCCGTCTGCGGGGCCTGGCCTGTGGTCGTCGAACGGCGGGCCGCCATTATGGCCGATGCGGTCGGGCATGGCGAAGATCCTTTTCGGGAGCGGAAAAAGGGAGCGCCCCGCCCATTCCGGGCGGGGCGCGGAGCCGATCAGCTTGCGAGCAGCTCGTATTCGCCGGCCACCGTCTCGGACTCGAAAAGCCGGAGATAGACTGGCTGAGCGACGACGGGATTGAGCTTGAACGAGATGTAGTCGCGACCCTCTTTGCTGGTCTTCCGCCAGGCGGCGCCGAACTCGATCCGCTCGTCGTCGGCTGCGACGATGTGGAAGTGAGGGGCCTTCTCGTTGTCCTGGCCCTCGATCGGGCGGAGCACGACCTGTTCGCGCTTGCCGAAGAACCGGATTTCGCCGGAGAAGCCGTGGTCGGTGGTGGTGAAGTTTCCGCAGAGCAACATAACGTCAGTCCTTTCTTGCCTCGGGACCGCGCCCATCGCGGCCTCGATGGCTGTCGCCCGGACGGGGGATGACCGGCCCGCACCCGAAGGGCGGAACGAAGTGGCTGGCGGCGGCGGGCGGTTTTTTTGGTTTCGCGATGCAAAGCCGGCATGGCCGGCGGCGGAAAAAAATCGCCCGGCGCCGTTGCGGGAAGACGGGCGGACCTCGGCCAGACAAGCCTGGCGAGAGGCCGCATAGGCTGCGGTGCCGGGCAAGATCATGGGGCTGACGGGATGTTCTGCGGGAGCTTTGCCGCCGCCGGCCGTGGCGTTGCCGGCGATGGTCTGGTGCCCGAGGCAGGCGCGGCGGGCGGGTTTCGCGCGGGCGAGGTGCAGGGCGACGTGGCTCCGGCTTTCGTGTCGTTGCGGTCGATGCAGCGGAGCGCGGCGGCGTCTGGCGGAAATCGGCGGGAGGGGTGCGGCCTGCGTTTCGGACAGGCTCAGGCCCGGCCGGTGTGATGCCGGCCTAACGCCGGATTCGAGGCCGGGGCGGTGGCCGGCGAATATGGGTTGACCGCGCTGGTCGGCGCAGCGTCTCGCCCGGAATGGGCGGGGTGCTTCCTTCCCCGCCATCCGACTATGGCGACACTTCCCATTTCACAATGTTCGTTCTTTGTTCCATACTGCCCCTTTCCGAATCGAGATCGAGGAACGGCGTATGAGCGTGATGATCCGCGGCCAGGACCGCACGAGATTGAAGGTCATGGGCGATGTGGAAGCCGAGCTGGCGGTTCCGGCCGACAGCGCCGGGCGCTGCTGGCTCAGCTTCTCGGACGGGACGCTGATCGAAGCGGCCTATGGCGAGGATGATGATTGCCGGTTCGCTGTCAGCGAGGAAGGCGCCGGGATCGTGCGGATTCAGCGCGACGGCGACAGCGATGTGCTGCGCCTCGACTGGCGTGTGGAATGGGTGACGGTGGCCGCGCCCGGCAATGCGGCGCGGGCGATGGCGCACGGCGAGCCGATGCCGATGCTGCCCGGCCTATTTTCGTCGTCGGATAGTGAAGCGATAGCTTCATGTTGATATGGACGCCTAATGGTGACGCTCTTTTCGCAGGAACAACTTGAAGCAATCGCTGGTGCTCTTGGAGACACCGATGTCGGATTGAAGGGCTCGGAGATTGCCCTGTTGATCGCGTCTTGCGAAATGACCGATCCCGGCGAGATAACGAAGCGGCACCGCATCTATAACGCCTTCGTCACCAGCCAGAACGCTCGACAGGATCGCACCCGCATCCTCGGTTTCATCCGCAAAGCAATGAGTCCGGCCCGCTATAGTCGTGAGCCATATCGTTACGAGCCGATGCGGGCGAATCTCAACCAGGCGCTTGCCTTTGCCGGGCTCGTGGTCAGCGAGGCCGGAAAGATCGAAACCGTTGAACAGGCGACGACGCTGCCAGAGGCGCAGCGCCGAGCGAAGGAATTGCGCACCGATTTGGAAACGCGCGGCGTCCATCCCGACGTGCTGCACTTCTGCCGTGCGGAGCTGTTGGCCGACGACTATTTCCACGCGGTCCAAGAAGCGGTGAAAAGCGTTGCCGACAAGATGCGGGTGAGGACGGGCCTCACCGATGATGGCGGAACGCTGGTGGACCGCGTGTTGGGCGGCGAGCCGCCGATGCTGGCGATCAATCCGCGCAACACGGCGAGCGAGCGCAGCGAGCAAAGCGGCTTCGCCAACCTGGTCAAAGGCGTGTTCGGGATGTTCCGCAATCCGACCGCTCATGAGGCGCGCATCCACTGGCCGATGACCAAGACCGATGCCGAGGATCTCCTGACGCTCGTATCGTTGATCCATCGTCGGCTCGATGCCGCCCACATGCCCCCGCGTCCCTGACCTATCCCTACGACAAGCGGCCGCGCCCCAACCGGGCGCGGCCGCGAATTTTTGCGGGCTGCGAAGGAAAGGCCGGGACCGCCAAGGCGGCCCCGGCCCCATGCCGTTCTATTCGGCGGCAACCGAGTAGGCGGCTTCCTCGTCCACCGCTTCGGGTTCGGTCGGCTGCTCCACCGCCTCGACCTCCACGGCCTCGCCGTCCTGCGCTCCGGTATCGGGGGCCTCCGCTTCGGACGGCTGCGCGATCCCTTCGGCGTCCTCCGTCTCAACGGGTTCGGCCTCCGGTTCCGGCGTCCGCAACACAGCGGGAAGCCAGCCCTTCCCGGCAAGACGCTGCTCGGCGGCTTCGGCCATTTCCGGCTTCTTCTTGTCCGCGATACGGCGGGCCGCATCCTCCGATACCCCTTCGACCACGGCCTCAAGGATATGTGCCTTGGTGACACGGCCAAGGTAGCTGTCCACGGTCGGCGTCCAGTCCTTCGCCATGTCCAGCACCAGCGCGGTCGCCAGCCTGTCCGCCGTTTGCAGCGTCCGGGGCTTGCGGTCCCACGGCAGCCGCATGGCGTTGACGGTGCGGGACGCGCAATGCGCCAGCAACGCCATCCGCTGCTCATCGTCCAGTGCGACGATGAAGCCCCACAGGTCGGCCACGTCACGCGGCATCCGCTCGGCCCATGCGTCATGCGCCTCGCTCGCCCGCACCGCCAGCGGCGTATCCTCGATCCCCGCCGCATGACCGCCAAGCGGGGTCACGGTCGGACGGATTTCAAGGCAACCGGCCTCGGCGTAGCTGTAGAACAGTTGCGCCGTAAGCGTGTGGGTCAGGGCGATCAACGCAATGCCGGGTTGCTCGCCAAGCGCCACGCGAAGGGCCAGCGTCCGGTGGGCGGACAGCTCGCGAATGAGGCTGTCGGAAATGGGCTTGCCCGGTTCCTCGTCCTCATCCTCGAAATCCTGAACGTTCTCGTCGCCGTCCTCGGCCTGCTCATCCTCCACGGCCTCCGGGTCGATGGCTTCCGCCTCGTCCTCGGGCTGCGGATCGGCAAGCGCCTCATCCTCGGGACGGACGAAACCGCGCTCGATCCTGACCGTGCCGTCATGGTGAAGCACCACGAACGCCCCGCCATGCGTGATCACGTTGGCATCATAGGCGTAACGCTTGGCCGAAATGGCGTCGATCTCATCGGACACCGCTTCCAGCTTCGCCGCCACGTCCTCGGGCATTTCGTCATAGGACGAATAGCCTTCGGCAAGCTCGTCATGCTCGGTGGACAGGGCATCAAACCGGGCCTCGTCCTCGTCGGACAGGTCCACGGCCTGCGGATAGAAGCGCCGCATACCGTGGGCATGGGGATAGTCGATATGGGCCTCAACCCACTTCCATCCCTCGGCCTGCACTCCGTCCGCGACCTCGCGCAGCTTCTCGACGGCAAGCATGTCGAGCAAGCCCGCATCCTCGAAGAAACCGCCTCGATCCTCGCTGAACAGGTCGCGGATGATGTTGCCGCCCGCCTCGATATAGGCGGCGGCCCCGACGAACACCGCACGGCGATCATCGGCGGGCACGTTGTTGGCGGTCATGTCGCGCCGAATGATCCACGGCTCCCGATTGTGATGCAGGTTCTCGAACACCTGCTCCTGCCGGGCGTGGTCCTCGGTGATGGCAAAGGCCATAAGCTGATCCAAGGTCAGCCCGTCCTCGCGATAGACCTGCAACAGCTTCGGACTGACAGCGCCAAGGCGAAGCCGCTGTTTTACCACACCGCCCGACACGCCGAACCGCGCGCCGATTTCCTCCGCGCCCCATCCCTTGTCTTCGGAAAGCTCGCGGAACCGCTCGAACTGATCGGCGGGGTGCATCGGGGTCCGGGTCACGTTCTCGTCCAGACTGATCTCGGACGGGTCGTTCTCGGTGTCGAGGCGGCAGCGAACCGGGTGGTTCTTCCTGATCTGCTTGCGCTTGGCGCGCAACAGATAGGCCAGCCTGCGGCCTTCGCCAGCGGTGACGAAATAGGCGCCGGTCGGTTTGTCGCCCTTCATTTCCGGCTCGATCACAAGGTTCTGGATCAGACCCTTATGCTCGATGGAAGCGGCCAGCGCCTCGATGGCGGCCTCGCCATGCGGCACCTTGCGGGCGTTCTTCGGGGACTTCTTGAGCTTGTTCAGCGGCACGAAAATCTCGATGCCCGACACAGGCTCAACAGCGGTCGTTAGGGTAACAGCGTTCATCTTCCTTACTCCTTCAAACCGCACTCACCCCGGAATGGGGTGGGCGGCGAAAGAGCGACCGGAAGGCCCGACGGCAGAGCCGGGGCGCACCCGAAGGGCTGGAACGCAGAGGAGGTAAGCGCGGCAAGCCGCGCGTTGCGCCCCGGCGCGGCGGGCCTAGAGGACGCGCCCGCCCACCCCACCGACGGGGAGAGTCACAAACAAACGCGATCGGGCCGGCGAACGCCTTGGCCCGATCTCCGAAGATTCAGGAAAGACGCAAATCCGCCCAGGCGGATTCACGGATCGGCGCGGAGGCGCCGAACGGGGCGTTGCGGGGTGTCCCCGCTCGAAGGGGTAGCGGGAGACCATCGGGCTCCCGGTCAGGGGAAGGCTTTCCCCCGAGTGTGTGCCCTTGCCGGTTGTCCTACCTGATTCAACGGGCTGGTTGGATGTCCAACAAACCGTTTAGATGGCCTGTCGAGGAGCGATGCCGAGCCGCTGGGCAACCTGCTCATAGATGCCAATCATACCAGGCATGGCAAGCGTAACAGCCAGCCCGAATGGAACCGGCTCGTCAATCGGAGCGCCTGGGTCCGGGTCGCGCTGGACGATGAGGTCGATGGTCATGTCGGCACCGATGGCCGGCGCTCGATCGCCTTCCCAGCACCGCATAAAAATGGTGCCGCGATTGGTCTGGTTCGCGTCAGGCTGCAATTTGCGCGGCGCGACGCTCAACGTAGCGAGGTCATCGGGATCAAGCAGTTTCAGCCGCACAGACCGATAGCTCTTGCGACCTGGCGCAACCGGTGTGAACCATGCCAGCGTCGCGGCGAGGCTGTGCGGACGCGCCTGGCCACCCATTAGCGCAGGAATTGGCACACGGACGGTGACAATACGTTCAGGTGGCAGCTCCCCGACCGCCCAGAAGGTCGCGCGATCATCCGCACAAGCCACGGCATCATCCGCGTCCACATAGCCGAAGCCGAGAAACCGCCGGATATTATCCTTGATGTGCGTGTGATGGCCGCCCGGTGGGCCGATCATTGCTTTGATCCGGTCGGCGGCCTGATCGGGCCAGCGCGCCGGATGCACCAGCAGCGCTTTGAGCAGAACGGCGCGTTGGATGTGCGGTAAGGCGGCAAAGCCGGGATAGGCGGTTTCCAGCGCGTCATGGATACGGTGGCAGGTCCGAGAGGCGAGCGCTGTCGCTCCGCTGGTGCCGCCGGTGTAAGCTTCAGCGTTTTCGATCGCTCCTGTGCGTGGCCCCGCGACCTTTAGCCCTGCTGGGCGCGCCGGTCGCATGGGTTGGACGAAGATATGGTCGTCCGTGCGAGCGAGACGCAGATGCTCACGGCCACCCGGCATTATGATGTCGGGCTTAACAGCTTGAGCGAAACCCGGACCTAGCGCGCTTGATGGATTAGCAAGGCGTAGCTCGGGGAAGGGATCGACATTACCACGCGCCAGGCGGCGGTCCGCATCGGACACCCAATCGTCATTCGACGCACCTACGGTGACGCCGTTTATCGTTTCGGAGGGCGAGAATAGCCGCCGGTCGGCCATGACATTGCCGAGTGCCGCAAGGGTGCCATCGGTGCGTGCAGCGCCGTCGGCATCCTCGAACGCCATGTGCGTCGCGAAGGCGGGTATGCCGATCAAATCCTTTACGTTGCCCGCGCTCACGAGGAAAAGGATGCCGAAGCGATAAGCGAGCCGGTCTAACAGTCGTGCCCAGGGCGATAGGCCAAGATGAAACGGCCGGCGTGAATTCCCGAGCGAGAGGTTGACGATCAGCACGCCCGGCGCGGTGGCATCCTGCCCCTCGCGCATCGCAAGGACAGCCAAATAGATCACGTCGATCACGAGGCGGCGGCGCGGAAACTCGTCGCCGGCACCCATGACCGGCACCACATGAATACGGCGCGGCAAAACCGGCGCAGGATTGTTCCGGTCGCCATGAATGATGAGTGACGCCATCGCGGTCCCGTGGACACGCTGGTCAACCGGCGCCTCCGGCTCCAGTCCGAACTGATCGTCGAGGACAACATGCCGAGCAAGCAGAGGATGTGCGGCGATCGGCACGCCGTCGAGCAACGCCAGGATCGGCTCGCGTAATTCAATCTGTGGCGGGACTGCACCGACTTCACTGGCGTCATCGATCTCGACCGAGGTTGCCAGACTCTGAGGCCGGATATGCATGACCGGATCGAGGCTGGCGATACTGCCGGCACTCCGGGCAATGATCTCGCGGACGGCGCGCACCGGCAGGTCGGCGAGCAGCGCATGATAGGCAATGTCAGACAAGCGCGCGCGGGAAACGATAGCGCCACCGCGAGCGATCACCGCCGCCCGGACTTCCTGTTCCTGCGCCTCGGCCTGTCGGTCGTTCGCCCGGAAGATCAGCTCGACTTCGAGAGGAACAAGCTCGTCGTCCGCGCGGCCCTCAATTTCTTCGGCCAGAAAATTGGCATCGAGCTGCTGAACTCGGTCTTGCGGTCCCCAGGGCCGCAGATCCCGCAGCAGCTCAAACACGCCGCGCCAAGGCGTCTCGCCGCGATCAAGCCTACCGTCATTCCAACGTCGCCATAGTGACACCAGTTCAGCGAGCGCCCGTGCGTCAGGCACCATGAGGTAGGCGACGGGCGCCTTGTCATCATCGCTGCCGATTTCCTCCTCGTCCACCAGCTCAAGACCGGGGACGCGCTGGACGGCAGCGGCGAAGTTGCTGACCGAACCGCGCACCTCGAAGACAAGCAGCCGTTCAGGTGCGAGCGCCGCTGGATCAGCACGCAATTCGAGGCCGCCAGGATCGCGCGCGAGGGTTTGGGCGAGCCTGTCGAACCGTGGGCTGAAGGTGCCGGTTTGCCGGTCGCGCGGAAAGGGCTCAGGCGGTCGGGGAAACCGTGCTGCGCCGGCGGGCCGCTGTCTTGGCTGGTCGGGGGTCAGCCTCAGTAGGGGCTTG
>JBAYPJ010000066.1:0-20862 GCA_041677785.1 Novosphingobium sp. | reverse complement strand
GCCGCAGGTCGACGCGAACGCGCGCGCCGAATACCAGCAGGTCAATCTGTCCGCATTCGGCTTCGAAGGGCTGGCCGGCGGCGCCGGGCAGGCTATCTCGAACCCCCGGTTCGATCTCTACACGATCGGCGGCGGCGTGACTTACGACCTCGACCTGTTCGGCCGCAACCGGCGGGCGGTGGAACAGACCGCGGCCGAGGCCGAGGCGGTCCAGCGCCAGACCGAAGCCGCCCACCTCGTCATCGCCGGCCGCGTGGTCCAGCAGGTACTGGCCATCGCCGCGCTCAACGACCGCATCACCACCGAGCGCGCGTTGCTGGCCGAGGACGAGCGCAACGTCAGCCTGACGCAGACCCGCCAGCGCGCGGGCGTGGGCACGCTGGTCGAGGTGCTGAGCGCGCAGGCCCAACTCGCCGACGACCGCGGCAGCCTGCCGCCGCTCGAGCAGCAGCTTGCCGAAGCGCGCGGCATGCTGGCGATCCTGCTCGGCGTCTCGCCCGCGGAACTCGGCCCGACCGGCTTCACGCTCGGCCGCTTCGCGCTGCCCGCCAACGTGCCCGTCGCGCTGCCTTCCGCGCTGGTGCGCAAGCGGCCCGACATCCTCGAGGCCGAGGCGCGGCTGCATGCCGCCACCGCCGCGGTCGGCATCGCCACGGCGGAACTCTATCCCAACATCACGCTGGGCGCGACCCTGTCGCAATCGACCTCGGCGCCGGGCGATATCCTCGGCAGCAAGTATCGCGGCTACGATCTCTTCGGCGGCCTGACCGCGCCGATCTTCCACGGCGGCACGCTGCGGGCGCAGAAGCGCGGCGCCGAGGCGGAGGCCCGGGCCGCGGCGGAAACCTACAAGCAGACGGTGCTCGAGGCTTTCGGCCAGGTGTCGAACCTGCTCTCGGCGCTGGAGACCGACGGGCGCGCGCTGGCGACGCAGCGCGATTCGGCGCAAATCGCCGAGCGCTCGCTCGCCCTGTCGCGACGCAGCTTCCAGGTCGGCAACAGCGGCATCCTGCAGGTGCTCGAAGCCAGCCGCTCATACCAGCGCGCCCGCATCGCGCTCGTCGACGCGCGCGCGCGCCAGTATCTCAACGTCGCCCGGCTCTATGCCGCCACGGCGGGCGGATGGGTGCAGGACGGAGCGCAGGCGGAGCCGCAATCCGCCGCGTCGCAACCGTAGGGTCCAGCCGGGCGAAACGCGGGCCGAACCGCGCGGCTTAACGCCGCGCTAACCGAAGCCGCTAGCGGCGGATTAAGTACGATCCCCTAGGAACGGCACGAACGCAGCGCACGGAGAGCCCTGATGGAGCGCAGACGCGAAAGCCGACTGTTCGTCGAAGTACCCGGCTCCTACCAGCACGGCGTCGAGGCGCGGCAGGACATCATATTCGGATCGATCTCGACCTCCGGCTGCCGGCTCAACCATGTCGCCCCGCACATCGGCGTCGGCGACGTCATCGCGCTGAACCTCGGTCCGATCGGGCCGCTTCAGGCAACCGTGCGCTGGTGCCGGGACGGACGCGCCGGCGTCGAGTTCCACCAGCCGCTCGAACGCGCCATCGTCGGCTACTTCGCCACGTATTGCGGGGCGGCGGCCTAGCGCCCAAACCCGGTCAGGGCTGCGGCGCCCCCTTGGCCAACCGCCGGGCGAGGATCGCGCAGGCAATCAGTTGAAGCTGGTGGAACACCATCAGCGGCAGGATGATCAGGCCGACCTGCGCGGCGGGGAACAGCACGCCCGCGATGGGCACGCCCGACGCCAGGCTTTTCTTCGATCCGCAGAACAGCAGCACGATGGCATCCTCCCGGCCGAGCCGGAGCAGCCGCGACGCGCCCCAGGTGACGCCGAGCACGATCGCCAGCAGGACGCAGCACAGGAGGAACAGGATCATCAGGTCGACGCTCCCCATGCGGTGCCACAACCCGCCGACCACCGCCGCGCCGAAAGCGGTGTAGACGACCAGCAGGATCGACCCGCGGTCGACCAGCCCCAGCAGGGTCTTGCGACGCTGCACCCAGCCGCCGATCCACGGCCGCAGCACATGACCGAGCAGGAACGGAAGCAGAAGCTGCAGCACGATCGCCTCGACCGAACCGAGCGATATGCTGCCGCCCCCTTCCCCGCCCGGGCTCATGAGCAGGCCGACGAGCGCCGGAGTCAGCGCAACGCCCAGCAGGTTGGAAAGCGACGCGCTGCACACCGCCGCCGCGATGTTGCCACCGGCGATCGCGGTGAAGGCGATCGACGACTGCACAGTGGAAGGCAGCAGCGTCAGGAACAGCAGTCCCGCCGCGGCTTCTTCCGAGAGCCCGGGCAGCAGGCTCATCCCGAGCCCGAGAACCGGGAACAGCGCGTAGGTGGCAAGGAACACGGCGAGATGAAGCTGCCAGTTCCGCGCGCCCGAAACGATCGCCTGGCGCGAAAGCTTGGCCCCGTGCAGGAAGAAAAGCAGCACGATGCCGATATCGGCAGCGATATCGAACACCGGCACCAGGCCCCCACGCGGCGGCAGGAGCGAGGCGAGCACGGCCGTCCCGAAAAGCGCAAGGATGAACGGTTCGAATACGTTCAGGAAACGGCGTAGCATTCGGATTTTCCGGAGCAGTACAGCCGGAACGGCTGCGGTTCGTCCGCGCTATTGATGATCGCGGTGGAGGGAGCAACCGGATATGTCCATGCACCTGATTTGCATACACAAGCGCCCCACCGCTCGACGATAGGACGGTTTGCCCTTGCAACCGACGAAAATGCTTCCTGGGAGCACCGCGACGCAAGGCCCATTCATTCCGACATGCTGTGGACCATGCCGATCCTGTCGACGCCGAAGTAGTCCTTCGCATATCTTCCCAACCCTTCGGAATGCGATCGGGTTTTCCAGGGCGGACCATACTCGCCAGCGGCGGGCGGCAGAAATCTCACCAGCCCGCTTGTGCTTCGTTCGAAGAGAAGTATTGGGGTTTATCCCCTTAATATACGGAATTGGCGTAAGGCGCCGATTAGCATAGCCTCTCCCCACGGGGGACAAGATGGCAACGCTTCTCAACTCAGGCGATGGAGTAGCGCTCTGCCTCTACTACCAGCTAGCGGAGGGCCACACGGCAGATGCCAAAGTCATCGCGCGGGAAAAGCCGCCCCAGTTTCGAAGAGAGCCTCAAGGGGCATAGGGTTTGGAGAAGGAACTGGGGCATCCACGCTTTACACTGGTGCAAATCATCGCACAGGCGAGCATCGAAACTTCGATAGCCTTTCCGCCACGGGCTTCCGGCCGCGATGTAGAGGATGGTGGCGCTAAGCCGTCCCGGCCATGCACCCATTGCATTGGTGCCCATCCGCGTCGCCGCAGCCGGGGATCAACCGTCCCGGCATTGTCCAGCGCGAAGGTAATTACCCCCTGCCCCGGGCGCTTCCGACATCATAGGACTGGAGGGAGCAGGCACCGTCTAAAGCTTGCGCGTGGCTATGCGCAGCGTCGCATCGTCGGGATCGGAGGTGATGGTAAAGCCAAGCTCCCGCGCCATCTGTAGCGCCGCATCGTGATCGGCGAACTCGATCGTCTCCACCATGCCGATGCGCTCGGCCTTGGCATAGCGCAGCACGTGCTCGAACAGGGTCCAGCTCACGCCGCCGCCCTTCGCGTCGGCGCGTGTCGCCAGCGCGACCTCGGCTCTCGCACGGTCGGGTTCGGTGACCAGCATGGCGGTGGCGATGACGTTCCGACGCTCGGCCCCATGCTCAGCATCGAACGCCAGGAAGCTGATCGTCCGGCGGTAGTCCACGCGCGTCATCATCGCCAGCCGGTCGTGCTCCACCTTCGTCACGCCTCCCAGGAAGCGGAAACGCAGGTCCTCGGGCGATACGTGCTCGAAGAACTCGGCCAGCAGCGGCTCGTCGTCGGCGCGGACCGGCCGCACGTGGATGCGCCGGCCGGATCGCGTCACGAGATCGGCCGACCAGTGCATCGGCGCCGGGCGCAGCGCCATGCGCGACACGGGCTGGGGATCGGACGTGACCCGCACGCGCGCGTCGAGCGCGATGACGCCGCGGGCGTCAACCAGCAGCGGGTTGATATCCAGTTCGACGATATCGGGCAGATCGACGACCATGGCGCAGAGCGCGTCGAGCACGTCGGCCAGCCCGTCGATGTCGGCCGGCGGCACGTTCCGGAAGCCCTTGAGCCGCCGCGCGATCGCCGTCCGGTCGATCAGCGCCAGCGCGTCGGCATGATCGATCGGCGCCAGGGTGAGCGCCTTGTCGGCCAGCACCTCGACCGCGGTGCCGCCTGCGCCGACCATCAGCAGCGGGCCGAAAGTCGCATCGGTGGCGATCCCGGCCAGCACTTCATAGGCATGAGGCCGCTCGATCATCTCCCCCACCGCGAACCCCGCGATCCGGGCGTCGGGCCGCGCTTTGGCGATGCGCGCCGCCATCTCGCGGGCCGCCGCTTCGGCCGCTTCGGCATCGTCGAGGCCCAGCACCACGCCTCCGACATCGGCCTTGTGGGTAATCTCGGGCGAGACGATCTTCACCGCGAAGGGAGCGGCAAGCCCGTCGCACGCCGCCGCCACGGACGCCACGTCGGACGCAAGGCGGGTCCTCGCCACCGGAATGCCATAGGCGGCGAGCAGGTCCTTCCCCTCGATCTCGTTCAGGTCCACGCGATTCTCGGCGCGGGCAGAGGCCAGGATGCCGCGCGCGCTCTCGACGTCGCGAACGACCTCGCGCGAGGCGGCGGGGCGATCGGTCAGGTTGGCCCTGGCGCCGCGCGCCGCCAGAACATAGCCGAAACCGGCAATGGCGTCTTCGGGTGTGGTATAGAGCGGTATCCCGGCCTGCTCCAGCGCCGCGCGCGCATCGCGGGCGTTGGCATCGCCGAGCCAGCAGGCGAGCACCGGCTTGCGGTTGCCCTCGCCCCGCGCCGCGGCAACCGTCTCGGCCAGGGCGGCAGCGAAATCGGCGGGGCCGGCCCGACCGGTGGGGCAGTTCATGACGAGCAGCGCGTCGACGTTCTCGTCCCGCAGCGTCGCGGCAATGGCCGCGCGATAACGGTCAGGGCCGGCGTCGCCGATGATGTCGACGGGATTGGCGCGCGACCAGCCCTTCGGCATCACCGCGTCGAGCCCTGCGATGGTTGCCGGAGCCAGCTCCGCCGCGCGCGCGCCGGTATTCGCCATGGCGTCGACGGCAAGGATACCCGCGCCGCCGCCGTTGGTGACGATGGCCAGCCTGTCTCCGCCGACCTCGCGGCACAGGCGCAGGGTCTGCGCCGCGCCGAACAGTTCGGTCAGCGTATCGACCGCGACGATGCCCGCCCGCTCGAAGGCGGCGCGGTAGACGTCGTAGGACCCGGCCAGCGCCCCCGTGTGCGAGAAGGCGGCCCGCGCCGCCACCGGCGATCGTCCCGCCTTGATCGCGATCACGGGCTTGTGGACCGCCGCCGCGCGCGCGGCGGACAGGAACTTCGCGGCGTTGGTCACGCCTTCCAGATAGAGCAGTATGGCGTCGGTCGCCGGGTCGGTGGCGAACAGGTCGATGAGGTCGCCGACATCGACGTCGGCCATGTCGCCGGCCGAGACAAGGCCCGAAAAGCCGATGCCGCGCGCGTCGGCCCAGTCGAGCATCGCCGTCACCAGCGCGCCGCTCTGCGAAATGAGGGCAAGGCTGCCGGGCCGCGCGCCGGTGCGCGCGAAAGTCGCGTTCAGCCTCGCGCGCGGCGCGACGAGGCCGAGGCAGTTGGGGCCGACGATGCGGAGCAGGTGCGGCTTCGCGGCGTCGAGCATCCGCTGCTGCAGCCCGCTCTCCCGCGTCAGCCCGCCCGAGATCACGACGACGCACTTCGTCCCGATCGCGCCCAGCCGCTCGACGATGCCCGGAACCGTCTCGGCCGGGGTCATGACGATCGCGAGATCGGGCGGAGCCGCGAGTTCGTCGACCGAGGCCGCCCAGCCAACGCCGGCGCGCTCGATGCGGCGCGGATTGACCACGTTGATCCGGCCGGCGAAGCCGCCGTCGAGCACGTTGTCGAGCACGATCCCTCCCAGCGTTCCCGCCCGGTCGGACGCGCCGATCAGGGCAAGGCTGCGGGGATGAAGCAAAGCGGTCAGATTCCGGATCGACATGATCAGATCACCATGAGTTCGGGCTGCGGGAAATGCCGGAATGCTGCCGTCTGCGGGCCCGGCGGGGTATCCGTATAGTCCCTGAGCCTGCGCCCGCGCATCCCCCGGCCGCTGCTGGCGTTTCCCGACGAAGCTGACTATGCTGACTATATTGCGGTTTTCTTTGGGCTGGCATGAGACTTACCTCACGAGGATCGGGCGGGAAACGCACCGCGAACGCGCCTTCGCCCATGCCGGCGTGGCGCCCCGCCGATGTTTGCCGCACGATAGCAAGCCTTCCCCGCCGTGACCAATCGGGCCGTCGCGCGCACGGGGCCGCCGGGCCATGATGCCCGATACGGCGCAACTCGCCGAAGAGCTAAGCCTCCTTATCGACGGCGCCCGGCACTATGCCATCTACATGCTGGACCCCCTGGGCAACGTCACCATCTGGAACCACGGCGCCGAAAGGCTGACCGGCTGGCGTGAGGAAGAGGTGCGCGGCGAGCACTACTCGCGCTTCTTCCCCGCCGATGCGATCGCCGAAGGAGAGCCGTCCGCCATCCTTGCCCGCGCGGCGGCGGCGGGCCAGCTCGAGGAGGAAGGCTGGCTTTTCCGCAAGGACGGCTCCGAGTTCCTGGCGTCCATAACCGTCACTGCCCTCTACAACCCCGACGGCAGCCTGCGCGGCTTCGCCAAAGTGGTCTGCGACGTGACCGAGCGGCGGGCGGACGAAGAACGCCTGCGCGCCCGCGAGAACCTGCTCAGCTCCGTCCTGTCGACGATTCCCGACGCCATGGTCGTGATCGACGAGAACGGCCTCATGGTGTCGTTCAGCGCGGCGGCGCAGGCGCTGTTCGGCTATTCCGAGCAGGAAACGATCGGCCGCAACGTCAGCATGCTGATGCCCTCGCCCGATCGCGAACGGCACGACGGCTACATTCGCCGCTATCTGGAGACGGGGGAAAAGCGGATCATCGGCACGGGCCGCATCGTCATCGGCGAAAGGAAGGACGGCACGACCTTCCCGATGGAACTGGCCATCGGCGAGGCGATCACGGGGCGCGAGCGGCTGTTCACCGGCTTCGTGCGCGACCTGACCGAGCGCCGGCGGACCGAGGAACGCCTGGAAGCGCTCCAGTCAGAGCTTATCCACGTCGCACGGGTCAGCGCGATGGGGACAATGGCCTCGACTATCGCCCACGAGCTGAACCAGCCGATCGCGGCGATCGCCAACTACGCGGAAGCCGTGCGGGACATGCTGGCCAGCCCAGCGCCGGACGATTTCCCGCTGATGCGCGAAGCCCTCGACGAAACCGCCAAGGAAGCGCTCAGGGCCGGTCATATCGTCCGCCGCCTGCGCGACTTCGTGACGCGCGGCGAGGTGGAAAAGACGATCGAACCGCTGCCCGGTCTGATCAACGAGGCCTCGGTCCTGGGCCTCATGGCGGCGCGCGAGCACGGCGTCGAAACGACGTTCGACCTCGATCCCTATGCCTCGCCGGTGTTCGTCGACCGGGTGCAGATCCAGCAGGTCGTCATCAACCTCATCCGCAACGCCTGCGAGGCGATGAGCAACTGCCCCGAGCGCCGGCTCACCGTTACGACGCGTCCCGACCATCCGGGCTTCGTGCGCGTGTCCGTGTCCGACACCGGGCCGGGGATCGATCCGGCCGTCGCCGACCAGCTTTTCAACGCCTTTGTCAGCACGAAGAACGAAGGCATGGGCCTGGGCCTTTCCATCTGCCGCACTATCGTCGAGGCGAACGGAGGCCGTATCTGGACGGAACCCCGCGAAGGGGGCGGCTCCGTGTTCAATTTCACCCTGCAGCGAGCGCAGACGGAAGGTGCGTCATGAGTGACAGGAAACTGGTTCACATCGTCGATGACGAGGAAGCGATCCGTCGGTCGGTGGGCTTCATGCTGAAGACGGCGGGCTATCAGGTGGAAACCTGGAGTTCCGGGCAGGATTTCCTGAAGGAGGTCAAGCACGTCGCGCATGGCTGCGTCCTGCTGGACGTGCGCATGCCCGAGATCGACGGCCTGGCGGTCCAGGGCCAGCTTACCGAGCGCGGGGTGACGATGCCGGTCGTGATCATGACCGGCCATGGCGACGTGTCCACCGCCATCCGGGCGATGAAGGCCGGAGCTGTGGACTTTCTGGAAAAGCCGTTCGAGAAGGCCGCGCTGATCGGCGCCATCGAGGAATCGTTCGATCGGATCGCCAGCACCCGAAGCGCCTCCGCCCGCGCCGCGGACGCCGAGACGATCCTGGGCGCGCTCACCGCGAGGGAACGCGATGTGCTGGAGGGGCTGGCAAAGGGCCTGCCGAACAAGACGATCGCCTACGACCTCGGCATTTCTCCCCGCACGGTCGAGGTTCACCGGGCCAACCTGATGACCAAGCTGGACGTCCGCAGCCTGTCGGACGCGCTCAGGATCGCCTTTGCCGCGGGCCTCGGGACCTAGCATTCGATCCGCGCGCGGGATCGCCCGGCGCCGGACGGTCCGGACAATTACCTAACGATTTTCGCCGGCGGGCGTGCCAACGGGTCTGCTCGCGAGGATGACGACCGTTATGGATGCCCCAGTTAGCACAGCACCGGACAAGCGCCCGCAAATCGCGCTGCTCGAGGACGATCCCGGCGTCCGCCGCTCGTTGCAGCTTCTCCTGCGCGGACGCGGGTTCGACGTAAAGGCCTTCGGCAGCGCGAATTCCTTGCTGGCGGACCCCGAAGTGGCGGCGGCGGCCTGTCTCGTCATCGACTATCGCCTGCCGGCGGTGGACGGCATCACCGTGCTCGAAAGCCTGCGCGCGCGCGACTGGACGGGGCCGGCGATCCTGATGACGGCGTTCGGCACCGCGGAGATAACCCGGCGAGCCAGGACGGCCGGCTTCTGCGAAGTGTTCGACAAGCCGCTCAGGGAGCATATCCTGGTGGCCACGCTCGAACGCCTGACCACGTCCGGCCCCGCGCCCAGCCATCGCCTGATCTAGCAGGCTGGCCGGCTTTCCCATGGGAAAGCATCTGGATGCCGCGTCGCAGATCGTGCAGGATGCTCTAAGTAGCATTACCAGTATGGGGCGGGAAACGCCTTGCCTACTTTCACGGCGAGAGTTGGAGGTGACGATGAAGAATGTTCTTCTGCTGGTACATGACGACCCGGGCCAGGAAGCGCGGCTTCAGGTCGCTCTCGACCTGACGCGGGCGCTCGGCGGCCACCTGACCTGCGTGGACGTGACGGTGCCCATCGTGGTGATCGGCGACCTCTACGGCACGACCGAGCAGGCCACCCTGCTCCAGATCGAACGGGAGAAAGAAGCCAGGAACAAGGCCGCGATCGAACAACGCCTGGCGAACGAGGACGTGTCCTGGACCTGGCTCGATCAGACCGACACGGTGAGCGACGCCGTGCTCGACGCCGCCATGCTGGCCGACGTGATCGTGCTCAACCGGAAGCTCGACAGCACGCGCCATCCCGATATGCTGGACATCGCCAGCCGCGTCGTGATGCGCGCGCGCAAGCCGGTCGTCGCGGTTCCCGAAGCATACCGGCAATTGGCGCTAGACCGCGCGCTGGTCGCGTGGGACGGCCAGGCTCCCTGCGCCACGACGCTGCGGGCCTGCGTGCCGCTGCTGGCGCTGGCCAAGGAGGTCGAGATATTCATGGTCGGCGAAAGCTCGGACCGGACCGATCCGGCCGAAGCGGCCGAGTATCTATCGCGCCACGGCGTTCACGCCGAGGTTCGCGTCATCGCGCCGAACGACGAGCCCGCCGACGCGCGGATCGCCGAGGAATGCGACCGGTGGCAGGCTGACTACGTCGTCATGGGCGCCTACGGCCGGGGCCGCCTGATGGAGACCTTCGGCGGCGTGACCAAGCGCCTGCTCGCCACGAGCAAGGTGCCGCTGATCCTGGGGCACTGAGCCGGCGGGCTCCGACCGCACGCGCGCCGCGACGCGGCCGTCGACAGAACGGCCCGGCGCGGCGCCAGGTCAGGTCAGCGGCCGTCAGCGGCCGGCCGCCAGCTCGTCGATCACCGCGCGCATCCGGGTCACCGCCTCCGCGCGCTTGCCGGGCGATTCGATGCGCTCCAACTCCCGCTTCAGGTTGGCGGCGAAATCGGCATAGGCGTTCTGCCAGTCCCGGTTGATGACCCCGCGAAGCTCGATCCGGCCTGTCTTGAGCCGGCGCGCCGGCGCGCCGATGGACAGTTCGTAAGTCTCGCCGATTTCCGGTGCGATCACGCTGGCGAAATCCTTCTGCAGATCCCGCCGGAAGGCTTCGATCGCGCCTGCCTCGCCATGCGTCAGGAACACGCTGCCGGAGATCGGCGCGCGGGCCTTGATCCACTGGAGCAACTCGCCGCGGTCGGCATGCGCCGAATAGCTGTCGATCCGGCGGATCTGGGCGCGCACCGCCACGTCGCGACCGGAAATGCGCACGCGCTGCGCACCATCGACGATCGCCCGCCCGAGAGTGCCCTGCGCCTGGAAGCCGACGAACAGCACGGTGGAATCGCGCCGGGGCAGGTTATGCAGCAGATGGTGCCTGATCCGCCCCGCCTCGCACATGCCCGAAGCCGACAGGATCACCGCGCCCGACACGGTGTTGAGCCGCATCGATTCGAGCACGTTCTCGACGTAATGGAACGAAGGGTGACGGAACACCTCGCCCGAGCCGAGGTCCTCCAACTCCTTGCGGTGATGCCAGAATACTTTGGTGGTCTTGCTCGCCAGCGGCGAATCCACGAAGACGGAAATGCCCTGCAGACACCCGGTGTTGATCAGCCGCGCCAGATCGAGCAGCAATTCCTGCGTCCGCTCCAGCGCGAAGACCGGGATGACGAGGTTCCCGCCCCGCCCCAGCGCGGCCTTCACTTCGCTTTCCAGTATCGCGCGGCGTTGCTCGATGGTCACTTCGTCCCTGTCGCGGTCGCCATAGGTGCTTTCGCAGACGACGTGGTCGAACCCGGACGGGGCTGCCGGATCGGGATGGAAGCTTTTGTGCGCCGGCCCCAGATCGCCCGAGAAGATCGTGCGCACTCCGCCGGCCGCGATTTCGACCGAGGCCGAGCCGAGGATATGGCCGGCATTCCAGAAGCGCGCGTTGACGCCGGGGCAAGGCGCGATGGCCTCGCCCAGCTTCACCGTGCGGGCAAGCTCGATCACGCGGGCGGCGTCTTCGACCGTATAGGTCGGCTCGAACGCCCGGTCGCCGGCACGGTCGGCGCGGCGGTTGCGCCGCTCGACGTCCTGCTCCTGGATGCGCGCGGCGTCGGGGAGCATGACCTCCAGCAGATTGAGCGTCGCCTTCGTGCACCAGATCGGACCGCGATAGCCTTCGGCCACGAGCCTGGGCAGCAGGCCGCTGTGGTCGATATGCGCATGGGTGACGATCACGCCGTCGAGCTTGCGCGGGTCGAAGCCGAGCGGCTCGCGGTTCAGCGCTTCGAGTGTGCGCGAACCCTGGAACAGGCCGCAATCGATCAAAAGGCGGTGGCCGCCGAAGGCATATTCGAAACACGAGCCGGTCACCGTCAGGCCGGCACCGTGAATGGTCAACTTCGGGGGACTCATGACAACTCCGGTTCGCGCTGGCGGGTCGGCAATGCCGTCGGCTAGGACTCGTCGGCGCAGGCCTCGAGCCGTTCGGGGTCGCACACCACGATCGTCCGCCGGCTCGGCGTCTCGATCACGCCTTCGTCGCGCAAGTGCGTTATCTGCCGGCTGACGGTCTCGATCGTCAGCCCCAGCAAGTCGGCGATATCCTGGCGGCTCAGCGGCAGCTCGAACTCGATCGATCCGGGTATGTCGGCATCGTCGCACGGCTTGACGGCGCGCGTGCTCATCTCGAGCAGGAACGAGGCGACGCGCCCGGTCGCACTCTTGCGGCCGAGCAGCAGCATCCACTGGCGGGTCCGGTCCAGCTCGGTCAGCGTGCGCTGGAGCAGGCTGTGCTCCAGTTCCGGATGGCCGCGCGCGAATTCGTCGAACGCGGAGCGCCGGAAAGTGCAGATCTCGGCGTCGGTGAGCGCCACGACCGAATGGTTGGTCTTGGGGCCAAAGGGCCGCCCGATGAAATCGCCGGGAAACATGATGCCGAGCGTCTGCTCGCGCCCGTCCACGGTCGACACCGAAAGCTTGAGCACGCCTTCGATGACGTTGCCCACGAGAAGCGACTTGTCGCCCTGCCACACCATCGTCTGGCCGCGCTTGAGTGTCTGGTGCCGGCCCAGATTGCTCAGCGCCTCGAGTTCATCCGCCGTCAGCGACCGGCAGATCGCCGTGTCGCGGACGGCACATTGCGCACAGGCATTCATGGTCTCACCACCTCAGCATTTAATTTATTATCTTTTCTATCGACCTGCAACGAGCGGCCGAATATCCGTAATTCACCGAGGGTAAAAGGCCGCCCGCCCCCATCTACACCGCCGAGCTGAAGCGCCGGATCGAATCGCCGCGATAGGGATCGAACAGCGCGGCTATCGTGCGGGCATAGGGCAGCGCCGCCTCCGCCAGCACCAGCGTGCCGCACGCCAGTTCGGCAAGGCCGCGTTCCACGAACCGCCCCAGGCGCGCCGCCGCCTCATCGATCAGCGCATCGCCGATCACGGCGCGCCCGGTGCAGAGCAGGTCCTCGATGATCTTCCCCCGCAGGCGATCGTCGGCCGAGCGCTGAATGCCGCGCGCGACGGTCAGCCGCTCGCGCGAGAGCATCATCTGGTAGCGCCCCGGATTCTTCTCGTTCTGCGCGAGAAGCTGCGGGAAGCTGCTGATGGCGGAAGCGCCGAGGCCGATCAGCACCGGTGCATCGTCATCGGTAAAGCCCTGGAAGTTGCGACGCAGCCGCCCGCTGGCGGCCGCCTCGGCCAGAGGATCGCCGGGCCGCGCGAAGTGGTCGAAACCGACCGGCACGTAACCGGCCTCGATCAGTCGGCGATGGCCGCGCTCGGCCATCTCGAAGCGCGTTTTCTGGTCGGGCAGCGCCGAGCCGTCGATACGCCGCTGGCGGGCGATGAGCTGGGGAACGTGGGCATAGCCGAACAACGCAATGCGATCGGCCCCGAGCCGGCATGCCTGGTCCAGCGTGGCATCGAGATCGGCGAGGGTCTGGCCGGGAAGCCCGTACATCAGATCGAAGTTGATCGACGCGACGTCCGCCTGCCGCAGCAGTTCGGTGCAGGTCTCGATCAGGTGAAGCGGCTGCACCCGGCCGATCGCCCGCTGCAGATCCGGCTGGAAGGTCTGCACGCCCAGGCTGGCCCGCCCGACGCCGACGCCCGACAGGACGCCGGCCCAGGACAGGTCCATCGAGCGCGGATCGAGTTCGACCGAGATAACGGGATCATCCAGCGTGAAGCATTGCGTCAGCGCGAGCATCAGCCTGACGAAATCGGTGGGCGGTATGGCGTTGGGACTGCCGCCGCCGAAGGCGATCCGGCGCACCCGCGCGGTGGGCGGCAGCCGCGCGCCGACCAGCGCGATCTCGCCATGCAGCGCGTCGAGGTAGGCGGCCAGGCGTTCCCGCCGGTTGCTCCGGTTGGTGTTGCAGCCGCAGTACCAGCAGATCGCCTCGCAAAAGGGAATGTGAATATAAAGCGAGACGTCGCCGGTGGCGCTTTCCAGTGCGACGGCGAATTCCCCCGCGCCCACCTGCGGCCCGAATTCGGCCGCTGTGGGGAAGCTGGTGTATCGGGGCACCGGCGTCGCGAGCAGATCTGGAAAGTACGGCCACATGCGAGCCGTGTTATCGCCGCTCAGCGCACGCTACATTGCGGTGCGTCAAATATGGCACTGGCCCCGCTTGCGCGCGTTGCCGCCGTGACAGCCCTTGCAGCAGCCCCTGCTTTCATCGGGTCCGGGCCGAGCGGGGTCCAGAGGGATCGAAACGGTCCGCGCGATTCCGTCCTCGGCGCACAGCAGCGCCGTGACCGTCCCGCCCTGCGCGGGCGCCGCCGCGCCAATCGCGGCGGGAAGGAGCGCCATGAGGCCGAACAGGGCGGCCGGCTTCATGCCCCGCCCGCCTCGTCGTCGATCAGGATGCGCGCGGCCGCGCCTTCCATATCTTCGAACTGTCCGCGCTTCAGCGCCCAGAAGAAAGCGGCAAGGCCGCACAGGCCCATGATCAGGGCGATCGGGATCAGGACGGCGAGGCCGATCATGGCCGCGCCCTGGCGAGCCGGAGCGAGTTGGCGATCACCAGGATCGAACTGGTCGACATGGCAATGGCAGCCACGAGCGGGGTGACATAGCCCAGGATCGCGAGCGGGACGGCCAGGACGTTGTAGCCGATCGCCAGGCCCAGGTTCTGGCGTACGACCGCCATCGTCCGCCGCGAACCCTGCAGCGCGCGCGGCAGGCCCAGCAGCGAGTCGCCGAGGAAGACGATATCCGCCGCCTGCCGGCCCACGTCGCTCGCCGAAGCGGGCGCGATCGACGCGTCCGCCGCGGCCAGCGCGGGCCCATCGTTGAGGCCGTCGCCGACCATCAGCACCCGGTACCCGGCATTCTGCAGCCGGGCGATGGCATCGCGCTTGTCCGCCGGGCTCGCGTTCGCCTGGGCGGTCAGGCCGGTCGCGCGGGCGATCGGGGACACCGCGCGCGCATTGTCGCCCGAAAGGATCGAGCAGGACACGCCCATGGCCGTGAGCCTTGCCAGCGCCTCGCCGCAGTCGGGCCGAAGCTGATCGACGAAGGGGATGAGCCGGATCGGCCGCCCGGCGATATCGAGCGCCGTCGCGCTCTGCCCCGCCACGTCCGGCCGGCGCAGCGCCACCTCCATGCCGTTCCACCGGCCGCGCATGCCCAGGCCGGGGGTCTCACGGACATCCTCGACCGCGGCCGCGACGTGCCCTTCGCCGGCGAGCGCGACGGTGAGCGCGCGCGACAGCGGATGGCGGCTGTGCGACGCCAGCGCGAGCGCGACTGCCGCCTCCTCCGCCGAGAGGGCGGCCAGTACGTCCGCCGCCGGGGCCGGCCGGCCCAGCGTCAGCGAGCCGGTCTTGTCGATCAGCGCGCGGTCGATGCGGGCCAGCCGCTCCAGCGCGCTGCCGTCCTTGACCATGATGCCCTGGCGCATGAGCCCCGCGCAGGCGGCGACCTGCGCCACCGGCACCGCCAGCCCGATCGCGCAAGGGCAGGTGATGATCAGAACCGCGATGGCGATGACGGTAGCGTTATAGACGCTGGCTCCGGCCACCAGCCAGCCGATGAAGCTCACCAGCGCCAGCGTATGGACCGCCGGCGCATAGATGCGCGCGGCGCGGTCGGCGAGCCGCACGTAGGCCGAGCGCGCCTGCCCGGCCGCTTCCATCAGACGCGCGATCTCCGCCAGGGATGTGTCGTCGCCCGTTGCCGTCACACGCACGTCGACAGGCGCGTGGAGGTTCAGCGTTCCGGCATGGACGCTATCGCCGCCCCGCACCGCGACCGGCGCGCTTTCCCCCGTCAGCAGCGACTGGTCGACCGCGGTTTCGCCCGCAACGATCTCGCCGTCGGCCGCCAGCCGCTCGCCGGCGGCCACGCGCATGAGACTGCCCGGCACGATCCGGTCGGCGGATACCCAGGACACCGCCCCGTCCTGCCCCACCACCATCGCGCCCGTCGCCGCCTGGCGCAGCAGGGTATCGACGCCGGCGCGGGCACGGTCGCGCATGGCCGCATCCAGCGTGCGCCCGGCCAGGAGGAAAAGCAGCAGCATCAGCGCGCCGTCGAACCATGCGTGACCGCCGCCGACGATCGTCTCGTAAAGGCTGAGGGCCGTCGCCAGGGTGACGCCGATCGTGATCGGCACGTCCATATTGGTCCGCCCGCGCCTGAGCGCGCTCCAGGCAGACGAGAAGAAGGGGCGGCCGGCATAGGCGATGGCCGGGACGCCGATCAGCGCCGACAGCCAGTGGAACAGATCGCGCGTCGGCCCGGCGGCGCCCGACCAGATGCTGACCGACATCAGCATGACGTTCATGCTGGCGAAACCGGCGACGGCAAGCGGCGCGAGCAGCGGCTTCACCGCCGATGGCGGCGCCACCACGTCGGCGCGCGGCTGGCTGGCGAAACCGATGTTTTCCAGCGCCGCCACCAGTTCCGGCACGCCCAGCCCCGGATGATGCTGCACCCGGACCTGCCGGGCGGACAGGTTGACCCGGGCCCGGGCCACTTCCGGCAGCGTCTCCAGCCCGCGCTCGACCTTGGCCATGCAGCCGCCGCAATGCATGGCGGGCACCAGCAGGACGGTTTCCTCCAGCCGCTCATCGGAGATCGGCACGATCGCGTTCACTGTACATCCTCCTCGGCGCGCCACGTCGTGCCCGCCGCCTGGACTTCCAGACGCACTCGCCAGCGGCCGGTAGGCAACGGCTGGAGCGAAAGAAAACGCCCGCCGCCCTGCGCGGCGAAGGCCAGCGCCTGATCCGGCTGCCGGCCGAGCGGATGACGCGCCATGCCGGCAAGCACGGCCTCGCCGGGCGGCAGGCCCCGGACGGTGACGGACAGCCGGCCGTCGGCGGCCCGCCCCGCCTCGGCGCTCCAGCCGAGCGCCTTTTCCGCCGCCGCCTCGTCCAGCCAGCGGTTGAAATGCTGGCTGGCGACGTAGGAGTTTTCCACCACCACGCCGCCGAACGTGCCGACGGCAAGGCGCGCCATCAGGATGTTGACCGCGGCGACGACGCCGAAAAAGGCGATCATGATGGCGGTCATGTGGCGGCCGGTGAAACCGCGTCTGGCGTTCGTGCTCATTCGTCGCCTCCTGGCGTGTCGAAGCGTGTCTCTTTGGTTACCGCCCCGCCTTCCATGTCAAGCGGACGCAGGCTGAAGCTGAAGTCCTGGGCCTTCGTGCCCGACGGCGCAATGACGTAGAGCCGGATCGGCTCCGTCTGGTCCGGGGCGACAGTGCGGGCCAGAGACCGGGCGGCGGCGGCGCGCGGCATGTCGTCGCTCCACATCGTCGCGCCCTCCAGCCCGGTCAACCCGATCACCATCTGCCGCGGCCGGCTTTCCATATTGCGCAGCTTGAGCGTGTAGGCATTACGGACGCTGCCGTCGCTCATCAGCATGAACGACGGATTGCGGTCCTTGCCGACCGAGAGCCCGAGGTGCTCGCGCGTGCCGAGCGCGAAGAGCAGCACGGCGCCGATCGCGCACCAGCCGGCGAAATAGACCATCGTGCGCGGGCGCAGGATCGCCTTGACCACGCTTTCGGCCGGCCCGCCCGCCGCCTCCCTTTCGCAGCCTTCCAGGGTGGCATAGTCGATCAGCCGAGGCTTGCGGCCCACTTGCGTCATCACCTGATCGCAGGCGTCGATGCATAGCGCGCAGGTAATGCAGCCGATCTGCGGCCCCTCGCGGATGTCGATCCCGGTCGGGCAGACGGCGACGCACTGGTTGCAGTCGATGCAGTCGCCGAGCGGAACGGACGAGGTTCTTGCCTCCTTGACACTTCCGCGCGGCTCGCCGCGCCAGCCCTTGTAGGTGACGATCAGCGACTTCTCGTCGAGCATCGCCGTCTGGATGCGCGGCCAGGGACACATGTAGACGCAGACCTGCTCGCGCAGGAAGCCGCCCAGAACGAAGGTCGCCGCCGTCAGCACGGCGACGGTCGAATAGGCGATCGGCGCGGCCTGGCCCGTCCAGAACTCGCGCAGCAGCGTCGGCGCATCGGCGAAATACATGATCCACGCGCCGCCGGTGGCGAAGGCGATCAGCAGGTAGATCGACCACTTTAGCGCCCGCTTGCCGATCTTCCCCGCGGTCCAGGGCGCGTTCTGCAGACGCATCTGTGCGTTGCGGTCGCCGTCGATCAGACGGTCGATGTGCTGGTAGAGGTCGGTCCAGACCGTCTGCGGGCAGGAATAACCGCACCAGGCGCGGCCGACCGCGCTCGTCACCAGGAACAGGCCGATGCCGGCCATGATCAGCAGCCCGGCCACGAAATAGAATTCCTGCGGCCAGATCTCGATGCTGAACATGTAGAAGCGGCGGCGCTCGAGATCGATCAGCACCGCCTGGTCCGGAGCATAGGGACCGCGATCCCAGCGCAGGTAGGGCGTACCGTAGTAGATGGCCAGCGTCACGACCATCCAGAACCACTTGATCGAGCGGAACTTGCCCTTGACGGCCTTGGGGAAGACCGCCTTGCGCTTTTCGTAGAGCGGGGCGCCGGCCCCCGGGGCTTCAGGGGCGAGCATCGGGCTCTGCCTCCGGCCCAGCCGCCATGGCGAAGTCCTCGCCGCCGCCGAGCGAATGGACGTAGGCCGCCAGCATCCTGATCGTCACCGGATCGAGCTTGCCGCTCCAGGCCGGCATGACGCCGGCGCGCGCGTTGGTCAGCGTCGCGTTGATCGCCTCGCGGCTGCCGCCGTAGAGCCAGATCGCGTCGGTCAGGTCCGGCGCGCCGAACTCGCGGCTGCCCTTGCCGTCGGCGCCGTGGCAGGTGGCGCAGTTGGCCGCGAACAGCTCCGCGCCGCGGGCCGCGGCCGCGCTGCGCTTCTCGAGCCCCGACAGCGTGCGGACATAGCTGGTGACGTCCTCGCTCTGCGCCGGCGTCAGCAGGCCGTCACGGCCGAATGCGGGCATCATGCTGGTGCGCGTCCGCTCGTCGTCCGGCTGGCGGATACCGTGGGCGATCGTCTGCTCGATCTCCCGGAGGTTTCCGCCCCACAGCCAGTCGTCGTCGTTGAGGTTGGGATAAAGGCCCGGCACGCCGGCCGCGCCGGCGCCGTGGCATTGGACGCAGTTGACCCGGAAGGCGGCCCGGCCGCCGGCGACCGCCGTCTTCATCAGTTCGGGATCATCGGGCAGCGCCTCGATCGGCGTCGCCGCGAGCCTGGCCATCAGGCCGGCGCGCTGCTGCTGGGCCCGGGCGGTCTCCTCGGCGAGTTGGCCGCGGCTCGACCAGCCCCACAGGCCCGGCGTGCCGGTCTTGAGCAGCGGGATCGCCGGATAGACGATGACATAGCCGATCGCGAACAGGATCGAGAGGTAGAAGCTCCACAGCCACCAGCGCGGCAGCGGATTGTTCAGTTCCTCGATGCCGTCCCATTCGTGGCCGACGGTTTCGACGCCGGTGGCGTCGTCGATGCGCTTAGTCGTCATGGTCGTCGCTTTCGAAGATCATCCGGGCCGCATTCTCGTTCGCCTCCCGCGCGCCCGGCCGGAACGGCCAGACGGCAAAGCCGACGAAGGCAACGAGCATGGCGACCAGGCCCCAGCTATCGGCAAGATGTCGCAGCGCATCATAAGTGGAATGGAGGCTCACCGGCCCTTCTCCTTGGCCAGATCCTCCTGCGCGGCGGCGGCGTTGACGTCGACCAGCGTGCCGAGCACCTGGAGATAGGCGACCAGCGCGTCCATCTCGGTCAGCCGCTGCGGATTGCCGTCGAAGTCGCGGACCTGCGCCTTGGGATAGCGCTGGGCGAAGTCGGCGGCATCGGCGTCGGGATCGGCCTGGACCGCAAGATCCGCGTTGGCCCTGGCGATGTCGGCCTTGGTATAGGGAACGCCGACGCGGGAAAGCGCGGTGAGATGCGACGTCATGTCGCCCGCCTGCAGATCGCGATCGGCAAGGAACGCATAGGGCGGCATCACCGATTCCGGCACGACCGAGCGCGGGTCCTTGAGGTGCTGGACGTGCCATTCGTCCGAATAACGGCCGCCGACGCGCGCGAGGTCCGGCCCCGTGCGCTTCGAGCCCCACTGGAACGGGTGGTCGTACATGCTTTCGGCCGCAAGGCTGTAGTGGCCGTAACGCTCCACCTCGTCGCGGAACGGGCGGATCATCTGGCTGTGACAGGTGTAGCAGCCCTCGCGGATGTAGATGTCGCGCCCGGCCTGCTCGAGCGGGGTGTAGGGCCGCATGCCCTTCACCTTCTCGATCGTGTTGTCGATCCAGAATAGCGGCGCGATCTCGACGATGCCGCCGATGGCGACGGTGATGAAGGCGAACAGGCCCAGCAGCGAGACGTTGCGCTCGAGCTTCTTGTGCCCTTCGAGCACGGGTGAAGAGGAAGTCATCGCATCGGCCCTTTATTCGGCAGGAACGAGATCGGGTTCGGGCGCCTCCCGCGCGGGCAGCGGCTTCGCCTGCCCGCCGGCGAGCGGCCGGTCCTGCGCCGGGTCGTAGGCGGCCTGGCGCAGCGGCGCCTCGTCGCGCAGCCTGCCGACGATCGTCAGCCAGACGTTCGCGGCCATGATCGCACCGCCGGTAAGGTAGAGCAGGCCGCCGAAGGCGCGCAGCAGGAACATCGGGTGGAGCGCGACGATCGTTTCGGCGAAGCTGTTCACCAGGTAGCCGTCGGCGCCGTACTCACGCCACATCAGCCCCTGGGTGATTCCCGCCACCCACATCGAGGCGGCGTAGAAGACGATGCCCAGCGTCGCGAGCCAGAAGTGCCAGTTCACCCAGCGCAGGCTGTAGAGCCGCTCGCGCTGCCACAGGCGCGGGACGAGGTAGTAGATCGCCGCGAAGGTGATCATGCCGTTCCAGCCCAGCGCGCCCGAGTGGACGTGGCCGATGGTCCAGTCGGTGTAGTGCGACAGGCTGTTGACCGACTTGATCGACATCATCGGCCCCTCGAAGGTGCTCATGCCGTAGAAGGCCAGCGCCATCACCATCATGCGGATGATCGGATCGGTGCGGACCTTGTCCCAGGCGCCGTTCAGCGTCATCAGGCCGTTGATCATGCCGCCCCAGCTCGGCATCCACAGCATGATCGAGAAGACCATGCCCAGCGTCTGCGCCCAGTCGGGCAGCGCGGTGTAGTGCAGGTGG
>JBAYPJ010000065.1:0-21108 GCA_041677785.1 Novosphingobium sp. | reverse complement strand
GTCGCCGTCGATCGCGGGCGATATGCCGCCAGTTCGAGCGCGGGGTGCGGCGGACCGATCCCGGCGAGGCGCCGCACGCAGCGAACCGAAAGCCGTTCCCGATTTGCGACCGGCGGAAGCCGGCAGCCGGCCGGAAGCTGGCCGGAAGCTGGAATGTCCCCCCTCCCCCGATCCGCGCCGCCGGCAACGCCGGCGCCGCCGAAACAGAAAGGGCCGCTCCTTGCGGAGCGGCCCTTCTGGTGATTCTTCGCCAAGCGCGGGATGTCAGGCGGTGGCCGCCGTCTCGTAATACTTCGGCGCGTGCTCGTTGAGGATCGCGAGGATCTTCTCGAGCGCGGCGGGCTCGTCGGTCTTCTCCATCGCGGCAAGCTCGCGCGCCAGGCGCGAGGAGGCGGCTTCGAAGATCTGGCGCTCGGAATAGCTCTGCTCCGGCTGGTCGTCGGCACGGAACAGGTCGCGCGTCACCTCGGCGATCGACACGAGGTCGCCCGAGTTGATCTTGGCTTCGTATTCCTGCGCCCGGCGCGACCACATGGTGCGCTTGACCCGGGGCTTGCCCGTGAGCGTGTCCAGCGCCTCGCGCAGCGTCTTGTCCGACGACAGCTTGCGCATGCCGATCGATTCCACCTTGTTGACCGGCACCCGCAGCGTCATCCGCTCTTTCTCGAACCGCAGCACGTAAAGCTCGAGCTGCATGCCGGCGATTTCCTGATTCTGCAGCTCGATGACCCGGCCGACACCGTGCTTGGGGTAAACAACGTAATCACCAACGTCGAAGGCGTTAGCCCTGGCTGCCATGTATAGTCCTTTCCTGCAGGTGCACGCCTGCGCTGGCTGATTTGGAGAACGACGAACCGGCGACTCTGTTGTTTGCGGTCCGATGCCCCATCAACCGATTGCTGCGACCCTGCCTTTCAAGATGCCTGCTGCCGACAGGGGCGTGAAACGCCCCGGCAGCGCTGTCCTATATAGCACCTTGGTAACAATATTACCAGAGGCACGCCAAAAAGCCCGGTTCGCGCGCGCGAACCGGGGCGGGACTTGCGCCGGGTTGCCTGGGTGCGGGGCGGGCGCGTGCCGCGGCGATATGCGACAACGCCTTGACGGGACGGAACAACCTTCCCGCCGCAGGCCTGCGGTTCGCGGGGAGGCGCGCCTGCGCCGCTGCTCAGTCGCCCTCGCCGGGTTCGGCGGAGAAATAGAGGTCGAACTTGTTTTCAACACCTTTGAACTCGTCGGCGTCGGCCGGCGAATCCCGCTTGGAGGTGAGGTTGGGCCATTCGGCCGAATACTTGGCGTTCAGCTCCAGCCACTGTTCCAGCCCGCTCTCGGTATCGGGCAGGATCGCCTCGGCCGGGCATTCGGGCTCGCAAACGCCGCAGTCGATGCACTCGCTGGGGTTGATGACGAGCATGTTCTCGCCCTCATAGAAGCAGTCTACCGGGCAGACTTCGACGCAATCCATGTACTTGCAGCGGATGCACAGATCGGTGACGACATAAGTCATGGCTGCAAATCCTCTATGGCAGCATCGGGGGAGTCGGCCGCTGCTATGGGAAAAGCGCGGCCCTCGTCAAGCACCCGGTAGCAGCTTTGCGCCTCGACCGCCGGACCGCGACGATGCGGCAGGGCCAGAAGCTCGATCACGCGCGCGCCCCCGGCAAGCGGAACGGTCAGCACGTCGCCCGCCGCCACCTGCTGGTGCGCGCGCTCGACCCGGCGCGAATTGAGCCGGATATGCCCCTGCTCGGCCATCGTCCGGGCAATGGCGCGCGTCCTGGCCAGCCGCAGGTACCAGAGCAGCTTGTCGATCCGCACCGCCGCGCCCCAGGCCTAGCGAACCAGCTCGGCCAGCACCGCGAAGGCGCCCTCGGCCCGCCGCGCCGCCACCGGCGCGGGTTCCGCCCGGCGACGCGGCGGCCGCCAGCGCCAGGCGAGCGGCGCCGGCGGCCCATGCGCGCCTTCGCGCAGGGGTTTGGGCGATCGCGGCTGGAAGCCGCCCAGCCGCAGCAGGCGGGCATAGCTCGCGGTCGTCAGCCCCATCGACACTGCCTTGGCCGGATCGAGCCCGAACGGCCGCCGTCCCGCGGCGATGCGCGCGGCATGGGCATCGCGCAGCAGCTTCTCGGCCATGTCGATCCGCAGCCACTGCTTGCCCAGCGCGCGATAGCCGGGCGGCGGCGAGCGTCCCGTCGCGGCCAGCGTCGGCGGCATCGCCGGGTCGGGCCGCGGCCGCTCGTCGCCGGCGATGTCACGCCAGGCGGCCAGCGCCGCCGGACGCAGCATCGCCGGCACGAACAGGTCCAGCGCGCCGACCCGCACGCCCAGCCTGGCGAGCATCGCGCGCTGCCCCTTGTCGAGCCGGTCGAGGCCCGAATCACGCCGCTCCAGCATGCCGCACGCCTCGACCAGCCGGATCAGCAGCGCGCGCAGCTCCGGCCCGGCCTCGCGCGACGTCATGGCGGCCTCCAGCTTGCGCAACGGCGCGAGCGGTTCGAGCGCCCTGGCCAGCCAGCCCTCGAGCGCGGCGACGAGCGCCTTGCGCGCCGGCGCCGGCAGCGCGTCGAGCGAGGGATCGGGGACGAGCTGCGGCGCCAGCGGCGAGCGGCCGCGAGCGAGGCGGGACAGCGAACGCCCTTCCCACGCGATGGTGCCCGCGGCGAGCGAAAGCGGCGCGACCCCGGCAGCAATCGCCTGTGTCAATTGTTCCGCCCTTTCGGCCAGCAAGGCGGGCACATGCCGCTCCGCCGCGGCCAGCAGGAGCTTGCGATCGGCATGGCGCACGGCCGGGTCGACGACGAAGCGGAAGCCTTCGAGCGAGCCGATATGCTCGCCGTCGACCAGCACGTCCTCGCCGTCGAGCCGCACCGGCAGCAGCGCCGCGTCGGGGCCGAGCTTCTTCATCAGCACCGCCGTGCGGCGGTTGACGAAGCGTTCGGTCAGCCGGCCGTGCAGCGCGTCGGACAGTCGCGCCTCCACCGCGCGGGCGCGGGCGGCCATCTCTTCCCTGGCCAGCACCCAGTCGGGCCGCTGCGCGATATAGGCCCAGCTCCGGATCGAGGCGATGCGGTGCTGCAGCGCGTCGATATCGCCGGAGACGTTATCGAGCGCGGCGATGGCGTTCGCGACATAATCGCTGCCCAGCATGCCGTGGCGCAGGTCTTCCCACAGCCGGGCGACGAAGCGGGCGTGCGTTTCCGCGCCCTGCTGGCGGAAATCGGGCAGCCTGCACGCCTCCCAGAAACGCCGCACCGCCTGGGGGCTGCGCACCGTGGCGGCGATCTCCGGCTCCTCGGCCAGCCGCCGGAGCACGGCGAGGTCGATCGCCTCGGGGGCTGGCGCGAGCTGCGGCAGCGCCGGCGGCGCCTCCAGGTCGGCGATCAATGTAGCAAGGCTGTCATCGCGCGGCTCGGCCTCGCGCCAGAACAGGCGGGTCAGCGGCGGGAAGCGGTGCTCCTCGATCGCATAGACCTCCTCGTCGGCGAACATGGCGTCATGGCCGCGGGTTCCGGCGAGCGTGCCGAACGTGCCGTCGCGCTGGTGGCGGCCCGCGCGGCCGGCGATCTGCGCCATCTCGGCGGTGGTCAGCCGCCGCTGGCGCACGCCGTCGAACTTGGACAGGCCGGCAAAGGCGACGTGGGTGACGTCAAGGTTCAGCCCCATGCCGATCGCGTCGGTGGCGACGAGGTAGTCGACTTCGCCCGACTGGTAGAGCGCGACCTGCGCGTTGCGCGTCTGCGGGCTCAGCGCACCCATCACCACCGCCGCGCCGCCACGGAAGCGGCGCAGCATCTCGGCGATTGCATAGACCTGCTCGGCCGAGAAGGCGACGATCGCGCTCCTTGGCGGCACGCGCGAAAGCTTGAGCGCGCCGGTGTGGCTGAGCGTCGAGAAGCGCGGACGGCCGACGACCTCCGCCTCGGGCACCAGCGCCCGGATCATCGGCTCCAGCGTCGCCGCGCCCAGGATCATCGTCTCCTCGCGGCCGCGCGCATGGAGCAGCCGGTCGGTGAACACGTGCCCGCGCTCGCGGTCGGCGGCGAGCTGCGCCTCGTCAAGCGCGACGAAGGCGAGATCCCTGCCCACGGGCCCTTCGGCGGGCCGGCCAGGCCGGCCGCTCAGGACCGGCATCGCCTCGGCGGTGCAGAGCAGCCAGCGCGCGTCCTTCGGCTCGATCCGCTCCTCGCCGGTGATCAGCGCGACGCGGTTCTCGCCCTTGATCGCGCAGACCCGGTCATAGACCTCGCGCGCCAGCAGCCGCAGGGGAAAGCCGATCGCCCCGCTGGAATGCGCGCAGAGCCGTTCGATGGCGAGATGGGTCTTGCCGGTGTTGGTCGGTCCAAGCACCGCCTTGACCCGGGAATCGGCGCCGGCGGGCGCTCGTCCGAGGGGAAAACTGGCCATTTCATCGTGCAATGTGGCACCGCCCCCAATCACCCGCAAGGCGCAGGGGCTCTACCCGTCGCGCCGGCGCGCAATGATCCACAGGATCGCGGCCAAAGCCGGATATCGGCCGGCGCAAGGCCGTGCTAATGCCGCAGCCGGTCTACAGGTGGCGGGCGGGCCTCGCGGTTCCGTTCCCCCCATTTATCGGGAGCGCTCCGCATGGCGATCGCAGGACAATCGCGGGAGGCCGCGAAGCCCGACGCTGACATTTACGACAGCTCCTATCTTGAATGGAAAACCTGGGACGGGCGGCCGTTCGGCCATTTTTCGAAGGTTGACGGGGCCTATTTCCGGCAGGAGCTGAAGAAGACCGGCGGCGGCGGCGCGCCCATACGCCGCGTCCTGGAGATCGGCTTCGGCAACGGCAGCTTCCTCGGCTTCGCGCGTGCGCAGGGCTGGTCGGCCTGCGGGACCGAGGCCAACCCCCTGCTCGTCGACATCGCCGCACAAGCGGGTTTCGATGCCCGCCCGGCGAGCGACCTTGCGACTTTCGCCCCCGGCTCTTTCGATCTCGTCGTCGCGATCGACGTACTGGAGCATATCCCCAGGACCGAGATACTGGATTTCCTGGCCGCCGTGAAAACCCTGCTTGGCAGCGGCGGTCATTTCCTCGCGCGCTTTCCCAACGGCGATTCGCCCTTCGGCCTCAGGAACCAGAACGGCGACCTGTCGCATCTGACCGCGATCGGCATCAACAAGGCGCGCTATCTCGCGCAAGCGGCGGGAATGGAAATTATCGCGCTGGGCGGAGAAGCGCGGCCGATCGTCTGGACGCGGCCGCGCGATTTCGCGCATCAGCTTGTCGAGGCCGGCGCGCGCAAGGCGCTCAACGGCCTGTACAATCACGTCTTTTCCTATCAGGACAAGATCGACTTTTTCTCCTCCAACACGACCATGATCCTGCGCGCACCCGAGAATCCACGGGATTTAGCGAAAGATTAACCCTGAGCACGCAAGGATCGGATGCGGAACGGCGGCCCCTTGCGGCCGCGCGCGGGGACCGGCTCCTTGTACAGACCACGCGACCAGTTCGACGGCATCGGCAGCGGCGCCCAGGCTTGCGCGCCGCCGCCTGCGCAGGGCGCGACCGCCCGCGACGGCTGGCGCACCCGCATCGAACGCGGCTTCCGCAAGCTCGACCTTGCCCATGACCTGGCCGAAGAGATCGGCAGCGCGCGCTGGTATCGCGGCTTCGCGGCGATGCTGTCGCTGGGCGTCGCGGCACTGGCCTTCTGGCCCGACTTCTCGGCCGTGGAGGCGGCGGCCGCCGTGCCCGCCGATGCGGCGGTGCGCGACGAGTTCCGCAGCCGGATGATCGCACCGCTGGCCCTGGGCGGCGACAGCGGGCGGCCGCCGCATGTGAGCATGGGCGCCGCGGTGCGGCCGCTCGCCAGCGTGCCCGAGCGGCCGAGCCTCCGGCTCGTCGCCACGCTGGGCGAAGGCGATGGCTTTGCCCGCATGCTCCAGCGCGCCGGGGTCGGCGCCGCCGACGCCGCCCGCGCCGCGACGCTCGTCGGCGCGGTCATGCCGCTCGGCGAGATGAAGCCGGGGACGCGCGTTGCCGTGACGCTCGGCCGCCGCGCCGGCCCGGGCGAACCCAGGCCGCTCGACAAGCTCGCCTTCCGCGCGCGCTTCGACCTCGATCTCGCGGTCGAGCGCGGCGATGCCGGGCTGACCATCGCCCGCCGGCCGGTAGCCGTCGACGCCACGCCGCTGCGCATTCGCGGCACCGTCGGCCCCAGCCTCTACCGCACGGCGCGCGCCGCCGGCGCGCCGATGCGGGCCATCGAGCAGTACCTCCAGACGATCGCCGCGCATCTCAGCCTCGACGGCGACATGGCGCCGACCGACCAGTTCGACATGATCGTCTCCTATAAGCGCGCCGCCGGGGGCGATAGCGAGGTCGGCGATCTCGTCTATGCGGGGCTCGAACGCGACGGCAAGCCACGCGTGCAGCTCGTGCGCTGGAAGGACGGCCGCTTCGTCGACGCGGCCGGCATGGACCGGCAGCAGGCGGTGGGCGGCGGCATCGCGGGGGGTATGGCCGGAGGCATGATCACTCCGGTCAAGGGCCGCATGACGTCGGGCTACGGTCTGCGCCGCCACCCGATCCTGGGCTATGCCCGCATGCATTCGGGCATCGACTTCGGCGCGCCCTACGGTTCGCCGATCTTCGCCGTCAGCGACGGCGTCGTCTCGTTCGCCGGGCGTCGCGGGGGTCACGGCAACTATGTGCGGATCGAGCACGGCGGCGGCCTCGGCACCGGCTATGCGCACATGAGCCGGATCGCGATCGCGTCCGGCGCGCGCGTCCAGGCGGGGCAGGTGATCGGCTACGTCGGCTCCACGGGCCTCTCGACCGGCCCGCATCTGCATTACGAACTCTACCGGAACGGCCGCGCGGTGAACCCGATGGGGATGCGCTTCACTATCGCGGCGACCGGGCCCGACAAAGCCGAGATCGCGGCGGTCAAGGGCAGGATCGCGGCGCTCAAGCAGGTGGCGCCGGGCGCCGCTTTGCAGAAGTTCGCGCCCGGGCACGCATCGGCAAAGACGCTTGCGGGCAAGACGCCCATGACCAAGGCGCACATCGAGAGCGATTGAAGCCGCCCGGCAATTGCGCCAAGACGCGGGCCATGACCGCATCCTATCCCGCCATCCGTCTTCGCCGCACCCGCGCCACGGCCTGGAGCCGGGCCATGCACCGCGAAACCCTGCTCAGCCCCGGCGACCTCATCTGGCCGCTGTTCGTCACCGACGGCCGCGGCGTGGAAGAGCCGATCGCGTCGCTGCCCGGCGTCTCGCGGTGGTCGCTGGACGGCATCGCCGCCCGCGCGAAGGAGGCCATCTCGCTCGGCATTCCCTGCCTGGCGCTGTTCCCCCACACCCAGCCCGACCGGCGCAGCGAGGACGGGCGCGAGGCGCTCAACCCCGACAACCTGATGTGCCGCGCGGTCAAGGCCATCCGCGACGCGGTGGGCGACGGCGTCGGCGTGCTGACCGACGTGGCGCTCGATCCCTATACCAGCCACGGCCAGGACGGGCTGATCGACGCGGCCGGCTATGTGCTCAACGACGCGACGGTGGAGGCGCTGGTCGGCCAGTCGCTCAACCAGGCGGCGGCCGGCGCGGACATCATCGCGCCGTCGGACATGATGGACGGCCGCATCGGCGTGATCCGCGAGGCGCTGGAAGGCGCGGGCCACGTCAACGTCCAGATCATGGCTTATGCCGCCAAGTACGCCTCGGCCTTCTACGGGCCGTTCCGCGACGCGGTGGGATCGAGCGGCGTGCTCAAGGGTGACAAGAAGACCTACCAGATGGACCCCGCCAACGCCGAGGAGGCGCTGCGCGAGGTGGCGCTCGATCTCGCCGAAGGGGCCGACAGCGTCATGGTCAAGCCCGGCCTGCCCTATCTCGACATCGCCCGCCGGGTGAAGGAGCGCTTCGCGGTGCCGGTCTTCGCCTACCAGGTGAGCGGCGAGTACGCGATGCTCGAGGCCGCCGCGGCGGTGGGCGCCGGCGATCGCGATGCGCTGGTGCTGGAAACGCTGACCGCCTTCAAGCGCGCCGGCTGCTCGGGCGTGCTGACCTATCACGCGGCGCACGCGGCCCGGCTGCTGAATGGCTGAATTCCGGCCAGGGGCGGGACGCCTTGCGGTGAAAGTGCGGGCACGCCGTCCGCGATGAAGGGCGCGTCGCAGCCCGTCAGCCGCGCGCTGTTCGTCGCCACGATCCTTGGCGGCAGCTTCCTCCTGTTCCTTATCCAGCCGATGGTGGCGCGCATGGCGCTGCCGCGGCTCGGCGGCGCGCCCAACGTGTGGAACAGCGCGATGCTGGTGTACCAGGCGCTGCTGCTGGCCGGCTACGGCTATGCCCACCGGCTGGGGCAGATGCCGCTGCGGCGCGCGGCGAGGGTCCATCTGGGGCTGCTGCTGGTGGCGGCGCTGACGCTGCCGGTCTCGCTGGTGGCGCTGCCGCCGGCGCCGGGCTGGGAAGTGCTGTGGGTGCCGGCGCTGTTCGCGGTGACGATCGGCCCGGTGTTCCTCCTGGTCTCGGCGCAGGCGCCGCTGATGCAGCGCTGGTTCGCGCTGCATCCGGGGGCCGGGGAGCCCTGGGCGCTCTATGCCGCCTCCAACATCGGCAGCTTCGCCGGCCTGATCGCCTATCCGCTGCTGGCCGAGCCGCTGTTGTCCCTGAGGGCGCAGAGCTGGGCCTGGAGCATCGGCTACGGGCTGCTGGTCGTGCTGGTGGCGCTGGTCGCGCGGGCGCGCTGGCGGGAGCAGCCGGCGACGGCCCGGATGGACGAGCCGCTGGCCGAGGAGGCACATGTCGTGGGGCGGCGGCGCATGCTGACCTGGCTGGCGCTGTCGGCGGTGCCCTCAGGCCTGATGCTGTCGACGACGACGCATCTCACCACCGACGTCTTCGCCATGCCGCTGCTCTGGGTGATCCCGCTGGGGCTCTACCTGCTGAGCTTCGCCATCGCCTTTTCCGACAACCGCGAGATCGCCAGCGCGGTCACGCGCACCGCGCCGCTGCTCGTGCTTCTGGCGGGCGGCACGGCGATGATCTCGCGCAGTTCGGGCAGCATGACGCTGGCCCTGGGCGCGGTGGCGATGCTGTTCGTCGTCGCAGTGGCGCTGCACGCCCGGCTCTACGACCTGCGGCCGGCGCCCTCGCAACTGACGCTGTTCTACTTCGTCATGGCGGCGGGCGGCGCGCTGGGCGGCGTATTCACCGCGCTGATCGCGCCGGTGGTGTTCGACTGGGTGTGGGAGCATCCGCTGCTGGTGGTCGCGACGGCGCTGCTGATGCCGCTGCACGCGCTGTTCGACTGGCGCCGCCTGCCCGACCTCGACCCCGGCCTGGCACGCATCGCCGTCGCCATGCTCCTGCTTACGGCGCTGTTCCTCGGCTGGCACCTCCACGACTATGCCGTGATGGAGGAACCCTCGCCCGACCGGCTGTGGTTCACCGCCGGGATCGCCCTGATCGGCCGGCTGCTGGTGCCCTGGCGCTGGGCCTTCGTCGCGGTGCTGGTGCTGCTGATGCTGGCGCAGGGCGGCATCGAGACGGCGCAAACCTCGCTCGAAGGCAAGCGCATGCGCAGCTATTTCGGCGTCTACACGGTGCGCGACTATGACGCGGCGAAGCTGCGCACGCTGGCGCACGGCACCACGCTGCACGGCCAGCAATCGCTCGACAAGGCGCTCGAATGCGCGCCGATGACCTATTACGGCGCGGACTCGGGGGCCGGCATCGTCATGGACAACGTGCCGGAGCTGTTCGGGCGCGAGGCGCGGGTCGGCGTCGTCGGGCTCGGCGCCGGCACGCTGGCGGCCTATTACCAGCCGGGCCAGCGCTGGCGCTTCTACGAGATCGATCCGATGATGGCGCGTCTTTCGCGCGACGGCACCTTCACCTACCTGTCCCATTGCGCGCGCAATACCGAGATCGCGCTGGGCGATGCCCGGCTCGAACTGGCGGAGGCCGCGCCCGGCTCGCTCGACGTGCTGGTGGTCGACGCGTTCTCAAGCGACGCGATTCCCCTGCACCTGCTCACCGACGAGGCGATGGGCGTCTACCTGCGCGCCCTGTCGCCGCGAGGCGTCCTGCTGGTGCATATCTCCAACCGCTTCATCGAGCTGGAGCCGGCACTGGCCGCGATCGCGCGCCACCGCAGCCTGACCGCGAGGGTGCGCAACGACAATCCCCATGACCGCCACATGCTGACGGCTTCGTCCTGGGTGCTGCTGACACGCGATGCCGGCCAGCTCAAGGCTCTTGCCGCGGCCCGGCCCGATGCGCCATGGACGAAGCTCATGCCGCCCGCGCCACGGGTCTGGACCGACGATCACGTGTCGGTCCTGCCCTATGTCCGCTGGCAGAACCTGATGAGACAGCCATGACCGCCACGCGTTCCGACATCACCATCGCCGCCCTCAACGGCAAGGCTCCCCGCATCCATTCCTCCGCCTTCATCGCGCCCGGCTGCCGGATCATCGGCGACGTCGAGATCGGGCCGGACGCCAGCGTCTGGTACAACTGCGTGATCCGCGCCGACGTGAACCGTGTGGTCATCGGCGCGCGCAGCAATATCCAGGACGGCACGGTGGTCCATTGCGACAGCCCCAAGCCCAGGCGGCCGGAGGGCTTCCCCACGATCATCGGCGAGGACGTGCTGATCGGCCACATGGCCATGATCCACGGCTGCACGCTGGAAGACCGCGCCTTCGTCGGCCTGGGGGCGATCGTCATGGACGGCTGCCACATCCATTCGGACGGCATGCTGGCGGCGGGCGCGCTGCTGACCCAGGGCAAGGTCATCGAATCGCGCCAGCTCTGGACCGGCCGGCCGGCCAAGTACATGCGCGACCTTACCGATGAGGCGCTGGCCGACATGCAGGCGGGCGTGCAGGGCTATGTGATCAACGGCCGCATCCACCGTGAAGCCCTGGATGGCGCGCCCCAGGGTTGACCTCCCGCCGGCCGAGGCGATCCGCGCGCTGGCCGACGGCGAGGGCCGGCTGGCGGTGCGGGTGACGCCCGGCGCGCGCGTCGAGACGCTGGAGATCGCGGGCGGCCGCCTGCTCGCCAAGGTCCGCGCCAAGCCCGAGGACGGCAAGGCCAACGTCGCGGTGATCGCGCTGGTGGCGGCGGGGCTCGGCCTCGCGCCGTCGCGGCTCACCTTGTTGCGCGGCGCAACTTCGCGCGAGAAGCTGATCGGCCTGCCGCCCGGCTAGAGCCTGTCCTGCTTAAGTTGAAGGTCTTGTACCCGACTATAGAGATATGATATTTGGAACCTGATGTTTCATACATCAGGATAGCCATATGATCACAGCTTACCAGATGCGCGCCGCACGGGCGCTTCTGGGCATCGACCAGCGCCAGCTCGCCGAGCTGGCCGGGCTGTCGCTGCCAACGATCCAGCGGATGGAAGCCTCGGGCGGGCAGGTGCGCGGCGTGATCGACACGCTGGTCAAGGTCGTGCGCGCGCTGGAGGAGAGCGGCGTCGAGCTGATCGGCGAAGGCCAGCCCAGCGGCGGGGCCGGACGCGGCGTGCGGCTGCGCGAAGCGGCAGAGGGGCAGCGGGGTTAGTCCGTGCAGCGCTTCACGCCCAAGCTCGTCACGGTGCTGCGCGAAGGATACGACGCCGCCACGCTGCGCGCCGACGCCATCGCCGGCCTCACCGTGGCGATCGTCGCGCTGCCGCTCGCCATGGCGCTGGGCATCGCCAGCGGCGCTTCGCCCGACAAGGGGCTGATCACCGCTGTCGTCGCCGGCTTCCTGATCTCGGCGCTCGGCGGCTCGCGCGTGCAGGTGGGCGGGCCGACCGGCGCCTTCGTCGTCGTCATCTTCAACGTCATCGCCAAGCACGGCTACGACGGGCTGGTCCTGGCGACGCTGCTGGCGGGCGTCATCCTGGTCATCGCGGGGGCGGCGCGGCTCGGCCAGCTCATCAAGTTCATCCCGCACCCGGTGATCACCGGCTTCACCGCCGGCATCGCGGTGATCATCGCCTCCAGCCAGGTGCAGGATTTCCTCGGCCTGCCGCTCGCCGAGGTTCCGGCGGAGTTCTTCCCCAAGTGGGCGGCCTATCTCGGCGCGCTCGATCGCATCAGCCTGCCGACGCTGCTCATCGGGCTCGGTTCGCTCGCGATCATCCTCGTGCTGCGCAAGGCCGCGCCGCGCCTGCCGGGTTTCCTCATCGCCGTGGTCGTCGCCTCGGCCGCGGTCTCGCTGCTCAAGCTGCCGGTGGACACGATCGGCTCGCGCTTCCCCGACATCCCGGCCGGGCTACCCTGGCCCGAACTGCCCGCCTTCGGCTGGGCCAAGATGCAGGCGGTGCTGCCCTCGGCGTTCACCATCGCCTTCCTCGCCGGCATCGAGGCCCTGCTTTCGGCGGTGGTGGCCGACGGCATGGCGGGCACGCGGCACCGCTCGAACCAGGAGCTGATCGGCCAGGGCGTCGCCAACATCGGCTCGAGCCTGTTCGGCGGCCTGCCCGCGACCGGCGCCATCGCCCGCACCGCGACCAACATCCGTGCCGGCGCCAAAACGCCGTTCGCCGGCATGTTCCACGCGCTGTTCCTGCTGCTGTTCATCCTCTTCGCCACCGACCTCATGGCCTATGTGCCGATGGCGGCGCTGGCCGCGATCCTGTTCATGGTCGCCTGGGGAATGAGCGAGTATGAGCGTTTCGTCGCGCTGCTGCGCATGTCGAACGACGATCGCGTGGTGCTGCTGCTGACCTTCGGCCTTACCGTGCTTGTCGACCTGACCGTGGCGATCGGCGTCGGCGTCACCATCGCCTCGCTGCTGTTCATGATGCGGATGAGCCAGTCGGTGGAGTTCGAAAACGGCGCGCGGTCCGACCCGGAGCTGGACGAGGAGGACCAGTCGCAGCGCGATAAGCTGCCCGATGGCGTCGAGGTCTTCCGCATCCAGGGGCCGTTCTTCTTCGGCGTGGCGGGGGAGCTGCTCGACACGCTGCGCCGCGTCGGCCGCCGCCCGCGCGTGCTCATCCTGCGGATGCGGCTGGTGCCCTATCTCGACGCCAGCGGCGTGCGGACGGTCGAGGAGTTCGTCACGCAGGCCCGCGCCTCCGGCACCCGGCTGATCCTCTCGGGCGTGCAGCCGCAGCCCGCGAACATGCTGGCGCGGGTCGCGCTGGGCCCCGATTCGCACGAAGTCCAGTACGCCGCCAACTATGCCAAGGCCCTGCGGCTGGCGGCGCAGGCGGTGGAGACCTGAGATCCAGATACAATAGGCCCAAATAAAACGGCCGCCCCCGCGAGGGGACGGCCGCTTCGTGGCTCCTGCCGCGCCTATTCGACGTCGGTGTTCGGCTCGGGCTGCTCTCCGGCCTTCTTCGCCGGCCGCCTGGCCTTGGCCGCCGGCCTGGTCTTCTTGACCAGCTTGGGCGGCGCCGGGGTCAGCTCGAACGACAGCGCATCGTCCTTGAGCGAGACGTGCACCTCGCCCCCGTGCGCGAGCTTGCCGAACAGCAGTTCCTCCGCCAGCGGCTGCTTGACCTTCTCCTGCAGCAGGCGGGCCATCGGCCGTGCGCCGTAGAGCTTGTCGAAGCCGCGATCGCCCAGCCAGCCGCGCGCGTCGGAATCGAACTGGATGTGGACGTTCTGCTCGGCAAGCTGCAGTTCGAGCTGCAGGATGAACTTGTCCACGACCCGGCTGACCGTTTCCTTGCCGAGGTAGGCGAAGGGCACGATGGCATCGAGGCGGTTGCGGAACTCCGGGCTGAACGTGCGCTTCACCGCCTCGTCGCCGGCGTCCTCCTTGGAGACGTCGCCGAAGCCGATGCCCTGCCGGGCCATGTCCGAGGCGCCCGCGTTGGTCGTCATGATGAGGACGACGTTGCGGAAGTCCACGGTCTTGCCGTGGTGGTCGGTCAGGCGGCCGTTGTCCATCACCTGCAGCAGGATATTGAACAGGTCGGGGTGCGCCTTCTCGATCTCGTCGAGCAGCAGGACGCAATGCGGCTGCTGGTCGATCGCGTCGGTCAGCAGGCCGCCCTGGTCGAAGCCGACATAGCCCGGAGGCGCGCCGATCAGGCGGCTAACGCTGTGGCGCTCCATGTACTCGGACATGTCGAAGCGCTGCAGCGGGATGCCCATGATGCTGGCGAGCTGGCGGGCCACCTCGGTCTTGCCGACGCCGGTGGGGCCGGAGAACAGGAAGCTGCCGATCGGCTTGTCGGGATCGCGCAGGCCGGCGCGCGACAGCTTCATCGCGGTCGACAGCACCTCGATCGCCTTGTCCTGGCCGAAGACGACGCGCTTCAGGTCGCGATCGAGATGCTCGAGCACCTTCTTGTCGTCGCTCGACACCGACTTGGGCGGGATGCGCGCCATCGTCGCGATGACCTGCTCGATCTCGCGCGCGGTGATCGTCTTCTTGCGCTTGCTCGGCGGCACCAGCATCTGCATCGCGCCCACCTCGTCGATCACGTCGATCGCCTTGTCGGGCAGCTTGCGGTCGTTGATGTAGCGCGCCGACAGCTCGACCGCGGTCTTGATCGCGTCGGGCGTGTAGCGGACCTTGTGGTGTTCCTCGAAGGCGGTGCGCAGGCCCTTGAGGATCTTGATCGTATCCTCGACGGTGGGCTCGTTCACGTCGATCTTCTGGAACCGGCGCAGCAGCGCGCGGTCCTTCTCGAAGTGGTTGCGGAACTCCTTGTAGGTGGTCGAGCCGATGCAGCGGATGGTGCCGCTGGACAGCGCCGGCTTGAGCAGGTTGGACGCATCCATCGCCCCGCCGCTGGTCGCGCCGGCGCCGATCACGGTGTGGATCTCGTCGATGAACAGCACCGCCTCGGGCATCTTTTCCAGCTCGGCGACGACCTGCTTGAGCCGCTCCTCGAAATCGCCGCGATAGCGCGTGCCGGCGAGCAGGCTGCCCATGTCGAGCGAATAGATCACCGCGTTGGCCAGCACTTCGGGCACGTCGCCCTCGACGATCTTGCGCGCCAGTCCTTCGGCGATGGCGGTCTTGCCGACGCCGGGATCGCCGACGTAGAGCGGGTTGTTCTTCGACCGCCGGCAGAGGATCTGGATCGTGCGGTCGACCTCGGGCCCGCGGCCGATCAGCGGGTCGATCTTGCCGGCCAGCGCCTTCTCGTTGAGGTTGACGCAGAACTGGTCGAGCGCCGAATCCTTCTTCTGGCTCTTGCTGTCGGCCTTCTCCTCGGTATGCGGCGCCTCGCTCTCGGCGCCCTTGGGCGCGCGGTCCTCGATGGAGCGGCCGCCCTTGCCGATGCCGTGGCTGATGAAGCTCACGGCGTCGAGCCGGCTCATGTCCTGCTGCTGGAGGAAGTAGACCGCATAGGAATCGCGCTCGGAGAACAGCGCGACGAGCACGTTGGCGCCGGTCACGGTGTCCTTGCCCGAGGACTGGACGTGCAGGATGGCGCGCTGGATCACCCGCTGGAAACCGGCGGTCGGCGCCGGGTCGCCCTTGTCCTGCGTCTTGAGCGACTGGTATTCCTGATCAAGGTACTGGCGCACCACGTCGCCCAGGTCGCCCAGGTCCACGCCGCAGGCCTGCATCACCTGCGCCGCATCGGGATCGTCGATCAGCGCCAGGAGCAGGTGCTCGAGCGTCGCGTATTCGTGGCTGCGCTCGGAAGCATGGGCCAGCGCCGAATGCAGCGTCTTTTCGAGGTTCTGGGCGAAACTGGGCATTATCGGTCTTTCGCTAGGGAAGAGGGATTTCCGCCAACCGGGAAACATGCGGAGTATCGGTCAACGACACCGATATGGGAAGCCCGCGCGGCGTTACGAGGGGGCGCCGCCGTCATGCCTTCCCGGGCTTGAACAGCGCATCGGCGGCAAGCCTGTGCGCCGCGGCCTTGTTCCTGTGGGCGATAACGCGGGCGATCTCGGCTTCCAGGAATTCGACGCGTGCGGCGAGTTCGTCCTGCGAATAGCTGTCTAGGCTTTCGCCGGCGAGTAGGCTGGCGGCGTCACCGCGGGGCCGTGGTCGATCGTCGTCGTCCATTGCGGTGAAGCATCGGATGCTCGCGGCTTGCTGTCAACCGGCACGGCGACTAGGGAACATCCGCGTGTTGTTGCCGCAACAAGGGGGGCCAGATGCCGGCAATCGTTCCGCAAGTCATGACCGCGATCGGTTTTGCCGCGCCGGGCGGCCCGGACGTGCTGCGGCCGGAAACCCTGCCCGTGCCGGCGCCCGGCACCGGCGAGGTGCTGATCAAGGTCGCCTACGCCGGGGTCAACCGGCCCGACGTCGTGCAGCGGCAGGGGCACTACCCCGCGCCGCCGGGCGCCTCGCCGATCCCGGGGCTCGAGATCGCGGGCGAGATCGTGGCGCTGGGCGACGGCGTCGTGGAGCTGGTGCCCGGCCAGCAGGTCTGCGCGCTGGTCGCGGGCGGCGGCTATGCCGAATACTGCCTCGCCCGCGCCGACCACTGCCTGGCCGTACCCGAAGCGCTCCCGCTCGCCGAGGCGGCGGCGCTGCCCGAGACGCTGTTCACCGTCTGGCACAACGTGTTCGAGCGCGGCTGGGCGACGGAAGGGGAGACGATCCTCGTCCACGGCGGCACCAGCGGCATCGGCACCATGGCCGTCATGCTGGGGCGGCTGTTCGACCTGACCGTCATCGTCACCTGCGGCGGGCCGGAGAAGTGCGCGCGGGCGCTGGAGATCGGCGCGGCCCACGCCATCGACTACAAGGCGCAGGACTTCGTCGCCGAAGTCGCGCGGATCACCGGCGGCAAGGGCGTCAACCTGGTGCTCGACATGGTCGCGGGGGACTATGTGCCGCGCAACCTCAAGTGCCTGGCCGAGGACGGCCGCCACGTGACCATCGCGGTGCAGGGCGGCGCCCGCGCCGAGATCAACATGGCCGTGGTGATGAGCCGGCGCTACACGCTGACCGGATCGACGCTGCGCCCGCGCTCGGCCGCGTTCAAGGCGCTGCTGGCGCAGGATATCGCCCGCAACGTCTGGCCTTTCGTCGAGGCCGGCCGGCTGCGCCCGGTGATGGACATGACCTTCCCGCTGGCCGAGGCCGCCGCCGCGCACGCCCGGATGGAAGCCGGCGCGCATATCGGCAAGATCGTGCTGGAAGTGTAAGCGGCGCCTGCTTCGCCCCGCCTTCGTTATCCCTGCGAAAGCGGGGGCCACAGGCGGCGGGCAAAGCTTGACCGTTTTGGCGGGTTTCCCTTGCCGGGGCGCAAGATTGCGCGTAAATGGCGCGGCGCACGGCCGCTCCGCAAGGGGCGGCCCTTATTGTTTTCCCCGGAGAAGAACCGTGACCCAGCCCACCCCGCTGATGCCCCATGCGACCGCGTCGTGGCTCGTCGACAGCACGTCGCTGACCTTCGAGCAGATCGCCGAATTCTGCGGGCTGCACATCCTCGAGGTGCAGGCGATGGCCGACGATCTCGCCAGCAGCAAGTATACCGGCCGCGATCCCGTGCGCGCCGGCGAGCTGACCATGGCCGAGATCGAGAAGGGTCAGGCCGATTCCAGCTATGCGCTCAAGATGCAGAAGGCGCCTGTCACCGTCAGCCGCACCAAGGGGCCGCGCTATACGCCGGTGTCCAAGCGGCAGGACAAGCCCGACGGCATCGCCTGGATCCTGCGCCATCATCCCGAGATCTCCGACGCGCAGATCGGCAAGCTGATCGGCACCACGCGCAACACGATCGCGGCGATCCGCGACCGGACGCACTGGAACATCGCCAACATCCAGCCCAAGGACCCGGTCACGCTGGGGCTGTGCTCGCAGCGCGAGCTGGACGCGCTTGTCGCCCGCGCCGCCAAGAAGGCCGGCATCGTCGACGAAGGCGTCGAGGACTCGCGGCTGGGCGACGACCGCGAGGCGCTGATCGAGGAACTGCGGGCCGAGCGGGAGGCCGCCGCCAAGGCCGCCAGCGAGGCCGCGCAGGAAGCCGAGGCACAGGCCTGGCTCGACGCCAAGCGCGCCGCCGAAGCGGCCGGCGAGGCGTAGGGCCCAAACTCCGCGCCGGCTTGCCCTTCCGCTTCCGAGAGTCCACAAAGGATCAATGGAAGCGGGACGAGGTATGGAGATCTGGCGCACGCATTATGCGCATCCCTGCGCGTGGGACCAGGAGTTCCCCCCGCTGGCGATGACGGACCTGTTCGCCGATGCGGCCGCCACGCACGGCGATGCGGCGCTGGTCGATTTCTACGGCCGCAAGTTCACCTACAAGGCCATGATGGCGGAAGCGCGCGCCTTCGCGGCGGGGCTGCAGGCCGCCGGCATCGCCAAGGGGGACCGCGTCGGGCTCTACCTGCCCAACGTGCCGTGCTACATCCCCGCCTATTTCGGCGCGATGCTGGCCGGTGCGGTCGCGGTCAACTTCTCGCCGCTCTACACCGCCCGCGAGCTGCAGGCGCAGGTCGAGGATTCGGGCACCCGGCTGATCGTCACGGTCGATGTCCCGGCGCTGCTGCCGACCGCGCTCGAAGTGCTGGAAAGCTCGTCGCTCGAACGGCTGGTGGTGGCGCGGCTGGAGGATATGCTGCCGTTCCTCCAGGGCATGGGCGTGCGCCTGTTCCGCCGCCGCGAGATCGTGGCGATCCCGCACCGGCCCGACGTGACCGAATGGCGCGACAGCCTGTCGCGCGATGAACCGCGCCCGGTGGCGATCGACCCGCTGACCGATCTTGCCCTGCTGCAATATACCGGCGGCACCACCGGCACGCCCAAGGGGGCGATGCTGACGCACCAGAACCTTTCGGCCAACGCGCGCCAGCTCGTCGCGCTCGACCCGCATCGCGGCGAGCGCGACATGATCCTGGGCGTGCTGCCGTTCTTCCACGTCTTCGCCAACGCCACCGTGCTCAACCGCACGATCTGCAACCGCGGCTGCATCGCCATGCTGCCGCGGTTCCAGGCGGGCCAGGCGCTCCGCACGCTGGAGCGCACGCGGGCGACGGCCATGCCCGGCGTGCCGACGATGTACCAGGCGCTGCTCGACCATCCCGATCTGCGCAAGACCGACTTTTCCTCGCTGCGCGCCTGCATTTCAGGCGGAGCGCCTCTGCCGGCGCCGCTCAAGCGCCAGTTCGAGGAGGCGACCGGGGCGCACCTGGTCGAAGGCTACGGCCTGACCGAGACCTCGGGCGTGGTCTCGACCAACCCATACGAAGGGGAGGAACGGCCCGGCACGATCGGCCCGCCGCTGCCCGCCACGCGGCTGATCCTGCTCGACAAGGAAGATCCCACGCGCCTGGCCCCGCCGGGCGAGCCGGGCGAGCTGGCCGTCCTGGGGCCGCAGGTCATGCTGGGCTACTGGAACCGGCCGGACGCGGCCGCCACCGCTTTCGCCGAGATCGACGGCGAGCGTTGGCTGCGCACCGGCGACATCGCCGAGATCGACGCCGAGGGCTATGCCCGCATCGTCGACCGCAGCAAGGACATGATCGCGGTGGGCGGCTTCAAGGTGTTTCCCAGCCAGGTCGAGGCGGTGCTGCTGCAGAACCCCGCGATCCGCGAGGCGCTGGTGATCGGCGTGCCCGACCCCTATCGCGGCGAGGCCCCGCGCGCCTTCGTCACGCTGCAGGCCGGCGCGCAGGAAACGGCGGGCACGCTGAAGGACTGGCTCAACGACCGGCTGGGCAAGCACGAGCGGGTGGACGAGGTGGTGGTGCGCGCCAACCTGCCCAAGACCATGGTGGGCAAGCTCGACCGCAAGGCGCTGCGCGCGGAAGTCGCGGCCGCATAGCCTCGCCCCGGACGCGATCCGGGGCCGCCGGTCTCATCGACGCGCCGGTCAGCCCGGCCGAAAGCGGTTCCGGCCGAGCCAGGGACGATGGTTCAGGGCTGCGAGCTGGCCAGGGTCAGGTGCGTCTCGCCCGGCTCGCCCGCCTCGGCCGGCGTTGCCGCGCGCGGGGCGAAGCGGCCTTCGACTTGCGCGCCCTGCTCGATGGTCACGGCATCGTAGTGGACGTCGCCATGGATGCGCGCGCTTTTCAGGATCACCAGCTCGCGCGCGGTGATCGTGCCGTGCACCGTGCCTGCGAGCCGCGCCGTGTCGGCGGTCACCGCGCCGGTGATCTCGCTGCTTTCGCCTTGGACCAGCGCGGCGCAGGCGATGTCGCCTTCCACCTTGCCGTCGACATGGAGATCGGCCGAGGCGGCGATGTCGCCGCGGATCGCGGTGTCGGCCCCCAGCACGGAAAAGGTGGCGGCGGCCATCGTGCGGCTACTTGCGCGGGCCGGGGTTTCCGGCGCGGGCTTCTTCGAGAACATGCGGCGCTGCCTCCAGGAAAGGTCGCGGGTTGACGGGCCGGTCGTTGATCCGGACCTCGAAATGCAGGTGCGGGCCGGTCGAGCGGCCGCTGCTGCCGATCGCGCCGATCTGGGCGCCGGCCTCGACCGGCTGGCCGGCCGTCGCGCGGAAGGCGGACATGTGCGCGTAGCGGGTGAGCAGGCCGTTGCCGTGGTCGATCTCCACGCAGTTGCCATAGCCCTGGCGCCGGCCGACGAAGCTGACGGTGCCCTTGGCGGCGGCATAGATCGGCGCGCCGACCGGGCCCTTGAAATCCAGCCCGGCATGGAAGGCGCCTTCGCCGGTGAACGGGTCGGACCGATAGCCGAAGCCGGAAGAGATGAAGTCCATCCGCGCGGGCAGCACCTGCGGGATGCCGGCAAGGCCGCGCTCGAGCATGTTCATCCGCGCCAGGCTCATGCCCATGCGGCGGAAGCGCGGATCGAGCGAGCCGTCGGCCGAGGTGGCGAGATGCAGCAGCGGACCGCCCTGCGCGCTGCGGTCGTCGAGCCGGTCGAGCATCGCCTCGGGATCGAGGCCCAGTTCGCGGATGGCCTGGGCCGCCCGGCGCGAGCGGCGATCGGCCAGCCGGGTCAGCCGTTCGACGAAGGCGAGCTGGCGTGCCTCCATGCGCGCGAGGCCCGCGGCCTCGGGCAATGCCGCGCTGACTTTGTCGACGGTCTGGCGCGCTTCCCGGCTGCTGTCCGAAACGGTCTCGCCGGCGCGGGCATCGGCGGGCAACTCGCCGACCTGCGCCTCGATCATCTGCTCGATGAAGTCCTGCCGCCGCGTGAGATCAGCCGCGATTCCGTCGAGATTCCGGCGATAATGGGCAACGCGGCTTTCCGCCGTGGTGACTTTGACCTCACGATCCAGCAGCG
>JBAYPJ010000064.1:0-21490 GCA_041677785.1 Novosphingobium sp. | reverse complement strand
GTCCATCCGGCGGTGCTGATCCACCCCGAATCGGGCCGCAAGTGCCTGTTCCTCAGCCCCACCTACGTCGATGGATTTCTCGGCATGGACCGGACGGAAAGCGATGCGCTGCTGCGCCGGCTGACCGAACATATGCTGCAGCCGCGCTATGTCTGCCGGCACAAGTGGCGGCCGAACGACGCGATCGTCTGGGACAACCGCCGCTTCATGCACGCCGGCATGGGCAACCGCCCCGGCGAGCCCCGCTTCGGCCTGCGCACGACGCTTGCCGGGCCGCTCAGGACCGGACGCTACTGGGATGCGGACGCCGCTGGTTGATCGGGCCGTGGATCGGATATAGCGCGCGAGGAAACGGGAGGAACCATGGCCACATACCTGCGCTACGAGCTGGACGGCGCTGTCCGCTACGGCCGGCTCGACGGCACCGCGATCACGCCGCTTGCCGGCCCATTCCCCGACTTCGCGCCATCGGGCGATCCGGCGGTCGAACTGGATGCGGTCAGGCTGCTGGCCCCCACCGAGCCGAAGCGGATCGTGTCCGCCGGCCCCGGCTTCAAATGCTCGTTTTCCGATCCGGCGCACTACCCGGACATGCCGATGTTCTGGCACAAGCCGCTCGCCGCGCTCAATCATCCCGAAGGGATCATCGAGCTGCCCGACGCCGAATACCCCGGCATCAACCACGAGGCGGAACTGGCCATCGTCATCGGCCGGCGCGCGCGGTGCGTCAGCCCGGAAGAGGCGGCGGATCACATCTTCGGCTACACCTGCTACAACGACGTCACCCGCGGGGATTTCTACAAGGAAGGCGCCTTCGCCGCCTCGCCCTATTTCGCCTACGGCAAGACCTATGACGGCTTCGCGCCGATCGGCCCGTGGATCGTCACCGGTCTCGACACCGGCAACCTGCACATCGAATGCCGCATCAACGGCGAGGTGCGGCAGAGCCATTCGACGTCCGACCGGCTGTTCACGCCCGAACAGATCGTCTCCTTCCTCTCGCACATCGGCACGCTCGAGCCGGGCGACGTCATCTCCTGCGGCTCGCCGCCGGGCATGACCTGGATGAACCACGGCGACGTCTGCGAGGTCGAGATCGAAGGCATCGGCGTGCTGCGCAGCCACGTACGCATGCGGGGCCAATGAGCCGCATCGCCAGGGCCCAGAACATCGACGAGCTGGCGGCCCTCGCGCGCCGCCGGCTGCCGCGCGGCCTGTTCGAATACCTCGACCGCGGCGCCGAGGATGAAGTGACGATGCGCGGCAATGCCGAAAGCATCAAGCGCGTCTACCTGCGCCAGCGGGTGGCGGTCGACGTCTCGCGGCGCGATCCTTCGACGAGCGTGCTGGGCGTGCGCCAGACGTTGCCGATCGGCATCGCGGCCACCGGCCTCGCCTCGCTGCTCCACCACGAGGGGGAAACCAAGCTCGCCAGCGCGGCCGCCGCCGCGGGCGTGCCCTTTACCATTGGCACGAGCAACTTCACCGCGCAGGCGAAGCTGCGGGAAATCTGCGGCGACCTGCTCTGGCGGCTGATCTATCCCAACAAGCGGCGCGAGCTGATGGACCACCACATCGCCAGGGCGCGCGAGGCGGGCATCGGCACGATCGTGATCACGATGGATTCGGCGGTCACGGGCAACCGCGAATACCTGAAGCGCAGCGGCTTCCAGCCGCACGGCACCAACGCGCGCACCGTCGCGCAAGTCCTCGCCGCGCCGCACTGGCTTTTCGGCACGCTGCTGCCCTACATGCTGCGCGGCGGCTTTCCCGAGTTCGCCGACATGCCGGAGGGCGAACGCAAGTTCTGGGGCGGCAGCTTCTCGTGGGCCGCGCTGGCCGACGATTTCACCTGGGACGACGTGAGCGCCATCCGCCGGAGCTGGAAGGGCAGACTCGTGCTGAAAGGCCTGTCGACCGCCGAGGACGCCCGCGCTGCGGCCGAATGCGGCGTCGACGGGATCATCGTCTCCAACCATGGCGGGCGGATGCTCGACGGCTGCATCCCCTCGTTCCTGGCGCTGCCCGAGATCGTCGACGCGGTGGCGCCGAAGGTGACGGTGATGGTCGACGGCGGCTTTACCCGCGGCGCCGACGTACTCAAGGCGATCGCGCTGGGCGCGGCGAGCGTCTGGGTCGGCCGGGCGACGCTCTACGGCCTTGCCGCCGGCGGGGAGGCCGGCGTGGCGCGGGCGCTCGCCATCTTCGGCGAAGAGATCGACCGGGCGATGGCGCTGCTGGGCTGTCCGACGATCGCCGCCATCGGCCGCGAGCACGTGACCCGCCCGGCTGGAGCCTGTCCTGCTTAGGTCGATACGCCGGGACATTCCACCGGCTCGACGTATTCCGGCCGCCCCAGCAGGCCGCGCCACAGCTCTGCCTCGTCCATCACCGTCATGCCGTCGCCCGAGGTGTAGGTCGGCGAGCGGGCGCGGAAGTTGACGAAGCCGAGCCCGTCGGGGCCGGAGAAGAAACCGTACTTGGTGTCGGCCGCGATGGCGAGCGCGGTGCCGGGGCCATAGACGCGGTTGCCCAGGCGGATGCTGCCGGTGTGGACGAAGATCACCTCGTCCTCGCTGTGCGAGTGGACCGGCGTTTCCTTGTCGGCCATCGCATAGGAGTTCTCGTGCAGCCAGACGCTGCAGGTGGGGCAGCCGGCATCGGCATGGAGCGCCCCGCCGATGCCGGCGTTGCCGGCCAGCGCCGCGGTGCGCGGCACCCGCTCGACGGGCAGGACATGGACATGCCCGCCCCCGCCGGCCGCGCCGGGCTCCCGCTCGCGGACGTTGAAGGCCATGATCACCGCGCCTTGCGCGCCGGCCGTCAGCCGCAGCGAGGCGCCATGCTCGACCACCACGCTCGACTTCTCGGCGAGCGCGACGCCGCCCGCCGCGGCGCTGCCCTGCCAGACGAACAGCGCCAGGTCGGACGGATCGCCGCGCAGCGTCGCCGTGGCGGCCGGCTCCATGCGGTGCATGACGAGGTGGATCGGATCAACCGGCCGGTTCAGCAAGGCGCGGCTCTCGATCGCGCCCGTGCCTGCGGGAGGCGGCACGGGCACCGCCTTTTCCGGCGTGGCGATGGCTACCTTGGGCATGCGGTCTCCCCTTGTTCCTGGTCCGGGACGCAAGGCTAGCGCCGATCCCGCCGGCAAGTCCAGCCGATCGCCCCGCGCCAGCCGGGCCGCCCGATCGCGGCGCGGGCCTGTGCCGTGCGGGCAAATGCCAGAAAAAGTTTTCATTTCTTGCGATTTCGCAATAACTTGCCTCTGTCGGCGCGGCTAAAACAAGGGCGCGTTCGGCACGTCTGTGTTCTGAACGTGGGGTGTTGGCCGGGATATGGCTCAAAACGGTGCGGCTCTGGACAATGCAGCCGACGGCCACAGGCCGTTGAGCCATCGGGTGCTGGCCACGCGGACCTACTGGGTCGCGCATCTGAACCACGACGGCAAGGGCACCGGCGCCTTCTCGCGCGGCATCCGCGAAGCGATCCGCTCGCTGGCGGAAGGCGAGGCGTGGGAAATGCCCTCGTTCCATGTCTTCGAGAGCTATGCGACGATAGACCACATCGCCCTGGTCCTGCGCGCGCAGCGCCGGGTGAAGGACGTGTTCCTGGTCGGCTCGTTCACACATGCGGAATGCCGCGTCGTCGGCCCGTGCGAGGACGCCCGCCTCCGCGAACTGGTGCCCTTCGCCAAGCGGACGGGGCAGATGGAGCAGCCCTCGCGCAAGCGTTTCCGCAGCCTTGCGGCCGCCCGGCGCGCGGCCATTGCGGAAATGGCGCGGGCGCATCTCGGCGGTCTCGGCAACGGCCTTCACCGCGATGCCGACGATGCGCCAGCCGAAAGGCAGCACGAGATCACCAACGGATAGCCGGCGGACAAGCGACGCCGGCGCGCGGCCGCTTCCGTCGCCGAGCGCGTCAGGCTATCGAGGCGCAATGCCCGCAACCCCCGCCTGGCCGCCGCGCAGCGCGCCCCGCCTGTTCGTGCCCGGTCCGCTCGCCGAAGGCGCTGCCGTCTCCGTCGAGGGGCAGCAGGCCCATTACCTGTCGCGCGTGATGCGCCTGGGCGAAGGCGATGCCGTGGTCGTGTGCGACGATGCCACCGGCGAATGGACCGCCCGCGTCGCCTCGCTGGGCAAGCGCGCGGTCGTACTGGTCCCGCAGCAGCGCACGCGCGAGAGAGAGCAGGTGCCGGACTTCACGCTCTGCGCCGCGCTACTGAAGAAACCGAACTTCGACCTCGTGCTCGAAAAGGCGACCGAGCTGGGCGTGCGCCGCATCCAGCCGGTCATCACCCGCCGCTGCGTGGCCGACTCGCTCAATCTGGAGCGCGCGCGGACGATCGTCACCGAGGCGGCCGAACAGTGCGCGCGCACCGCGCTGCCCGAGCTGGCCGCGCCGGCAAAGCTCGATGCGCTGCTGCGCGCCTGGCCGCAGGACCGTGCGCTGTTCTTCGCCGACGAGACCGGCGGCGCGCCGGCAGCCGCCGAATTCGCCGCCCGGCGTGCCCCGGCGGCGCTGCTTACCGGCCCCGAAGGCGGCTTTGACGATGCCGAGCGCACCGCGATCCGCGCGTTGCTCCAGGCGCGCGCGATCTCGCTCGGTCCCCGCATCCTGCGCGGCGAAACCGCCGCGATCGGCGCCACCGCGCTATGGATGGGCATCGCGGGCGACTGGGCGCCGTAGCCCGTCGCCCCCGCCTGACCGCACGACGGGCTCCAATTAATGCTGGCGCAACAATTCACCCTCACCTAACGGGCACGCCATGAGCACGCGGCAGGTTTCCCATCGCAGCGATCCCGTGATCGAGCACGTCGGCCAGCTCGCCGAGCCGATGGCCAGGGGCGAAAAGCCGGCCGAGGCATGGCGGATCGGCACCGAGCACGAAAAGCTGGTCTATGCCCGCGCGGACCACCACGCCCTGTCCTACGACGAGCCCGGCGGTATCCGCGATCTGCTGCTGGCGCTCACCGAGTTCGGCTGGGAGCCGGTGGAGGAAGGCGGCCCAGATAGCCAGAAAAGGGTCATCGCCATGGCCGGCGAGGACGGCGCGGTCAGCCTCGAGCCGGCCGGCCAGCTCGAGCTGTCGGGCGCGCCGCTCGACAACCTGCACCAGACCTGCGCCGAAACGGGCCGGCATCTCCAGCAGGTGAAGGCCATCGGCGAGCGCAGCGGCACGGGCTTCCTGGGCCTGGGCATGTGGCCCGACAAGCGGCGCGACGAACTGCCGATCATGCCCAAGGGCCGCTACGAGATCATGCTGCGGCACATGCCGCGCGTCGGCAACCTCGGCCTCGACATGATGCTGCGGACCTGCACCATCCAGGTGAACCTCGACTATGCGAGCGAGGCGGACATGGTGCGCAAGTTCCGCGTCGGCCTGGCGCTCCAGCCGCTGGCGACCGCGCTATTCGCCAACTCGCCGTTCACGGAAGGGCAGCCCAACGGCTATCTTTCCTACCGCAGCCACATCTGGTCGGACACCGATCCGGCGCGCACCGGCATGCTGCCTTTCGTGTTCGAGGACGGCTTCGGCTACGAGCGCTATGTCGACTACATGCTCGACGTACCGATGTATTTCGTCTTCCGCGACGGCAAGTACATCGACGCCGCCGGCCAGAGCTTCCGCGACTTCCTCGACGGCCGGCTTCCCGCCCTGCCCGGCGAGCGGCCGGTGATGAGCGACTGGACCGACCATCTGTCCACGGCCTTCCCCGAAGTGCGGCTCAAGAGCTTCCTCGAGATGCGCGGCGCCGACGGCGGCCCGTGGAACCGCATCTGCGCGCTGCCGGCGCTGTGGGTGGGCCTGCTCTACGATCAGGGCGCGCTCGACGCGGCCTGGGATCTGGTGAAGGACTGGGACATGGAAGGCCGCGAGGCGCTGCGCACCGCCGTGCCCCGGCTGGGCCTCGACGCGGCCCTGCCCGATAACGGCAAAAGGAGCGGCGCCACCTTGCGCGACATCGCCGGCGAAGTTCTGCGGATCGCCGGTTCCGGCCTTGCCGCCCGCGGCCGCCTCAACGCCGCCGGCGACAACGAGACGGTCTACCTCGCCCCGCTGGAAGAGATCGTCGCTTCGGGCAAGGTCCCGGCACAGCGTCTGCTCGACAAGTTCCACGGCGAATGGGGCGGCGACATCGCGCGGGTCTACGAAGAGAGCTTCTGATCGAGGCAGGGAAGAAGCGCTTGGGGCAGCGGCTGCGCGCACGCAACGCCGGCCCTCATTCCGCCGGCTGCAACTGCCCCTGCCCGCGCCGGCGCAAGCGCTGACCAAGCCGCGCGAACATGCGCGTGATCAGGGCGTTCTCGGCCATCCAGGCGTGGTATTCGCGGTACTTCGCATCTTCGGCAAGCAGGTGCTTCTCTTCGGTCCTGGCGCGCCAGAAATAGACCGCGCTGACCAGACCCAGGATCGCCGTGTTGCGCACCGCATCGACCAGCGACCCGCTGGTGGCGAGGAAGGGCAGCGTCGAGAACCACCAGAACAGGTTCTTCGACAGATAGGCCGGGTGCCGGGTGAAGCGATAAGGCCCGTTCGTCAGTACGCCGCGATAGGTCAGGTTGGAAAAACGTATGCCGAAGGCGACCGTCGCCCAGGCGTAGATCGCGGTCAGCCCGACCAGCAGCCCGGCCCAGAGCCAGAGCAGGGCATCGTGCCCCTGCAGCCAGACGCTCCAGTCGGCGGTATTCTCGTGATAGGACAGCGGGCTGCCCCCGCCCATCAGGATGAAGGGCGGATAGCAGATCAGCGCCGCCACCCAGCCGGCCAGATAGGGATTAGCGCTGCGGATCTGCGCGTCGAGGGGCTTCAGCGTCAGCAGGTAGCCGACCGTGCCGATATGCACGTCGATCAGGAACAGCAGCGCGATCAGCGCCCCGGCCAGCCGCGCGGGCTCGGCCGGCAGGCTCGCGAGGTCGAGCGTGACGATGCCGGCGAAGCCGCCGGGCAGGATCGAGATCATGAAGGCCCCGAAGAAGCCCTTGACCGTCCAGGCGAGCAGGTGGCGGCGTACTTCCTCGAACGCGAAGGGTTCGCGGCCGATCAGCATGGCGCCGAAATGCCAGGCCCCGTCGCGCGGGTTCACCAGCACGCGGTCGAGCCAGAGCACATAGGGCACCGACAGCACGAACAGCGGGACGGCCGCCGCCGCGATCACCTCCATCGCGAAGAGATAGCCATCGCGCCAGTACCAGCGGGCCAGGCAGTATAGCAGGCCGATCAGCGCCCAGGTCGCCCAGAGTCCGGCCAGCTTGGTGATCGACACGTCGATTATCGCCGCGACCGGCCGGGAGCGGGCCCAGTCGATGCCGGTCGACGGCCGGCGGTGGACCTTGTCCACCAGAACCGACCAGGCGATCATCGGCGCGCTGGCGAAAACCAGGGTCAGCAGCGCGGCATAAGGCCCGGCCAGGGGCGCGCGTGGGCCCGGCAGGGCGAAAGCCTCGGCGATGGCCGGCCAGTCGCGGCAGATGGCGATCCACAGGAACAGGCCGAACAGGCCCGACAGGCCGACGCCCGCCGAAACGTCGCTGGCCGGCCGGGAGGCCGGCGCCTGCTGCCGCTCGCTCATGCCGCCGGGCCTAGCGGTATTTGGTTAATCCTTCGCCAAGCTCAGGATGACCGGCAGTACCGCCAGACCCGCTCACCCCGAGCCTGGCGAAGGATGCCGCGCCGCCGTCCGCCTATCTGAACGCGGTGATCCTGCCGCCGTCGTCCAGCACGTAGAGCGTGCCGTTCGCCACCACCGGCGCCAGCGAGACGCCCTTGCCGAGCTTGGTGAGTTCGCTCACCGTGCCATCCGTCACGTCGGCCGAGGCGACGAGGCCTTCGGAATTGGCGATCCACAGCCGGTTGCCGGCCAGCACCGGGCCGGTCCAGAAGATCGGGTTCTTGCGCTTCTTCTCGTTCTCGAAGCGCGCAAGCTGGGTCAGCCAGCGGACCTTGCCGCTGGTGCGGGCGATGCACAGCAGCTTGCCCTCGTCGGTCAGCGCGAACACCCAGTCGCCCGCCACCGCCGGGGTGGAAATGCCGGCGAGGTTCAGTTCCCAGATACGCTGGCCGCTGACCAGCTCGTAGGCGGCCATGCGCCCACCCTGTCCCAGCGCGAAGACGAGCCCGCGATCGATGATCGGATCGGCGTCCACGTCGGTCAGCGTGCCGACCTGCGTTGAGATCGAAGTGCGCGCCAGCGCGTCGGACCACAGCGTGCGGCCGTTCTCATAGCGGTAGGCGACCAGTTCGCCGGTCGAATAACCGGCGATGACGGTGCCCTGTCCGACGGCGGGGGCGGCCACGCCGAAGACGCCGGCCTGGCCCTGCGAGCCCGATTCGTTCCACAGCACCTTGCCGTCGGCGGCATTGAGCGCGTGCAGTTCGTTGTTCTGCGTCATCACATAGACGGCGTTGAAGCCGACCGTGGGGGAACCGCGCAGCGGGCCGGCGGGCTTCACCTTCCAGAGCTGCGTGCCCGTCGCCGCCTCGAGTGCGGCCACCTCGCCGATGCCGGTGGTGACGTAGACACGGCCGCTGTCATAGCTGACGCCGCCGCCGAACACGGAATTCGAACCGTCGCCCTTGATGCTGAAGCTCCTGGTCCAGAGCCGCGCACCGGACGCGGCGTCGAAGGCGCTGACGAGGCCTTCGGTGTCCATCACGTAGAGCCTGCCGTCACCCACCACGGGCGCGGCGGCGAGACGCTGCTTGTTGGTCGAGCCGGCGATCGAGGCGGACCAGGCGCGGCCCGGCGCCGGCGCCAGCGCGAGATGGCCGTAGCTCTTGCTGGCGGTGCCGCCGGCCTGAGGCCATTCGGGATTGGTCGCCGCGGGCGGCAGGATCACCGCGACCGACGCCAGCGCGGCATCGACCTTGGCGCCCGATTCGATGCGCGAGAGGATCGGCACGCGGTCGCCGATCGTGGGCGTCTTGGGCCCGCCCTTGCCGCCGAACGCACCGCAGCCCGACAAGCCGAGAGCCAGGGCGACGACCAACGGCAACGCAAGCGAGCGGCGCAGCTTCGAAAGCTTCATTCAGGTATCCCCTACCAAGCGCGATTATGGCGTCGGCGCCGCGGCGGCAGCGGGCGCGTCGCCCGCCGCGACCCTGGCGACATCGTCGATCGCATCGACGCCGAGCAGGCCGGCCAACTGGCGGGTGCGGCGGCGGATGCTTTCGAGCACCTCCTTGTCCTTGGCGATCGCGGCGAAGAGCGGCCCGGCAAGGTCGTTGCGCCCCTGCTTCATGTAGGCGATGCCGACGAGTTCGCCGGCGCTGCCGAACCAGGGGCTGCCCGGCACCGCCAGCGGCTTCAGCCGGTCGACCACCTGCTGCGGCGGCAACTCGTCGAACCGGACCGCGATCTCGCGCACCGTGGCCAGGTCGCGGAAAGGCTTGGGCGCGTCGCTGTCGGCGGCGACCGCGGCGAAGAGCTTGGCCGCTTCCGCCGGCCTGTCCTGCTGCAGGGCGATGCCGCCGCGCAGGAGCCGGGCCGCGGCCGCGCTGCCGTCGCCGCCCTTCTCGACCACAGCGGCCAGCTCCTTGTCGGCGGCGGCGAGATCGCCCGCATCCACCTTGTCGAGCGCCACGGTGAACTGCTCACCCACCGCGCCCCGCGCCTGTTCGCGGCTGTGGTGCCAATAGAGATAGCCGGCGAGCGCCAGCAGGCCGGCCACGAGGACGATCGCCAGCGGAATACCGTAGCGCCTGAACAGGCCGACCATCTCGTCCTGCCGCAACGCCTCATCGACTTCGCGGAAGAACACCTCCTGCTGCGCGGCGTCGCGCTTGGCAAGCTGATCGGCTCGGGACTGGGAACGTGAGGGACGCAGGGCCAATTCGGGCGCTTTCGGCAGCTAGGACATGGTGCGGGGCTGTTTAGCGGATGGCGTTGCCATTTCAACGCCTATCGTTGCTGCCCTGTGGACGGTGAAGCGGCGCTGAACGGCCATCACGGGAATGCCGCCCGCCGCAGCGCGCGCGCATAGACCGCGCGGTAGGCGGCGATCATGCCCGCCTCGTCGTATTCGGCGCGGGCGCGCGCGCGGTTCGCAGCGCCGACGCGGCGGCGCAGTCCCTCGTCCCCGGCCAGCTCGGCAAGCGCGCCGGCCAGCGCGGTTTCGTCGCCCGGCGGCGTCACATAGGGCCGGTTGGGCTCGGCGACGATCGCCGCGACATCGCCGACGTCGGTTGCCGCCACCGCCAGCCCCGCCGCCATCGCCTCGACCACCGAGATCGGGAACTGCTCGCTGTCGGACGACAGCGCGAACAGGTCGAACAGCCCGACGGCGCGCGCCGGCGCGGGGACGAAACCGGGCAGGTGCACGCGGTGCGCCACCCCCAGGCGCAGCGCCTCGGCGCGGATCGCCTCGCGCTCGGGCCCTTCGCCCAGGATGACGAGCTGCCATTCCTCGGACAGGCCTGCAAAGGCGCGCACCAGCCGCGGCAGGTTCTTCACCGCCCGCAGCCCGGCCAGCGTGCCCAGCCATTTCTCCCCCGGCCGCTTGATCACCCGCGGCAGCGCGTCGGGTTTGGGCTTCGTGCCATAGGCGGCGACGGCGATGCCGTTGCCGATGCGCACCACGCGGCCGGCCGGCTGGTACCATTCCGCCAGCGCGATCGCCTCCAGCCGGCGCGACGGCACGACCAGCGCCGAGGCGCGGCCCAGGGCGATTCGCCGGTACCAGTTGCGCGAGCGCTTGCGGACCCGCGCTTCGTCCTCGTTAAAGCCGTCCTCGTGGTGGACCAGCGGCGGCAGGGCGTGGAGGTCGCGGAACAGGGTATGCGCCATGACCGCATCCATCGCGCCCCAGTTGTAGGTGAGGATCAGGTCGAATGGCTTCATCGCCAGGGCCAGCCGCTGCAGGCGGCCCGGCAGCGGTTTGCCCGCCAGCGGCGGGAAATCGCGGGGATAGGCTGCGTCGATCCCCCGATCGATCGCCGACGCCGCGCCCAGCGCCTCGGGCTCGGCCGAGACGATCGTGTGCGCCGCGCCCTTGCCGAAGGCGTTGATGAGCCTGGCCGCGCGCAGTTCCTTGCCGCCCGGCTGGAAGCTCGATTGCAGGTGGAGGACGCGCAAGACGGAAACGGTCAGGCGCGACAGCGCGCAAGCAGGCGCTCGATCGCCGCCACCGCCTCGGGCTCGTCGAGCGTCGGGGCGTGGCCCACGCGCTCCAGCGTCACCGCCTCGGCGCCCGGCAGGCGCGCCTGCATCTCCGCCAGCGTCCCGGCCGAGAGCAGATCCGACAGGCCGCCGCGCAGCAGCAGCAGCGGCTTGCCCGCCAGCGCCTCTATCCCCGGCCACAGATCGGGCACCGGGCTTTCCGCCGCGCGCTGCAGCGGCTCGGCGATCTTCATGTCGTAGTCGAAGACGATGCGGCCGTTGCTGGAAAGCGCCATCAGCCGCTTGGCCATGGCCAGCCAGTCCTCCGTCCGATAGTCGGGATAGGCCACGCCCTGCACCTCTTCCAGCGCGCGCGCCGCGTGCATCCAGGTGGGAAAGCTGCGCCCCTGGCCGACGTAGCCGCCGATCCGCGCCAGCCCGGCGGCCTCGAGCACCGGGCCGACGTCGTTGAGCGCCGCGCCGACGATCCGCTCGGGCGCGTTCATCGCCAGGATCATCGTCAACAGCCCGCCCAGCGAGGTGCCGATCGCGACGTAGCGGTCCACCCCTGCCTGCTCGAGCAGATGGTTGACGTCGTCGACGTACTGGAAGGGATTGTAGGTGGCGGCATCCCGGGCATAGGCGCTGCCGCCGCGGCCGCGCATCTCGGGCGAGATCACCCGCCAATCGCGCGCCAGGTGCGTCGCCAGCCCCTCGAAGTCGCGGGCATTGCGCGTCAGGCCGGGCAGGCAGAGCACGACCGGCCGGCCGGCGTCTCCCGGCCCCGGATAGTCGCGGTAATGCAGCCTGAGCCCGTCCCGGCTCGTCCAGTAACAGTCCGCCCAGGCGGAACGCGCGCTGTCGCTCATCCAAATCCCGCCGCCCTGCTTGCGCGGCGGCCCTCCTCACCCCACTATCGCCTGATGCGAAGCGAACCGCAAGCCGGCGCCTATCGGCCCGATCCGCGCATCCTGCCGCTGGCCCCCTGGCTGGCCGATCCGGTGATGGCGGCCGGCTTCCCGCAGCATATCCTGCGTTTCCGCAACGATCGCTGGGCGCCCGCCATCGGCCTGGAGGGCTTGAGCGACGCGCAGTGGGTGGATCACTTCGGCCGCTTCCGGCCGCTGGACGGCAACCTGCCCCGGCCGCTGGCGCTGCGCTATCACGGCCACCAGTTCCGCGTGTACAACCCCGACATCGGCGACGGTCGCGGCTTCCTGTTCGCGCAGATGCGCGACGGCGGGGCGGACGGACAGGCCGGCCGCCTGCTCGACCTCGGCACCAAGGGCTCGGGCGAGACGCCCTACAGCCGGCAGGGCGACGGCCGGCTGACGCTGAAAGGCGCGGTGCGCGAGATCCTGGCGACCGAAATGCTCGAAGCGCTCGGCGTCTATACCAGCAAGACCTTCTCGGTGATCGAGACCGGCGAGGCGCTATGGCGCGGCGACGAGCCCTCGCCCACGCGCTCGGCCGTGCTGGTGCGGCTCAGCCACGGCCACATCCGCATCGGCAGCTTCCAGCGCCTGCGCGCCTACGAGGAAGCGGAGCACATGGCCGCGCTGGTCGATTACTGCCTCGAAACCTTCCCCGGTCCCCCGCCGCCCGAGGACGCGCCGGGCCGCGACGAGCCGGCGGTGCGGCTGCTGCATCAGGTCGTCGAGCGGCTGGCCGACCTGGCGGCTTCCTACATGGTCGCCGGCTTCGTCCACGGGGTGCTCAACTCCGACAACATGAATATCTCGGGCGAGAGTTTCGACTACGGGCCCTGGCGCTGGCTGCCGCACTGGGACCCGGGCTTCACAGCCGCCTATTTCGACCATGCCGGCCTCTACGCCTTCGGACGCCAGCCCGAGGCGATTCTGTGGAACTGCGGCCAGTTCGCCATCGCCCTGCGCCTGCTTGCCGAGACCGAACCGCTGGTCTTCGCGCTCGAACGCTTCGGCGACCTCTACCAGCGCGCGATGGCGCGGCGGTTCTGCTGGCGGCTGGGCGTGGCGCCGCGCGGGCTGGAAGCCGAGATGGCGCTGGTGACCGCCGCCGAACGCCACATGACCGAGGGCGGGCTTTCGCCCGACGTCTTCTTCCATCGCCACCGGGGCGGCCGCGACGCGCCGGCGGGCGAGCTGGGCGACCTGCTGCGCCAGTACGACGCGGCCGGCAGCGACGATCATCCGCTCTGGCGCGAGGCCGAGCCGCCGACGCTGGTGATCGACGAGGTCGAGCGCGTCTGGGCGGCGATCGCCGAGCATGACGACTGGACGCCGCTGACCGACAAGGTCGCGGCGATCCGCAGGCTTGGCGACGCACTGGGCGATGCACTGGGCGACGCACCAGCGGCCGCGGGGCAGCGCTGAACCGCCTTTTCGCGCCGAGGCTTCAATCGCCGCGGTTTTGCAGTTAATGCAGGCATCCAGCCAGGAGGCCAGCCCCGCACCGTGAGCCAGTCCGAGATCATTTCCTACGAACCGGCGACGGGGGCTGAGCTGTGGCGCGGAAAGGTCGGGAACGTCGACGAGGCGGTTGCGCAGGCGCGCCGTGCCTGGCCGGCCTGGGCGGCGCAGCCGCTGACCAACCGCATGGAGCTGACCCGCCGCTTCGCCAACGAGGTGCGCAAGGACGCGGAAAAGCTGGCGACCACCATCGCCCGCGAGACCGGCAAGCCCATGTGGGAAGCGCAAGCCGAGGTCGATGCCGTGATCGGCCGCGTCGAAATCTCGATCCGCGCCTATGCCGAGCGTTCGGCGCAGCGCAAGCTCGACAGCGCGCTGCAGGGCACGGCCGCCGTCCGCCACAAGCCGCACGGCGTGCTGGCGGTGCTGGGGCCGTTCAATTTCCCGGCGCAGATTCCCGCCGGCCACATCGTCCCCGCGCTGATCGCGGGCAACGCCGTGGTGTTCAAGCCGAGCGAGAAGGCGCCCGCCACCGCCGAGGCGCTGGTCCGCTGCTGCCATCGCGCCGGCATCCCCGAAGGCGTCGTGCAGATGCTGGCCGGCGGTCCGGGGCAGGGCGAGGAACTGATCGCGCACGAGGGCGTCAACGGCGTGCTGTTCACCGGCTCGGCGCACACCGGCATCGCCATCAACCGCAAGCTGGCGGCAAGGCCGGACAAGATCGTGGCGCTGGAAATGGGCGGCAACAATCCGATCGTCGTCTGGGACACGCCCAAGCTGGCCGACGCGGCCGTGCTGATCGCGCAATCGGCTTTCACCACCGCCGGCCAGCGCTGCACCGCCGCGCGGCGGCTGATCGTCCGCGCCACGCTTTACGAGCCGCTGATCGAAGCGGTGAAGGAGCTTGCCGACCGCCTGATCGTCGGCGCGCCGTTCGACGATCCGGCGCCGTTCATGGGGCCCGTGATCGACAACGCGGCGGCGGACGGCCTCACCGAGAGTTTTCTCTATCTGCTGAGCAACGGCGGCCGGGCCATCAAGCACCTCGTCCGCCCGAACGACGAGCTGCCGTTCCTCACCCCCGCGATCATCGACACCACCGCCATGCCGGAAAGGCCCGACGTGGAACTGTTCGGGCCGATCCTGCAGGTGATCCGCGTCGACGACCTCGACCAGGCGATCGCCGAGGCCAACGCCACGCGCTTCGGCCTGTCCGCCGCCCTGATCGGCGGCAGCCCGCAGGAATACAACCGGTTCTGGGCCAACGTCCACGCGGGCATCGTCAACTGGAACCGGCCGACGATCGGCCCCTCGCCCGCCGCGCCCTTCGGCGGCATCGGCCTGTCGGGCAATCACCGCCCGACCTCGTACTATGCCGCCGACTATTGCGCCTACCCCGTCACCTCCGCCGAAATGGAACAGCCGCGCGCGATGATCGGGGTCGGCTTGCGGGACAGCCAGGGCTCTTCCGGTTCCGATTGAACCGGTGCGATTTTCCTACATCGGCGGGATCGGCTATCCTGCGGAAATGGCACAACTCCCCTTCTCTCGCGCGCGCATCCCGCCGGCTCGCAATGCCAGCATTGCGCGTGCCTGCGGCGGGCAACGCGGGGGCCGGTTTCTTTCTCCATGGACTGCGTAAATTACGTCAACTTCATCAACCGGGTGTCAACCGAGTGTCAACCGGGACGCCGGGGGCGAATCGCTCAGGGCCGGGCGCGCGCCGGCGCCTGGATGCCGCCGACAGCGATGTCCGCGGCGGTCAGCCCGTCCCCGGTCGGGCGAACGAAAACCACATAGGCCATGCCGCCCTTGCGCCCTCGCAAAACATGCGCCCCGCCTTCGGCACCATGCCGCACGGGGTAGCCAGCCGCGCGCAGGCGGGCGGCGTGGAAGGCGAGCACCTCCTCGACGGCCACCGGCGTGCGGAAATGGACGACGCGCAGGCCGCAGCCGCCGGCGTCGGTCCCCGCCGCCTCCTCGACCGCGCCGCGCGGATAGACCTGCAAGGGCTCGGGCAGCGCGGCCGCCCAGCGCGCGGTGTAGACAACATCGGCAAGACAGCCGGCGCGCGCGACCTGCGCCGCCATGGCCATCTGCGCCGCCGTGACGGCCTCCCGCAAGGGAGCGAGGTCCTCCGCGGCCGGGGCCGGCAGTGCCGCCGGCGTTCCCGGCACGAGCCGCGCGGCGTCCTCCCTGGCCGCGTCGACCGCCTCCTTGCTGCGGTCGATCGGCGGCAGCGCCGAACTCGCCGGACCACTGACGGCGACGGCGGAATGGGCCTCGTTCTGCCAGGCGAGGTCCGGGTCGGTCATGATCGGATCGAATAGCGCGGCGATGATCGCCGCATCCTCGGGCGCGGGGGGCACCGCCGCCTTCTCCCCGCCGCTGCAGGCGGCAAGCAGGAGCGGGCCGGCAAGGGCGGGCAGCAGGGCAGGCGCGCGAGGCATCGCCGACGGGCTAGCGGAAAAGCCCTAATGCCGGGTTAGCCGCGGGGATGGCACAGCCGCGAAGGGGCGCCCCCGATTTGCGCGGGAACGCCCCCCGACGCGATACGCGACCCGAGATACCGCGCCGGAACAGGCTCGCGGCCCACCGGCTCGCGGTTCAGCGGCAGCGCGAACCGCTGCGGTCGATCTCGCGGCCAAGCAACGCGCCGCCCGTCACGCCCAGGATCGTGCCCAGCGTGCGGTCGCCGTTGCCGGCGATGCCGTTGCCGATCAGGCCGCCCACCGCGCCGCCGATCAGCAGGCCGGTGGTGCCGTCATTGCGGCGGCAGTGGTAGCGCCCGTCGCGGCCGCGCCACACCGGGCCCGAGTAGCCGCGATTGCGATCGTGATTGCGACGATAGCCGCGCCCGTCGCGCCACTGGCGATCGCGATACTGGTTCGCGTTCACTTCGGCGGTGCCGTTGGTCGCGGCGGGCTGGAAAGCCTGGAACGCGGGAACCGCGGCGGCCGGACCGGCACCAGCCAGCAGACCGGAGGCTGCGATGCCCAGCGCGGCAAGGTGGAACTTGGTCATGGCGAATACTCCTGTCATCCATCGACGGCTTGCGGCGTTCGTCACCCCCCAGCGTCGCGTTCATATTAAGCGCATGGACGATGAACGCTGTACAACATCCCGGACAGAATGCGCCGCGATGCGGCGAACCGAGGTCTCCAGCACGACCAGCCGCAGCTTGCGGCACCCCGTGGCAGCGTCTAGGGGCCGGCGCGAGGAGCCGCGCATGCCGATGGACGATCCTGCATCCAGCCGGCCGAGCGGCCTTCCCCATGCCCTGGGCGCCTATATCGCCTGGGGGCTGATGCCGCTCTACCTGCGATTGCTGCACTCCGTGCCGCCACTCGAGTTCGTCGGCTGGAGACTGCTGTTCACCTTGCCCGTCTGCCTGCTCATCGTCGCCCTGCGCCGCCAGTGGCGGACGGTCCTGTCCGCGTTGGGCAACCCGCGCGTACTCGGCCTGCTGCTGGTAAGCGCGCTGCTGATCGGCGCCAACTGGCTGCTCTACATAACCGCGGTCCAGACGCGGCAGGTGCTGGCCACCAGCCTGGGCTACTACATCAACCCGCTGATGAACGTGCTGGCCGGGACGCTCTTCCTCGGCGAGCGGCTGAACCCCCGGCAATGGCTCGCCGTCGCCATCGCCGGTGCCGGGGTCTCGCTGCTCGCATGGGACGCGCGCGAGATGCTCGGGATCGCAATGGCGCTGGCGCTCACCTTTTCGGCCTACGGGCTGATCCGCCGGCTCGCCCCGGTCGCCTCGCTGCCGGGCCTGACGATCGAGACCACGCTGCTGCTGGTTCCCGCGATCGGCATCCTGGTCTGGCAGGCAGACCTCCACGGCTCCACCAGCTTCGGCCACGACCTGCGCATCGATCTGCTGCTGCCGCTGTCCGGCGTGCTCACCGCGGTACCGCTGATCATGTTCGCCACCGCTGCGCGGCGGATGGACTATTCGACGATGGGCTTCGTCCAGTACCTCTCGCCCACGATCGCATTCCTGCTCGGACTGTTCGTCTTCCACGAGCCGTTGCGGCAGGTGCAGCTTGCCTGCTTCGTGCTGATCTGGGCGGCGGCGGCGGTGTTCGTCTGGGACCTGCTATCACGCCGCAAGGCCTGATCAGCCCTCGGCCAGCCGCCACGGCAGGGTGGCGCCGGCATGGAAGGGCACGATCGGCGTGCCGTTGGCATCGACCACATCCGGCACCCGCGTCTCCCCGCGCACCAGCGTGACCGTGCCTTCGTTGAGCGGCAGGCCGTAGAAGCGCGGGCCGTGCTCGCTCGCGAATCCCTCGAACCGGTCGAGCGCGCCTTCCTCGTCGAACACGGTGGCGTAGCTTTCCAGCGCATGGGGCGCGTTGAAGATGCCGGCGCAGCCACAGGCCGATTCCTTGGCGCTCACCGCATGGGGCGCGCTGTCGGTGCCGAGGAAGTACCGGGGATTCCCCGATGTCGCCGCCTTGCGCAGCGCCAGGCGGTGCGTCTCGCGCTTGGCCACCGGCAGGCAATAGGCATGCGGGCGGATGCCGCCCACCAGCATGGCGTTGCGGTTGATGTGGAGGTGCTGCGGCGTGATCGTCGCCGCCACCTGGGCACCGCAGCCCTCGACGAAGGCCACCGCGTCGGCGGTGGTGATGTGCTCGAACACCACTTTCAATCCGGGCAGCTCGCGCACCAGCGGCGCCAGGACGCGCTCGATGAATACCGCCTCGCGGTCGAAGATGTCGACGTCCGGATCGGTAACCTCGCCGTGCACCAGCAGCGGCATGCCGATGTCCTGCATGGTCTCCAGCACGCGGCGTATCCTGCCGACGTCGGTGACGCCGTGAGCCGATCCCGTGGTCGCGTGCGCGGGATAGAGCTTGGCGGCGACGAACGCGCCCGCGGCATAGCCCTGCGCGATGTCGGCCGGATCGGTGGCATCGGTAAGGTAGGCGGTCATCAGGGGGGTGAACGAAAGGCCCCCCGGAACCGCCGCGACGATGCGCGCGTGATAGGCCTCGACGCCCGCGGCCGTCGTCACCGGGGGCGACAGGTTGGGCATGACGATCGCCCGCGCGAACTGCCGCGCCGTATAGGGCAGCACACCCCTGAGCACCTCATGGTCGCGCAGATGGACGTGCCAGTCGTCGGGACGGCGGATGGTGAGGGTCGATTCGGAAAGCATGGCCATGGCGCGCCCATGCCACACATTTTCACGCGATGGCAGGCATCGTGCGCCCCGCCGCGCCAGCGGATTGCCAAGCGCGCGCAGGAACGGCACTTAGCGGTCCATGACCGCCACACGCCTGTTCTCCCGCGCCATCGTCCGTATTTCCTCCCAGCATGACGAGGAGGATGTAGCCGAATTCCTCCAGGGCCTCGTCACCAATGACGTCCGGGACACACTACCGGCCTGGGCGGGGTTGCTGACCCCGCAGGGCAAGGCGCTGTTCGACTTCATCGTCTGGCCCTCGGGCAACGACCTGCTGCTCGACTGCGAAGCCGAGGCGGCCGACGCACTGGTCAGGCGGCTGTCGATCTATCGCTTGCGGCGGCGGATCGAAATTTCCCGCGACGAGGGGCTCGCGGTGCACTGGCGCCCGCACGAGGGCGATGGCGCCGCGGCCGACCCCCGGCTCTACGCGCTGGGCGAACGCTGGATCGCGCCGGCCGACCCCGCCGACGAAAGCGCCGACGAGGAATGGCGCGCGCACCGCCTCTCGCTCGGCGTCACCGAAGGCCGGGCCGAACTGGGCAGCGACACAACGCTATGGCTGGAGTGCAACGCCGCCGAACTGCACGGCGTGAGCTTTTCCAAGGGCTGCTATGTCGGCCAGGAGAACACCGCGCGGATGAACTGGCGGCAGAAGGTCAACCGCCGGCTGATCGTCGTGCCCCTGGCGCAGTCCGATCCCGCGCGGCAGCGCGTGGCCTACCCCGAGTTCGGCCTGGCGGTCGACCATCTGCGCATCGAGGACATCAAGCCCGAGTTCCGGCCTCACTGGCTGGCATAGCCTGGCCTTCGGCTGCCGCTGAACCGGCGCCAGCGTGCTCTGCCGCGGCGATCAGCAGGCGCTCGGCCGTATCGCGCGCCGTCTGGGCCGGCAGGCCGAGCGCCTGGGTCAGCGGGCCGCCCATCTGCGCATTGCCGAGCGCCAGCAGCACCAGCGTCAGCGTTACCTCGCGGCGGATACCCGCGCCCGAGGCATCGAGTTCGTCGACCATGTCATGAATCGCCTCGACGATCGGATTGAGCGCGTCCCGATTGCCGTTCAGCGCCATCCACGAGGCCAGCGCGCCACCGCCCTCGCGATCGAAGGCGTCGAAGGTGAGGTCGACCACCTCCCGCGCTGAGGCGAGGCCCGCGCGGTTCGCCAGCACCGTCTCCGCGATCGTGCCGCAGATCGCCTGCGCCAGATAGCTGGCGAGCGAGCGCTGCAACTGCGCCGCCGTGCCGAAATGATGCAGCAGGTTGGCATGGGTACGCCCCATGCGCGCCGCGACGGCCTTGAGCGTCACGGCTTGCGGGCCGCTTTCGATCAATATCGCGCGCGCGGCCTCGAGTGCGATGATGCGGCTTTCCTGCTGGGGGAGGCGCTTGCGCGTTGCCATTACGAATGCCGTGCTGGAGTTATTGCGAAACGACGGACCGCTCACCGTCCTGCCTATGGCCATAATTCAGCGCGGTGCGAAGAGCACGCATTTTCGTGCGCGGAACGGCGGCTCCGGCGCAGCAATCGGAAATTCCGGCGTGGCTTGGCCTTTGCCCGAAACGCTCCTAGAGCCCAACCGCACAGAGCCCTTGATCGACTTGATGTTAGCCAACGACACGGAGCAACCATGAACGCCGTCCGCAGGGAGCTTCCGGTTGCCGAGGCATCGCCCGCGCCGCCGGACCTTGCCATCACCATTCGCGACCGCCGTTTTCCCCGCGAAGGCAAACGCCGCTGGTGGCTGAACGACGATCCCGTGGCCAGCGCCTGGCACAATGCGCTGTCCGCCACCTTCCCGCGCGGCGAGGCGTTTTTCGTCGAGTCGGTGAAGGCCTTCCGCGCGGGCGTGCCGCCGCAGCTTGCCGAAGAAATCCGCGTTTTCATTGCGCAGGAAGTCAACCATTCGCGCGAACACATCGCGTTCAATCGAGCCGCGGTCGACGCCGGCTACGACATAACCTGGATCGACCGGTCGGTGGCCGACTGGCTCGAGGCGACACGCGGCCGCCCCCCGATCGTCAACCTCGCCGCGACCATGGCGCTCGAGCACTTCACGGCAATGATGGCGCACGAGTTTCTGTCGCGCCCCGAATACTTCCGGGGGGCCGATCCCGAATCCGCCGCCATGTGGCGCTGGCACGCGATTGAGGAGATCGAGCACAAGGGCGTCGCCTATGACACCTATCGCCATGCGACACGCGGCTGGAGCCGGTGGCAGCGCTGGAAGCTCAAGGCACTGGTCATGCTGGTGGTCACCAACAACTTCGTGCGCCACCGCATCCGCGACGCGCTGATCCTGCTCGCGCAGGACGGCCTCACCGGCCGCCGGACGAGATGGCGGCTCTATGCCTACCTGCTGTGGAAGCCGGGCGTGCTGCGACGCATCGTCCCCGCCTGGATCAGCTATTTCCTTCCAGGCTTCCACCCTTGGAACCAGGACGACCGCGCCCTGATCGCCCGCGCCGACCGCGGCGTGCCGGATGCCATCCCCGGCTAGAGCGGTGTCGAGCCGGGTGGCATCATCCGGCGACCCGGACATCGCGGCAAATGAATGAAATCCAGAGGCATCCCGGCCCGATCGGAGCCGGAATGCCCCCAGAGCCTGTCCTGCTGAGGTTGATACGCCGTGATCGCGCTGGGAAGTTCGCCGGCAAGGAACGTCGTGCAGCGCGGGCTGGTTTTGCCCGTGCCAGCGACGTGACGCCGTCCGGCGGGCTTCCCAGCGCGACCCCGAAGGGGCGGGCCGCTTTTGGCCCAGCACTACGTTCCTCGTCGGTCACTATGCGACGGCATGGCTCCCTCC
>JBAYPJ010000063.1:0-21944 GCA_041677785.1 Novosphingobium sp. | reverse complement strand
GGAACGCGGAAGGACGCGGATTCGCGGACATCGTGCCCGGCCAGTTCGACACCCCAGTAGTATTCCTGCCCGGCGGTCATCGCGCGCGCATATTCGGCGGCGAAGAACACCTTGAACGTCTTGCCGTCGGTATCGCCGGTGCGCGTCAGTTCGCCGGTTGCATCGACGTGCCACACGCCCGGCGTCATGTCCTTCGAGGTGAAGATGCGGTTGGGGTTATGATCCCCCTCCAGCAGCGCCGCATCCGGGTCGGAATCGAACCAGTGGCGCGCCACCGGCGAGTCCTTGGGCCACAGGCCTTTGCCCGGCGGCAAGGCGCTGAGATAGAATCTGGTGAGCATGCCCGCATCGTCAGGCAACAGGTCGAAATCCAGCTCCCAGGTGAAGCTGAGCAGTTCCGCATTCTGGTTGAACAGGTCGAACTCGATCAGGGGGGAGATCAGCGTGATCGCCCTCACATCCTGCAACGCCAGGCCGCGGCCATGGCGGGTGACATCGACGGGCTCCTCGTAGATGTCGCGCCCATAGTTCGGGTTGTCGATCGTGGTGTTCTTGTACTTGCCCTCGTCCAGCCCGGTGAAGCTCAGTTCCCGGATCTCGTCGATATCGATGACGACGATGTTCCCCGCGCCGCGATAGTTGGCGTAGAGCTTCTTGCCGGAGCTATCGACGCGCAATTCCTCAAGGAACGCCATCGGGATCGCGGCGGTGGAGCCTACCAGCGTCGGTGTGCCGAACGGATCGTGGATGACCATGATCTTCGACCCGATCGTATAGAGCGAATCGATATCCTCGGCGAGGCTCGGCTCATAGGTACTGCCGACGATCCGCCCGTTCCGCGCGGTCGAATTGTTGTTGAACCAGTAGAGCGTGGGAACGCCCCAATCGGCGACGAACATCCACTGCTTGTCGGGCGTCACCGCTATGCCCGAGGCGTTGTGGACGTTGAGGTCGTTGACCTTGCCGAGCGAGAAGGCGGCGTCATCGGTCGTGCGCTTCTTGTCCACGCTGAGGACGACGCCACCGATCGAGAAGGGCGCGTATTCCACGCCGGTATCGCGATCGGTGATCTGCGTGGAGATTTCCTTGATGTCGTAGACGAAGCCGGTCGGCGTGCTGTGATCCCGCTCGCTGACGACCTTCACCCCACGATTGCGATCCCCGCGCGAGACGAAAACCATGACGTTGGGGTCGACGGTCGGCTGGATGTCGAAAACCTCGATGCCGGCCGGAATCTTGGCGATCACCTCGCGCCATTTAGAGGTATTGGGCGTACCGGCGGTGGGCCGGTCGCCCTCGTTGGTGTTGATCACCATGACGAAGCCCGGATCGCCGTTCTGGCCGTTGACCCAGGCACGCGCCCCGAACATTTCGGATACCGGCACGCCGACGTAAAGACGCGTTCCATCGGCGTTGAGCGCCATGCTGGTCACATGGCCGAACATGTCCGATCCGCTCTTGACCTCGACGGTGATGGCGTTGCTGCCATAGGGCAGGACCTTGAGGTAATTCGGCTTTCCGGGGTCGATATTGATGACGTAGATCTTGCCCAGCGCCGCCGCATACAGATAGCGATTGCCGGTATCGACCGCCAGGGCGGTCACCGCGCCGCCGGGCACCGGGATCAGGTTGGTCCCGTCTATGGCGGGATTGGCATCGAACTGCCGCAAAGACAGGGCGTCGATGACGGCGATGCCCTTGTCGGTCGCGACGAAGACGGCGCCGAGATCGTTGGTGGTGACGATCTCCTTGACCGCGGCGCCAAGATCGATGCGATGGATCAGCCGGTCGACGACGCCCCCGGCATCGCTCTGCAACGCCCGGTCGATCACCTGGACGCCGGTTGCATCGCCGGCGAAGGCATAAGCCGCCTTGTTGTCGATCTTCACCGCCGCGCTGCTGACATATGCGGTGTCGGCAAGCGGCGTGCGGTCGCCGCTCACGAAATAGCCGGCTCTGGGTCGTTCGATAAAGATTTCGGTCGCGCCGAGCAGGACATGCTGCGGGGTGGTGAACTTGATGCTCGTCTCGCCCGCGAATGGACCCGCGCTTATCTCGAACTCACCATATCGCAGTTCGAGTTCCTGCGTCCCATGGCGCAGGATAACCTTGACATGCTCCGCATTCACGCCGTCGGGCAGCAGGTTGCGGGCGATCAGTTCGACCTGCGAACGCCCGTCCGCCAGCAATGTGTGGCCTTTGCCGACCAGCACCGGCCCTTCCTGATTCTGCGCCTCCGTGAAGGGGAAATCGACGTAGATCGTCTTGTTCAGCTCTGCCGCGGAGACTTCAAGGTTGAGCTTCACCTTCTTGATCTCGTCGCCCATGCCGGCATATTTGCGATACAGGTCGACTTCCGCCGCCCCTAGCGACATGGGCAGCGTGATCATGCCCATCATCGCGCCCGCCAGCCCCAGGGCGGTGACCGCGCCGGCCAGGCCGCCGACCGCCGCGATGCCGATCATCGGCGCAAAGGCGATGGTGATGGCGGTGGCATAGCCGACATTGAGATTATACTGGGGCAGCGGCACCGCCGCGCTCGCGATCAGGACCTGGCCGCGCTTGCTGAGGCCGGGGAAAGGCGGCGATTTCACGCGCGCCATGCCGTCAGCGTCGATGGTGCCCGAATCGATGACGGTCCAGACTTCGACCTCTTCGCCATTCTCGCCGATCGGCAGCATCACGTTGGTGAAGAACCACACCTGGTCGCCCGGCTGGCCGGCGGCCGCACCGACGGGATAGGCGATCTGGACGGTGTCGTTGAACCCGGCGCCATCGACCTGAAGGTCGAACGCCCCGAGGAAGCCGAACAGGCCGGTATCGCCGCCGACCATGGGGATCGCCAGTTCCGCCTCGGTCAGCGTGTCGATCGTGACCGTGGCCTGCCCCGTAAGCCCCCCCGGCCCGAAAGCGATCTGCACGCCGTCGCTGTTCTGGACGATGCCGCCGGCGGCACCGTCGATCGTCACATTATCGCCGATCACCGCCGGCGCGACAGTGACCCGTATCCGGTCCTGGCCCCAGCGGTTGATGACCGTGACGAAAGTGGAGCCTTCGCCGACAGCCCGCATCAGGCCGTCCGCGTCCACCGTCACGATCGAACTGTCATGCGATATATAGACGGTCCCCTCCGCCGCGCCGTTGGCGAAGAACTCCCGGTTCGGGTCCATCGAAGTGATGATCTGGCGCGTACCCCCGGTGGGCAGCAACGTCACGGAATCCGGATAGGCGTCGATGTCGAACGTCGCCGTCATGATCTCCAGCCCGGTCTTGGGATAGCCCACCGTCACCGTGGTGGCCGCCGCGACATTGCCGCGCGACACCTTCAGATGCGTGGCGCCATCCTTCAGCGCGAGCATTGATCCGTTGTTCGACAAGCCGATGACCGAGCCGTCGCCGACGGTGGCCTGAACATAGGAATAAGGCAGATATACGCCGCTCTGGTCGGCGAACGTGCCGATCAGGCCCACCGTCAGGTCCAGCCCCGGATCGGAGAAACTGGGCCGATCGATTTCGAAATCGATCGCGGTCAGCGGCGCGTCCGAAATGGCGATGTCGATCACACCGGTGGCGGAGCTGCCATAGCCGTCATCGGCCGCGACTCTCACCATCGCCGTGCCCGACAGCCCGCTGGTCGGCGTGAAGATCAGCCCCCGGCCGTTCGCGGTCAGCGTCGCCGTGCCGCCGGTCGCCTCGAGAATGCGGAAATAGACCCGGTCGCCGTCGGGATCGCTCGCGACCGCGCCGAGATCGAGCCATGTCGGCAGGTCGACGTGAGTCAGAACATCGGGCATGACCGCCGCCAATTTCGGCGCCTGATTGGCCGTGAAGCCATAATTGGCGGCCACCAGTTGCCGATCAGTGGCGTTCGTTACGCCGTCGCCGTCGATATCCGAACCCGCCAGCGCCGCAGCGACGAGGGCACTGTCCGCGCCGTCCACCTTGCCGTCGCCGTTGATGTCGCCGGCAACGCGCATCTCCACCTGATACGCGCCGGCACCGGCGATGCCCAGTTCGTACAGTCCCGCCTCACGGACGGCGAACAAGGTGACGCGGCCGCCGCCGGTGATGCTGCTGGCCAGCATCTGCGCCCCGCGAATGTCCGGAATGACGTCGCCCGTGGTCGCCACGCGCAGGATCAGCGCGCGTCCCGCCAGGCCGGCAAGCTCGCTCTCGCGCACGGTGAAGGCATAGCTGTCGTGAGCGCCCGCGGTCAGCGTCCCGCCGAACGGCTGGCCGGTGAATGTGGCGGCGGCACCAAGGTCGGCGCGCACCGAAGCTGTGGTGACGCGGCCGTCGGGTCCATAGCCGATGCGCCGGCCCGCACCCTCGGACGGGATCTCGATGGCCAGGCGGCCATCGCTATAGCCATAGCGAACGCCCGCGCCCGTCGAGAGGTCGCGCATCGCCGACAGATTGCCCGCGACATCATATTCATAGACCACGGACAGGCCGCCGGGACCGGAAACCTGGCTTACCCGCCCCTGAGCATCGCGCAGGAATTGCAGCCCCACGCCGCCCAGCGCGGTGACGCCGCCGTCACCGATCAGCAACAGGCCGGAGGCCGAGCGGATTTCCACCGTCCCGCGCGCGCTGTCGATGCCATAGACCGTGCCGTCCGGCCCGGTCAGCATATAGTCGCGATCGCCGAAAGCAGCCGCGGCGGGATTATAGGCGAGCCCGGTATCGACATCGAAATAGCTTCCGCCGATCTTGCGGAGCTGCGCATCGACCGACTGCAAGGTCCAGCCATTGGCCTGATCCGCCACCCATGCGGGACGGTGGAAAGTCACCCCGCCGATCGTCTCGGCCACGGGGCGGAAGGTGAAGCCGGCGCGTTCCCCGGTGGGAAGCGTCAGGACAACGCGCGTCCCGAGTTCGAAACCGGACAGCGCGCCGCCGAAGCCGGGCTGACTCGGCCCGCTGGTCTCGAGGTCCACGTCGAGGCCCAGGAAAATCCATTCGCCGGTCAGGCTGTCATAGGCGCGCGCCAGGTTGAACGGCACGGCGCCGAGCTGCGCGCTGACGTCGATATGGGACGATTGATAACGGCCCGTCTTTTCGAGACCGGTGCGCACCTCGATCCGGGCGTTGGCGACGCTGGTGCGGCCGCTGATGTCGCGGCCGGTCAGCCGCAGCGTGTAGAAGCCGTCGCGCAAGGTCTTGCCGTCGAGCGTCGCCAGGGTAGCGGCCGCGACCTCGTCACCCCGCGCGAGTTCGTGAATGCATCCGTCCGCGCCGATCAGGGTCAGTGTCCAATAATCGAGATTGCTGTCCGCGATCACGCCTTCGATGGCCAGGACATCGCGCACAACCAGCCCGTCCATGCCGCCGGCGAAGGAGACGGCAGGCATCGCCTTGTCGGCGGGGTCGCGCACCTTCAACCATTCTTCGACGGTATTGGTGCCGCCATCGGCATCGACAACGGTCGCGCGCACCAGATACTTGCCCGGCGCGCCGGCGGTCACGCTGGCACGGCCATTGGCATCCAGCGGAATCTCGCGCCCGTCCACCCACAGGCGCAGCGAGACGATATTGGACAGGCTGTCGGCAATCGGGTGCAGCAGCACATTCTGCCCCGGCGTCGGCGGGAAGCTGGGCGTCGCCACGATCCGCAGAGTCGGCGTCGCCGGTTCCAACTGCGCCCGCATGATCACCGAACGGCGCGCCACGGCGCGACCGTCATCGACGATCAGCGTGACCACATAGTCGCCCGCCTGCCCCGGCCCCGGCGTCCACACGAATTCGCCGGTCGCCGCGTTGACAGTCGCGCCTTCGGGCAGATTCTCGGCGCTGAAGGTCAATGTGTCGTCGTGGTCGGGATCGCTGGCCGCGATCAGGAAGCGCTTTTCCTCGCCGATCAGGAAGGCGTGATAGCCTTCGCTGATCGTGGGCGCCCGGTTCACGTTGGCGACCCGGACATTGACGTCGACCAGCCCGACCGCGCCCGACGGATCGACCGCGGCGAAGCGGATGACATGGTCGCCCGCCTGATCGTAACCCGGCGTCCATTGCAGTTCGCCGCGCGCCGGGATGAACAGCGCACCTTCCGGCAGGCCGCTGACCACGGACAGGGACAGCGGATCGCCATCGCCGTCGACAGCGATGACGGTGAAGCTGCTCGCCGTGCCTTCGCGCAGGAGCTGCGTCGCCATCGGCAGGAATTCAGGAGTCTGATTGGCGTTGGTGACGGTGAAGGTGACCGTCTCGCTATCGCTGCTGTGCCCATCGCTGGCGGTGAAGCTGATCTGGTAGCTGCCCGCCGCGTTGAGCGCGGGGGTCCAGCGGAAGGTCCCGGTCACCGCATCGAGCGTCGCGCCGGGCAGGTTGCCGATCATGGTGAAGCTGAGGTCGTCGCCATCGGCGTCGAGGCCGCGCAGGTCGAAAACCAGTTCCTCGCCCTCGCGCACCGCCTGATTGCCCACCGGCGCGAGTTGCGGCGCCGTGTTGGCGGCCCGCACCACGACCCGGAAAGCCTGGCTGGCGCTGGCGGGCGCGACGAGGCCGCTGCCGCTGTCCGTCACGGTCACACTGGCGTCGTAGGCGCCGATCTGCGCGATCGTCGGCGTCCATTCCAGCAGGGCCTGCCCGTAAACCGTCGTGGGCGTGATCGTCGCGCCGGAAAGCCCGTCGACCACATAGGTCAGCGCATCTTCGTCCATGTCGCGGACGTCGATGATCGCGCTCAGCTTCTGGCCGGCGACCGCCACGAAATTGCCGATATGGCCCAGCACCGGCGCTTCGTTGGGGCTGGTCACGGTAACGATAAAGACATAGCCGGACGCCAGCGGGGCACCAGTGCCATCGCCATCGTCGAGCGCGGTAACGATGATCGCATGGTCGCCGCGGTCGTTCGCGCCGGGCGCAATACGCAGCACGCCGGTGCCGTCGCCATGATCGACCAGCGTGATGAACGACGGCACCGGCCGGAACGGGCTTTCGTTCATCAGGCCGAGGACCAGCGGGTTGCCGTCCGGGTCGCTCGCGAACACCGGGATTTCGATCACCGCATCCCTGGCGACCGAAACATTCTCGATAGCGCGCACCTCGGGCCGGCGATTCTGGTTGAACACCTGAATCGGCACGAGGATTTCCGTGGACAGCGGCGGTTCGTCGCCGTCGCCGACGTCGGTGGCGCGCAGACGCAGTTCATAGACGCCCGCCTGTTCATTGGTGGGCGTCCAGCGGAACTCCAGCGTTTCCGGATCGAAGGTCGCGCCCGGCGGCAGGGCTGAGAGCAGTTCCACCGTTACCGTCCTGGGCAGGTTGGTGGTGGCCACGGCTGCGCCCGTCTCCATGTCGCGCAGCGCAGGCGTGTAATAGGGGTTGTCGGGATCGAAGGCGAATGTGTTGAAAGCCAGAAGCTGGCCTTCCAGCACCTGCCAGCCGTCCAGTTGGTCGAACACCGGCGCGCCATTGGCATTGAGCACATTGATTTTCGTCGTGAAGCCAACGGTGGTCTGGCCGTCACTGACCTCGAACAGAATCTCGTATTCCCCGTTCTGGATATAGCTGGGGGTCCACTCGAATTCGCCGGTATTGGGATTGAGCGTCGCGCCGAACGGCAGCGACGAGCTGGAATAGGTCAGCGGAAGGTTGCTGTCCGCGCTGGCGTTGATCCGGAAACGGATGAAATCGCCTTCGCGCGCGGTGCGGTCCGCCACCGGGATGACGCGCGGCGGCTGGTTGCGGTCGGCAACCGCCAGCGTCACTATCGCCTCGTCGCGGCTGATGCCGTCGGTGACGAAGAAGCGCACATCATAAGTGCCGGCCGACTGATAATCGGCCAGCCAGCTAAACAGGCGGGTCGCGGGATCGAAGCTGGCCCCGGCCGGCAGGCCGTCCACCCAATAGGTCAGCGGTTCGAGATCGGCGTCGATCGCCGAAAGCTGGAACTCGAACAATTGCCCTTCGGCGCCTTCCAGCCGAACCGGCGGGTTGCGGAACTCGGGCGCGCTGTTGCCGTCCTCCACCGCCAGGATGAAGCGCTGAAGCGAAACCGCGCCGCGCGAATCGAACGCCTCGACGACGACGGCCGTGCGCGCCGGCGTGCCGGGGCCCGGCACCCAGCGGATCAGGCCGGTCGCGGGATCGATCGTCATTCCCTCGGGCCGGGTAAGCAGGCCGAAGGCGATGGTCTGGCCTTCGCCGTCCGTGGCCGTCACCTGATAGGTGAATTCGCGCCCCACCTTGGCGCCGGCAGGCGGCTCGCTGGTGAAGGCGGGGGCGGTGTTCGGCAGCGTGCCCCCCACCAGTCCCGTCACGAACTCCAGCCGGCGCGCGTCCTGGGCGGTGATCGAAACGGTACGTCCGCTCGCGCTCTCCCCCGCCTCCAGCACGCCGCCGGGCGGCAGGGACGCTGCCATGTCGATCAGCCAGCGGCCATCGTCGCTCTGTCCCGCGGCGTTGATCGGCACGCCCGGGAAACCGGCCAGCGGGTCGATGGTCAACAGCGCCGGCAGGGTGATCGGCCCATCGGTCCGGTTGGTGATCGTCACCTTGTAGGAAATGATGCCGGTCAGCCGGTCCATGCGCGTATCGCTGAACCGGATGTCCACCAGCATGGAGATATCGTCGAACGCCGCGAAGCGGCTTTCGAAGTTCACGCCCATGCGCTGGCCGGTCGCGGCAACGACGCCGGCCTTGATCGTCAGCGCATAGTCGCCCGCCAGCAGGGTGCCGACGCCGATCACCGCCGTGCGCGTTGCCGCGTCATAGGTGATCGAACGGAGCGACTGCACCCGCCCGGCGCCGTCCACCAGTTGGTAATAGTCGGGGTTGATGACCGAGCCTGCATCCGTGGCCGTGCCTGCGAACATGTCCTGATCGAACGTCACCGTCAGGAATGGCATCGGCAGCACGGCCTGCGATCCGCCGGGTGGATTCGTGGCGACGACCACCGGCATCGTCGCCGGCGCCACCACGTCCACCTGATTGCTCTGGCTGATCAGCAGGCGCCCGTCGCTGGTGGCGTGCACCACGTCCCCGCGCGAGCCGCTGGACGCAACGGCGATCCGGCGCAGCGTTGCGATGTCGACCATGGTCAGATCGCTGCCCGCGCCCGCAAGCCCGGTATCCGCCACCGTGCCGGCGGTGTGCGAAACGAACAGCAACCCTTCGAGCCGGGTGCCCGGCCGGCCGAAGGCGATCGAATCCGCCGGCGCATCGAAGGTCAGCATCGTCTCGGCACGGGCGCGGTCGGTAAAGCGCACCACTTGCTTGCGATCGGGCCAGGTAACGGCCCACAGCCGCCCCTCGCCGTCAAAGGCAAGGCTGCCGACACGCAGATTCTCGTCGCGGCTCCACTGGGTGAAGCTGCCGTCGCCGGGATTGAAGATCGAGATCCCGGCATTGGTGGAGACATAGATGTCCCCCGTCGCCGGATGCACGGCGAGCGCTATGGTGATGCCATCGCCATAGCGCCCGATGACGGCGCCGATCTGGGGATCGAGTTCCAGCAGCGCACCGCCGCCGGTCGTCGCCCACAGGCGGCCCTCGCCATCGAAGGCCATGTTGAACACCGGCTCGTCCAGTTCGGCGAATGGCGTGCCGGCGGCCCCGCCGAGCGCGTCGAATTTCCAGATCGTGCCGCGATTGGCGCCGCCGGAGATCAGGAAATCGCCGTCGGGCGTCTCGACGATCGCCATCGGGCCGATGCCGCCATCGCTCTGGCCGATACCGGTGGCGAAGGCCCGCGCCACGAACGGGCTCAACACCGAGGCGAACTCGCTGGGCGTGGAGAGCGGCGCGGCGGCCGGCACGTTCGCCTCCGCCGCCGTGAACAGCGCGTTGGTCGACGGTACCGGCGAGGGTGCGGGCGGCTGACCGAAATTCGGCGGCGTCGTGCCGGGCACGGTGGGCAACGCGCCGATATTGACGCCCGAGCCGTCGTCCGTGGCGTTGACGCCGGGTTTCGGCGCCTCGCGATTGCCGGCGACGTCGGTGGCCAGCGCAAGAAACTCATAAGTCTTGCCGGCCTCGCCCTCGAACACCAGCGAGCCGGAGACATCGGGCAGCATCCGCTGCCAGATACGGAAATCGCCGCCATCCTCCGCGACATAGAGGGTGACATGGCGCACGCCCGATCCGCCATGGTCGTCGAGCACGGACCAGTCGACGAGGAAATCATTGGTCGCGCCGATGCGGGTCGCGCCGATCCGGCTCTCGGGCGCGGCGGCGTCAACCATCTGGCTAAGGACCAGCGTATCCTCCGGCGCGAAGCCATCCATCAGCACTCTCGCCGAAGCGGAAATCCGTTCGCCGGTCGCAATCTCGTCGTTGGCGCGCACTGCGTAGGAGACGAAGCCCGCGCCCGCGCCGCTGGCATTGTTGGGCGCCAGCAGGCCACGCGTTGCATCCTGCAACACTTCGCCCGTGATCGGGTCGATCGCCTGGAGGAGCCAGGTGGCGCTTGCCGGGCTCTGATAGAGATCCAGCACCGCGCTCACACGCAGGATGAAGCCGCGCGTGGCGACGAAATCGTATTCGGCCTGGAAGCTGGAGCGGCCGTCCGGCACATCGATGGTGATGTCGCCGATGCGGATATCGCCGAAGCTGAAGCTGCGCGGATCGAGCGCCGGATCGATCTGGGTGACGATGCGGATCTCGTTCGTGTAGCGCGACGATCCGGCCGCGTTTTCAAAGCCGATCGTATAGGGCAGGCTTGCCCCGTTCGGTAGCCAGCCCAGCGTATCCATCGTCTGCGGGCCGGTGATCGAGGCGAGCCGGTTGACCTCGCCGCCGGCCTGGTAAAAGCGCGAGAAATCCAGGCTGGCGAAGGGGTCGCCGTCCACCGGCTCCGGCCCGTTGATCTGGAAATCGGCGGGCAACCCGGCGCCGCGCTGCGCGAAATCGAGCCACGGCACGAAGATGCGGAACGCCTCGAAATGCGTGGGCGTCGAGAGGCCGAGATCATAAGCGGCGCGATCCGGCAGGGCCGGGATCGGCACTTCGCCTATGTAGCGCGGACTCTGGCGGGGGTCCATGAACTCGATCGCTGCCATCTGCCCGCTGGTGTGGCCATAGAGCGTGCGCACCTGCTCGAAGAAGCCGAGAATGTCGCCATTGGAGCGGATGGCGCTGCCCGCCGGGCCGTAAAGGATGCCCGAGGCCAGCGTCGTCATCAGGCTGACGATATGCTGCTGGGTGCGGATCGGCGGCACGTCGCCCTCGGGGCGCAGCAGTCCGGCATCCTCAAGCGCGGCGAGATAGAGGTTCACCCAGTCCGTCTCGCTGGCGGCAAGCGCCAGGAGAGGGGCCGGCGCATCGGCCGCTGCAAGGATCGCCGCACGCAGCGACAGCGCCTCGGCGGTCTGGAATGCGACGAACTCGGCACGGGTCATCGTCGTCGCGCTGGCGAGGATGTGGAAGCGGAACGGGATGAACGGAATCTCGTCCTCGCTCGGCACGGCCGTATTGGCCTTGTAAAGGCCGACGAAATCAAGCTGATCGAGAACGCCCCGAGCCGCCGGAAGCTGCTCGGAGACATGATCCTTCACCGCTTCCCACCAGTTTTCGAGACCGCCCTCGCCCCCGGCCAGATGATCGTCCAGGGACGGGAAGGATACCGCCATCTGTTCGCGGAACGCCTCGAACGATCGGTCCGCCATCGCCTTCAGGCCAGGATAGGTCTGGATGTTGAAGGTAAAGCCGGCAAAGCCGTCCGCCGGGTGATCGTAAAGGAAGCCGGACGTGATGAGCTGGCCGTGTGTGTTGACGATCGATTCGAGATTCAACCAGGGAATCAGCGTATTGAGGCTGTCCACCGTCCCTTCGGGCGCACCGCGCACATTGGTGAAGAAATCAAGAAAGCGCAGCCCGTAGACATATTGGTTGCTGTTCAGTTCCGGTATGCCGACCTGAAAATAGGTGTAGGGCGCGTCGAGGTTCGACTGGTTTTCCAGCGCCGCCGAATAAGTGGCCTGATCGCCCGCCAGAATCACGCGCGGGCCGCCGATGCCGATCGTCACTTCGGGCTCGATCCCGCGTTCGATCAGGAAGCGGTACGGCTCGATCGTCTCGCTGCCGTCGGGATTGATGACCTTGATGTCGTAGAGGCCGTGCGGTGCGCCGGTGAAATCGAACTTGGCGATGATCGTCGATGAATCGACCACTTCCCACGTCACCGGCTCATATTCGGCGATATTGGGCCGGGAAACCTTGACGATCGCGTTCGGGTGGAACTGCGCCCCCTTGATCGTGGTGGTGACGAAGCGGGAATCGCCGCCCCGGTCGGTGGTGATGCCGGTGATGACGAGCGGCAGCAGATCGGCGATCAGCGTCACCTGCGCGCCATCGGACGGGCCGCTGTAACCGCGCAGCAGCACATAATAGACGCCCGGTTCGGTACCCGGGACGATCGCCGTCAATTCCTGCGAGAGCGGGCCGACATAGGTGGCGTCGAACGCCGCCGAGGTCGGCACCAGATCGTGGCGCAGGAATACCTCGTTGATGCTCCGCTCGTCATTCGCGCCGACACGCAGGCGCAGCGTGCGATCCGCCGGGACCTCGATCCGGTAGAGCCGCTCCTGCCCCGGCGCGAGATCGGCGGTGAGCGGGATGCCCAGCTTCAGTTCGGGCACCGAGATGGACAGCGCATCGGGCGACGCGGTGGTGTTGTTGCCTTCGCCGACATCCTCGTGAAGCTGGTTGCGCACGTCGGCGCGCACGATCACGCGATATTCGCCGGCGCTCGCACCCGGCAGCGTGGTGTTGAGCGATAGGGTGTAGGTGCCGTCGGGCAGCAGCGTGCCGGTGAAATTGCCATAGCCCAGCAGGCGGTCGTTCACGTCCCACGTCGCATCGCGCGACAGATAGACCGCGTCGGACCAACTGCCCGACGCCATCACCGCGCTGGTGTTCCTCACCGTCCAGTTGATGGTGACGAGGTCGCCCGGCTCCTTGTTGTCGGGCACGGTGATGTCGACCACCTGCACGTCGGTCGGCGGCGGCAGCTCGATGACCATCGGCAAGGTGCTGGCGCGCGCGTTGTCACGCTCGTTCGCCTCATAGACGGCCCCCGTGGCGTTGTAGCGCGCGGGATCGGTAACGACGAAAACATAATAGGCTTCGGTGCCCAGATCGCTTGGCACGACGAGGTCGAGCGCCACATCGTAGCTGTCGCCCGCCAGCAGGCCGCCGCTATGGCGCACCGAACCGATATAGCGATCCGAAGTCAGATCAAGGAACGGGTCGCGCGACAGATAGATGAGATCGTCCCACTGCCCCTGCAATGCCGGCGTCGTGCCGCCGCTGTTGGTGACGGTATATTCGACGCGAAACTTCTGCCCGCGCACCACACGCTCCGGCACGCCGAGCGCCGTCACTTGCAGATTGGGGGGCGAATACGGCGTCAGCGCCACCTGTCTGGCGGTGCTGTTGTTGCCCTCGCCCTGGAACTCGCGCACTTTGCCGGCCAGCGCGCCGCGCACGCCGGCAAGGCGCGGCGACAGGGTGCTCTGCGCGCCGAAGGAATCGGCCAGAGCCGAGTCCGCCATGGCGATGACGTGCATCGGCCCCTGTAGTTCAAACGGCAGGGTTACGGTGACGGTCGCATAGTAATAATCGCCCGCCTCCAGCACCCCGACGCGATTATGCTCCGCCTTGACGATCACGCCCGGCGAACTTTCGCGCGACATCAGCCAGTCGCCCTCGTCGAGCGAGGCGTCGAGCGAGAGATAGACGCGGTCGGTCCAGCGATCCTCGCGGGTCGCACGGTTGCCGACATTCTCCACCTTGAAAGTGATGGTCACCGTGCTGCCGGCGGCCAGCGTGTCAGGCAAAGTGAGTTCCGTGACCTTGAGGTCCGGCTCGCGATACACCACCGGGAACTGGGCCTGCCCCATATTCCCCTGCGGCAGTTCGAACGCGCGCTTGGCGAACTGGCCGATCAGCCCGGCATTGCTGCCGGACACGGGCAGCACGCCCCCCGCCGGGTTGTTGCTGGCGACATTGGTGAAGACATAGACATAATATTCGCCGTCCACGCCCGGCGGCATCGTGAAGTCCACGGTGCGGCTATAGCTTCCGCCCGCCCCCAGCGGCCCGTTGGTGATAAGAGTGGTTCCGACCTTCGTGGCCCGGTTGACCGCAAACACCGGGTCCTTGGAAATCCAGACTTCGTCCTTCCAGTATTGGGTGCCGGCCCAGAGTGCACCGCCGCGATTTTCAACCGTATAGGTGACGCTGGTCATCTCGCCCGAATAAGCCGGCGTGGCGGGCGCCGCGGGCGTGACGTTCACCACCCGCAGATCGGCGGGCGTATTGGTGACGCTGGTGGCGGCGAAAGCCTGATTGTCCAGTACGTTGGGATCGCCCGCCAGTTGCGAACGGACGATCACATACATACCGGCCGCCGCCGGGTTGAGCGTGAAGGTCTGCGTGTTGGTATAGGATTGGCCGGGGTCGAGCGGCTTCAGATTGGCGAAGCTGCCCAGCGTGAAGAAGTTGGTCGCATTCTCGAACAGCGGCGCATCGGCGAGATAGACCGTGTCGGTCCATTTCGTCGCCGTGCTGTTGCCGTTCGCCTTCACCGTCCAGCTTACGGTGAACGGCTCGCCCCCCAGGCCGGTCGGATCGGCGGTAACGCCTTCCACCGCGATGGCGCGGGTATAGGTGAGAGGCGGCACACCGACGATATCTATGGCGCGCGCGCGATAGTTGCTGGAATTGATTTCGGCCGGATCGTCCGGGTTGACGTTGGTGGCGAGCGAATCTTCCAGCAGCGTCGCGTAAGGATCGACCCACGGCATGATGTAGTAGGTGCCGGAAACAAGCCCGTCGGGCAGCGTCACCGTCAGTTCGCGATCATAACCGGCATCTTTCAAAAGGATGCCGTCGTTGTAGGTCAGCGTGGTGAGCAGGATGTCGCCCTGCCCCGGATGCGGGCGGTTCTTGTCGCGCGTCAGCCAGACCTGCTCGGTCCAGCGGCCGAGATCGGTGTCGCCCGCGCCCCGGTTGGTGACGGTGTAGCGTACCGAAATCGCATTGCCCTCGAACGCCTGGGCGGGAACGACGACATTGTCGACCACCAGATCGGCGAACGGGATGGGATCGACATAAAGCTCGTGCGCGGTGACGTTGCTCAGCGTCGTGTCGTTCGGCCATTCGTCGATGGCATTGCCGGTGTCGGTCGCGACGAGGACATAGACGGTGCCGCGAAAGCGCTTGGGGATGGTGAAGGTGGCCGACGAGGAGAGATATTCCTCCAGCGAGCCCAGCGCCGCACCGTTCTGCAGGCTGGAGACCAGAATATCGTCGCTGGTCAGCTTGTCGTCGAGCGAAAGCCAGACCTGGTCGGTCCACACGCCGTTCGCCGCCGCCAGCCCCTGGTTGATGACCTTGAACTCGATCGAGGCGGTCGCGCCGGCGCTCACCCGATCCGGCCCGATAATCTCGCTCACCCGCAGGTCCGGCCGCGGCAGGACGGAGACGAGGATCGCCTGATCGTCGATCGAGCGGTTATTGTCCTCCGCCCCATGTTCATAGACGCTGTTGGCCGCGTCGGTAACGACGATCACCTCATAGCGGTCGCTGCTATGGATCGGCAGCCGCATCTCCTCGCGGCGGCTGTAGGTTTTCCCGGCCTCCAGCGGCCCGGTATAGCTGTAGGTGCCGATCAGCGTGCCCGCGCCGGTATCCCCCGTCTTGCGCAGATAGACACGGTCGATCCAGGTGCCCTCGGCGCTGGCCAGCCCGGCGTTGCGCACCGTCCACTCAACGTCGATCACCTGTCCTTCGACGCCGGTTGCGGGCGCGGAAATCGCCTCGACGACAAGATCGGGAGACGGTGAGAGAGCTACGAGGAAGGGCGCCGAGACGCCCCGGTTGTTGTCCGTGAACACGAATTCATAGGGGCCGGAGAGCGGGTTGCTCGACCCCGGCGTCTCCACCACGATGCGGTATTCGCCCTCCAGCCCGTTGGGCAGGACGAAGCTCGCCGTGCGGTCATAGCTTTGGCCGGCAGCAAGAAAGCCCAGATGGTTCACGCTGCCCAGCTTCACGCGGCCGGTGCCGTCGGTACGCTCCAGATAGACCTGGTCGTTCCATTCGCCGCTGTTGGTAAGGCCGATGCCCTGGTTGCCCACCCGCCAGCTCACGTCGATGCGGGTGCCGGACATGGCCGTCGTCGGCGTGGTCACCGACGCGACATAAAGGTCCGCCCACGGAATCGGCGACACGTCGAAATGGCCCGCGCGAATGCCGCGATTGGCATCCTCGCCATTCTCGAACACCTCATCGCGGGCGTCCGCCTGCACGAACAGCGTGTAGCGGCCATGAAAGCCCGCCGGCAGGATGAGGTTCAGGCTGGCGTCATAGCTTTCGCCCACGGCAAGCGCACCGCTATGGACCAGCTCGCCCAGCACGATGTCGTCGCCATTGCCATAGATGGCATCGCGCGAAACGATGACCCGGTCGGTCCACGAACTGGTGATGCCCGCGCCGGTGCCGTCATTCGTCACCCGCCACGTCACGGTGATCCGCGCCGGATCGTCGATCGTCGGCGATGGCGCCTGGACATTGCTGACCTTCAGATCGGCATAGGGAGCAAGGTCCGCGCTGAGCGGCACGGCGGCGACGTTATTGCCCTCGCCTGCGGCGGTCTCGGCCACCGCACCGCTGCTGTCGGTCTGCACGATGATGCGGTATTCGCCGCTCGCGTCGATCGGCAGCCGGACGTTGAGCAGCCCGTCATAGACGCCCCCCGCCGCCAGCGCGGCACCGCTCGCCACCTCGCCCAGCTTGATGTCGCCTGCACCCACCACGTCGTCACGCGACAGCCAGACCGTGTCTGTCCAACCGCCGAGCGTTCCACCCGTGCCGTTGTTGCGGACCTGCCAGCGTATCTGGATTTCACTGTTGGAAGCGACGCCGCCGTCCGGCCCCTCTACCGCCACCGGCACCAGGTCGGGATGGGTCAGGGTCAGGATGCCGGAGGCAGCGTCATTGTCCGCCTCCTGCCCGCCTTCGAATACCTGCCCCAGCGCGTCGGCGCGCACCAGGATACGCCACGCGCCATCGACATAGCCGGTCGGAATGGTGACGGCCTGCGTCACCTCATAGGCCAGACCCGGCGCCAGATCGAAGCTGCGCGGCACCGCGGCAAGGAACGCGGCCCCCGCCACCGTCGTATCGCTGTCGATGTAAAGCCGGTCGGTCCACGGCGCGGAAGCCGTCACCGTGCCTGTGTTGCGCACCACATAAGTGACGTTCACCGTTTCGCCCGGCACCGCGCCGGCAGGCACGCTGACGCTTTCCACCACCAGATTGGCGGCGGGCGCGGTCACGAAGCGCACCGGGGTCGAAACGGCGGCGTTGTCGCTTTCCAGGAAATTCTCGAACACCGTCTGGCCGGCATCGGTGACGAGGATCAGGCGATAGTCGCCGGCGCGGCCGTCCTGCACGCGCACTTGCGCGGTGACGGTATAGCTCTCCCCGACCGCGAGGCTGTTCGCCCGCACTACTTCCGTCAGCACCAGATCGCCGGCATCGGCCACACCGTCCGCCGAAAGGATCAGGCGATCGATATGGCCGCCCGCCGCCGCCGCGTCGCCCGTGTTGCGCACGCGCCAGGAGACAGTGAACAATTCGCCGCCCGTCACGACACCGGCCGGGCCGAACACCGCATCGGCGACGAGATTGGGCGCGGTGGACGTGATGCGGACAAGCGCCGGACCGCCGATATTGTCGGCCCGCGTGTCCGGCTCCGCCACCGCTTGTGCGGCGTCCGCAATCACGAACAGGCGATAGTCGCCGCCGATATTATCGGGCAGAGTGACGGTTAGCGTGCCGTCATAGACACCCCCCGCGCCGAGCGCGGCGCCGCGCGGATATTCGCCCAGGACGATGTCGTCGGCATTGCCCAGCGTCGCATCGGCACTGAGCACCACGCGATCTATCCAGCCGCCGCCGGCCGCCGCGGCGACCCCGCCGATATTGGTCACCCGCCAGTTGACGGTGATCGTCCCGCCGCCCACCGCCGTTGCCGGAGCCGTGACATCGCTTACCCTGAGGTCGGGATAATCGCGCGCGGCAACCGGGATGTTGGCGTCCTGCCGGTTATTGCTCTCGGCATTATGGCCGTTCGCCGCCTCTCGCACCGTGCCGGGCACCCCTCCGGCGCCCTGGTCGGCGATGACGCTGACCCGGATCGTACCGACCGAGCGCTGCCCGTGCGGCAGGGCGAAGCTGAAGCTGCGCGCCCGTTGCGCACCCGCCGCGAGCAAAGTGTCGCTCGTCAGGCTGGTGTCGAGCAGCGTCTCGCCCGTCGTCACATTGTAGACGATAATGCGGTTGTTCCAGCCTGCCAGCGTGTTGGCATTGCCGATATTGACCTCGTCCCATGTCAACGAGACAGTATCGCCAGCGGCCGCATTCGGCGTGGTAATCGCCAGATTGCGGACCGTTAGGTCCGGCGCCGAAAAGACGGTCGCCGCCGCGCTGTTATTGGTCTCCCCCGTGCCCGCATCGTTCGCCTCGACGATGGCGTCGAGAATGTCCGTGGTGACGGTGAAGGTGAACTGGCCATGCGCCGCCAGCCCTTCGGGCCAGACGATGCTGTGGCTGCGCGCCCGCGCCTCACCGGCCGCCAGCACGCCGCCCATCGCCACATTGGCGAGCACGATCTGCTGGTTCGAGGTGACGTTGCGCACCACCACCCGCTCGGTGAAGCCCGCCGGCGTCGCCTGATTGCCGCTGTTGGTGGTCGTCCAGTTGAGAGTGACGGTGTCGCCCGGCGCCCAGCCGCCACCGGCGGGCGTGGCGGCCACGTCGCTCACCGTCAGATCAATGAACGGCGCTAGGGTCGATACGACCTCGACAGCGCCATTGTTGTTGATTTCGGCGGTGCCGCTGGCATTGGTCTCGACGACGGCATTCGCCGTATCGGCGGTGACGGTGAACGACAGGCGGCCCGTGCCGGCATTTCCGGTCGGCAGCGTCAGCGTGAACTGGCGTGCCCGCTCCGCACCTGCGGCAAGATCCCCGCCGGCGTCCTCCACCACGAAATTGCCGATGATCTGGTTGGTATCCAGATTGCGGACGATCACCCGATCGGTCCAGGGGCCGGCGGCGGGCAGCGTGCCGCTGTTGCGCGTCTTCCAGGCAACGGTGACCGTACCGCCGGACCGGATCGCGCCCTCGGCCGAAACCGCCACGTCGCGCACGACAAGATCGGGGCCCGGAATCGGCTCCAGCGAAATGTCGATCGGCGCGGCTACGGGATTGGCGAAGACGTTGAAGCCATAGGTGCCGAGCGTCCCGGCATCATGGATATAGCCTTCGAGCAACAGAGTGTAGGTGCCGTTTTCCGGCAGTTCGAAAGTCTCGACATCGTTGAAGCCGCCAGCGAACAGTTGCTGTCCGCCCGGCCCGATCAACCGCCAATAAGGCGACAGGCCCCCTGCCAGCGCTTGCCGATCGAAATAATAGCGCTCGCCCGCCTTGCCCTCGAAGCGCCAGGCTTCGGTCTCGGCTCCGGGACTCAGCGTGCCGGTGACGGGAAGACCCGGCGTCAGCACGGTCGAACTGGCCAGATCGAGCACCCGCACGGAAAAGCTGCGGTCCGTCGTGCTGTTGTTGCGCACCTTCAGCGTATAGCTGCCCGCCGCCACGGCCATCACGGGATTGTCCGTGAAATTATAGCCGTCGGTGGCGGTGAAGCTGCGCGAAGCGACATCGCCATGAGGGCCGACGAGCGACCAGATCAGGGCGCCATCGGCCGTCAGCGCATCAACATACAGCAGGGTTGGCTCGGTCAGCGTGAAGCTTAGCAGCGCTTCCTGCTGCGGCTGGTCGAGCGCGCCGGTGAAGGTTTCGCCCAGCGTCAGCGCCGCCGGCTTGTCGACGAGGCGCGACACCTTGAACTGATAGGCGCCCGACGCGCCCGCATCATCGACCCGGCCTTCGAACAGCAGGGTGTATACGCCGGTCTTTTCCAGCGTCACCGGCCCGACATCCGTGTCGTGATTGGCGTTGAACGTCAGCCTTCCGTGCGGGTCGATCAGCCGCCACGTCCCGCTGGTGCCGTTGGTCAGATAATCGAAGAACAGCCGATCCCCCGCCACGCCGGCGAATTTGTAGAGCTGGGTGCTGTTCGCCGGCTCCAGCGTACCGCTGGTAACGGCGTCGAGGACGAGCGGTGTCGCGGTCGCGATGTCGGCAAGGCGGAAGGCATAATCGCCGACCGCCTGTCCCGCGCCGTAAACGGTCAGCACATATGCGCCCGCCATCGCGAAGAAGGGCGTCGCGTCGTTGCGGTTGAAGGCGTCGCTGCGGGAAAAGTCCCGGCTTTCGACAATGCCGAGCGGCCCGGACAGCGACCAGCCCAGGTCGCCGCGATTGGTCAGGCTATCGAACAGCAGCAGAGCGTCCCGCTCCAGCGAGAAGCTGTAGCGCGTGCGATCGCCCGGCAAAGCGATCGCGCCGCTGGCGGTTTCGCCCAGCGTCAGCGCCGCCGTGCGCTCCGCCATCCGGCTGACGCGGAAATCGAGCGTCTGCGGCGTGGTCGTCGCGATGCGCCCCTCGATCAGCAGCGTATAGCGGCCGGCAAATTCGAGCATGGGCTCCGCCACGTCGCCCATGGTGCCCGCAAAGACGAGATTCCCCTTCGGGTCGATCAGCCGCCAATAGGGATTGGTGGAGCCGGAGACATGATCGAAATAAAGCCGTTCGCCCGCTTCCGCGTCGAAGCTGAACAATTTGGTATCATTGCCCGAGGCGAGCGTGACGGACTGGCTCTCGTCCAGCGTCAGCGCCGTCGCCCCTGCCAGCGGCAACAGCCGGAAGGCATAGCTGCCGGTCGAGCCGGCATTGCCCCAGATCGCGACCTCGTAGGAGCCGGGCTGGAGCAGCTTCACCGGATTACCCGAGAAGCCGGTGCTGTCGGACGCGGTGAAGCTCTGCGCGGCGCCCGTCTGCGTCGGACCGCTGATCTGCCAGCGCAACTGGGCGTTGTTGGTGAGCGCGTCGAACACCATCGGCGTCGGTTCGGTCACGGTGAACTGATAGCGATAGACCGCCCCCGCGCGATCCACCGCGCCGCTCACCGTCTCACCCGGCGTCAGCGGCTGCATCGGCGCGGCCGCCGCCGTCATCGCGACGGACAGCTTGTCGATATCCTGATCGCCGGTCGAGGTCCCCTGCGAGGCGCTGAGCAGGACACGCCCCGCCTCCAGTTCCATGCCGCCGATGAAATAGTCACTAACCACGGTGACGGCAGAGCCGCCGTCCTCCGTCAGGTGGATCGTCAGCAGCGTGCCGCCCGCCGTGCGGGACAGCAGGATGCGGGCGCGGGTCCAGTCGCCATTGGCCAGCGTGACGCCGGGGACGGCGATGTCGGCGAGCTTTACGCCATTATAATGGATGGAAACGTGGTTGGCGTTCACCTCGCCATTGTTGGCGAAACTGTCGAAGCCGATGCCCAGCGCGCCGGCAAGATTGGGCTCCAGCCCGCTCGACCCGCTGCGCGGCGGCGTCGGACCGAGCCCGCCCGCGCCATAGAGGGAGACCGGCAGCCAGGTGAAGGCGATGCCGTCCGGGTCCGTCTCCTGCCCAGCGCGGCGCGCGATGCGGAAATCGAAGCTGAGGTCGACGGCATCCTGCCGCCCGCTGCCGGTGGCCGAAAAATAGACGCTGTTATGCGAATTGGGGTTGAGCGCCTCGGTCAGTCGCACAAAGCGGTTGCCGCCCTCGTCCAGCACTTGCGAGGCCAGGCCCTGATGATTGCCGAGCACGAAGGGCAGGCCGCCGCCGGCCGCTTCGAAATCCTGCGCCGTCGCGCCGTTCGCGGGCGGCTGGGACGCCACGTCGAATACGAAATTATAGGCGCTGTCGGCACTGCGCGAGACGCGTCCTTCGACGAGCAGCGTATAGCTGCCCGCCATCGTCGCCGTCAGCAGCCCGGTGCTGCTAAGCACGCTCGACCCGAACACCACTTGCCCGAGCGG
>JBAYPJ010000062.1:0-22236 GCA_041677785.1 Novosphingobium sp. | reverse complement strand
GCCACCAGATTCCGGCGATGCTCGCGACCGGCGGCGGGGCGATCGTCAACTGCGCCTCCAGCGCCGGCATCCGCGGCGCGGCCTGGTGCGGCGCCTATTCGGCGTCGAAGCACGGCGTCGTCGGGCTGACACGGGCGGCGGCGCTCGAATATGCCAGCCAGGGCGTCCGCATCAACGCCGTCTGCCCCGGCATGATCGACACGCCGATGACGCGCAAGCCGGGCATGGGCGAACTGATCGCCCAGCTTGTCGAGGCGAGCCCGCTCAAGCGCATCGGCCGGGCCGAGGAGATCGCCGCCGCGGCGTTCTGGCTGTGCGGCGAGGATGCGAGCTTCGTCCATGGCCAGGCGATCCCGGTGGACGGGGCGATCACCAGCCGCTGAGGGGCTGCCCCCGCGCGCAATCGACTTGAAGAAAGGTGTGCAAGTCCATGGCGGAGTTTCGTTTCGAGGGCCGGACCGCAATCGTCACCGGCGCCGGGGGCAATCCCAGCCTCGGCCGTGCGCATGCGCTGCTGCTGGCCGCGCGCGGCGCCAGCGTGGTGGTCAACGACGTCGGCGCCGATCCCGAGCAGCGCCACTATCCCGGCGCCGCCTCGGCCGAAGCGGTGGCGGCGGAAATCCGCGCGGCGGGCGGCCGGGCGGTCGCCAGCACCGCCTCGGTGGCGACGCCCGAAGGCGCGCGGGCGATCGTCGCGGCCGCGATCGATGCCTTCGGCTCTGTGGATATCCTTGTGAACAACGCGGGGATTTCGATCGGCGCGCCGATCGACGAGATTTCCGAACGCGACATCCAGCGGCACATCGATATCAACCTGATGGGTGCGATCTGGTGCTGCCGTGCCGCCTGGCCACACATGAAATCAGCCGGTTACGGGCGGATCGTCAATATCACCTCAAGTTCCATGACCGGTTTCGCCAACCAGGCCGCCTATGCCGCGAGCAAGGGCGGCGTCTGGTCGCTGACGCGCGCGCTCGCCGCCGAGGGCGAGGCGCTGGGGATAAAGGTCAACGCGGTCAGCCCCGCCGGCTATACGCGTCTCGTCATCTCGACGCTCGAGGACGATTCGCCGCTGCTCGCCCATTCGAAGGAGAACCTGCCGCCCGAGCTGTCGTCGCCCGCGGTCGCCTTCCTCGCCCACGAGGATTGCCCGGTGACCGGCGAGTGCATCGATTCGGTGGGCGGCGAGGTGCAGCGCTGCTATATTGCGCGCAGCGCCGGCTTCGCCGAGCGCGACCACACGATCGAGACGATCGCCGGGCGCTGGCAGGCGGTGATGGACACGCAGGGGGCGGTTGTCGTCGGGCTGGCGGCGATGGACACCTCGGACTGGGGGCTGCGGGCCTACGACGGCGGAGACGCGGCATGAACGGCGATACGATGGAGCTGAAAGGCGGCGAGAGCCGGCTCGACGAACGGATCCGCAACGACCCGTTTCCCTTCTACCGCGCGCTGCGCCGGCAGCAGCCGGTCTATTACGACCCCGGCCTCGATCTCTACCTCGTCACCCGCTACGACGATGCCGTGGCGGTGCTGCGCGACGATGCCACGTACTCGCTCGAGCACGGCTATCAGGACCGCTATGCCAACGGCTTCATCGACGAATTCGCCGCGATCATGGAGCGCGACGGCGGCGGCTTCATCCGCGACCTGGCCATCGACCCGCCCGCGCACACCCGCCTGCGCAAGCTGACCGCCAAGGCCTTTACCGCGCACCGGGTGAAGGGCCTGGAAGGCCGCATCCGCCAGATCGTCGTCGACCTGATCGAGCCCATCGCCGGTCGCGGCCATGGCGACGGGCGGCTGGACATCGGCGCGCCGCTGACCGCGCACCTCATCTGCGAGCAGCTCGGCTTCGATTGGGACGAGGTCGGCCCCGAGAAGGTCGACGTCTGGACCAAGGCGGTGCTCGACCAGATCGGCCGCATGCAGACGCGCGAGGACATGCTCGAGAACGCGCGCGTGATGTGCGAGCTGCAGAACTATATCATCCGCTACATCCACGAGCGCGAGCGGGCCCCGCGCGAGGACATGATATCGGACATCGTCCATGCCGAGCTGGACGACGACGCCAATCCCCGGCTGTCGTTCACCGAGCAGGTGTCGACGATCCGCGGCTTCCTGATTGCCGGCAACGACACCACCGCGACCGGGATCGTCAACGTCCTGCTGGTGCTGGCGACGCAGCCGGAGCTTGCCGAGGCGCTCCACGCCCGAGTCGACGACGACCGGGTGATGGCGCGCTTCGTCGAGGAGGTGCTGCGGCTGCAGCCGCCGGTGCACGGGCTGTTCCGCACGGCGATGAAGGATGTGGAGCTGGGCGGCACGCGGGTCCCCGCCGGCGCGCAGCTCTGTATCATGTATGCCTCGGCCAACGACGACGAGACCCGGTTCCCCGACCCGCGCCGGCTCGACATCGACCGGCCCAACGTCGGCGCGAGCCTGACGTTCGGCTCGGGCATCCACAAGTGCGTCGGCGTCGCGCTGGCGCGGATGGAGGTCAAGGTGGCGGCGCAGGAGTTCATCCGCCGGCTGAAAGACATCCGCCTCGCCGCCCCGCTAGAAGAACTGACCTATCTGCCCACGCTCGCCAGCCAGACGCTGGAGCGCCTGCCGCTGACGTTTGCGCGGCGTGCGTGAAATTCCTCCCCGAGCTTTGCTCGGGGAGGGGGACCATCCGCGCAGCGGATGGTGGAGGGGCACGATCGGGGACGCGCCGGTCGTGCCCCGGGGCCTGTGCCCCGCCGCCGCCCCGCGGGCGGTCCCCCGCCCCTTGCAGGGGAGGAATGGCGCCGTGCATAGTCACGCCATGACCGCTTTCGCCTACGTCGCCGCCGCGCTTGCCGAGATCGCCGGCTGCTTCTCGTTCTGGGCCTGGCTGCGGCTCGGCAAGACGGCGTGGTGGCTGCTGCCCGGCATGGCCTCGCTGGCGCTGTTCGCCTGGCTCCTCACGCTGGTCGATACGGGCCACGCCGGGCGCGCTTACGCGGCCTATGGCGGGGTCTATATCGCCTCGGCGCTGGTCTGGCTCTGGGCGGTGGAGAGCACGCGGCCGGACCGCTGGGACCTGATCGGGGCGGCGGTATGCCTGGCCGGGGCGGGCATCATCCTGTTCGGGCCGCGAACGGCCTGAAGGGGGCAAGGGCGCGACAACGCGCAGGGAGGGGCGATGAGCTACGAAAGCCAGGCCGAGCCGATCAAGCTGGGCTATCTCTTCGACTTCAAGCTGCCCCCCGGCTTCCCGCGCGATCAGCTCGACGACCTTACCGACGCCTTCGCGCTGGTGTTCCGGCAGGGCCGCGAGCGCGGGATCATCGACCGCGACGTGGAGATCGTCTTCCGCGAGGTCGAGGGCTTGCCCAAGGGCAGCGTCAAGGCGGTGATCGACGCCTTCGGCGAACTGGTCGATGCAGGCTGCCTCGCGGTATTCGGCCCGGCGATCACCGACAATGCCATGCCCGTGCGCGAGGCGATCGAGGAGCGGTTCCGCGTGCCGGCGATCAGCGTCGCGGGCGCCGACGACTGGCTGGGCGAATGGACTTTCGCGCTGCCGCAGGGCTCGATGACCGATGAGCCGATCTATTGGGCGCACCTCATCGCCAAGCACGGCCATCGCAGCGTCGGCCTGATCGTCGAACAGTCGCTGATCGGCGAAAGCTATGCGCGCAACTTCCGCAAGGCCGCACAGGAGCGGGGCCTGCGCATCGTCGCCGAGCAGCAGGTCGCCCAGACCGCGCAGGACGTGGGCGAGGCGGTGCGCCGGCTGCACGACGCCCGGCCCGACGCGCTGGTGCACTGCGGCTTCGGCTTTGGCGTGGTCTTCGTCAATCCGGCGCTGGCGGAGCTGGGCTGGGACCCGCCGCGCTACATGGGCACCGCCTTCCAGAACGCCTGGGTCAGCCCGGTGATGTGGCGGGCGATCGAGGGCTGGATCGGCCTCGACCAGTACGACGAGGGCAACCCGGTCGGCCAGGCCTTCCTCGACGAGTTCGAGATCGCCTTCGGCCGGCGCCCCCAATATTGTGTGCCGGTGGTCAACCGCGACCTCGCCACCGTGCTGCTGCGGGCTTTCGCCGATGCCCATCCGCTCACGCCCAAGGGGGTGCGCGACGCGCTCGAACGCGTGAAGATGGCGCCCGCCGCCTCGGGCGCGCCGGGCACGCGGCTGTCCTTCGGCAAATGGACGCGGCGCGGCTGGATGGGCGCGGGCTACCTGGTGGCGCGGCGGCTCGATCCCGACGGGCGGACATCGCACCTGGTCGACCGCTTCGGCTGGGATTGATCGACGCACCCGAGTATTTCACCGTCGCCCCCGCGCAGGGCCGGCGGTGAAGCGGCGGGATGGCGCAACCACGCCCGTGCGGTTCAATCCAGGCCGGGCCGCCCCCGTGGGGGAGGAGCCATAAGCTATTCCGCCTCCACCCGCGCGCGGGCTTCCATGATCTCGGCTATCTGGCTCTTGGCCGCGCCGGCGGTGGCGGCGCCGTCGACCGCGATGATCTGGCCGCTGACCTGGCGTGAGCGGTCGCCGGCGAGGAACAGCGCGGTCTCGGCGATGTCGCGCGGGCTGCCCTGGCGCTTGAGAGGCTGCCAGCCCATGCGCACTTCGGCCACCGCATCCTTGATCCGCTGCGCCTTGGCGTCGTCGTCGGAGGCGGCGTAAGTGCCCATCTCGGTCGGGATGTTGCCGGGGCAGATGCAGTTGACCCGCACGAGGTTCACCCCCAGCTCGATCGCCGCGCACTTGGTGAAGCTGACCACCGCGGCTTTCGACGAGCGATAATTGAAGAAGCCGAAGCCGGCCTGGATGCCGCTGATCGACGAGACGTTGATGACCGATCCGCCGCCGTTCCCGGCCATGTGCCGCGCGGCGATCTGGGTGCCCAGCATGACGCCCTTGACGTTGACCGCCATCACCCGGTCGAACGCGTCGAAGTCCGCGTCGAGCAGCGAGCCGAAGGCGTCGTCCGAAAGGCCGGCGTTATTGCAGATGGCGTGAAGCCCGCCGAACTCGGAAACGGCGTAGTCGACCAGCGCCTGCACCGCCTCGCGGCTCGACACGTCGGTCTGCTTGAAGCGCACGGCGTTGCCCAGCGCCTTGGCCAGCTCCTGGCCTTCCTCCTCGCGGACGTCGGCGATGACGACGCGGGCGCCTTCCTCGACGAACAGTTCGACCATGCCCCGGCCGAGGCCGCGCGACCCGCCCGTGACGATCGCCACCTTGCCGGCCAGTTCATTTGCCATCGTGATTCCTTTCCTCCCGATCCGTGCCCGCAAACTTTGGCAACAAGGTGAGTCTCGTTCTAAAGTCCCTTGCCGGCGGTGGCGCTTGCTACCGCATCCGGTGCTATCGACACAATCGCGGAGAGAGTGATGCAGAAGCGGATTTTGGGAGGGAAGCTCGAGGTTTCGGCCCTGGGCCTTGGCTGCATGAGCATGAGCGGCGCCTATGGCCCGGCGCTGTCCGAGGCAGAGGCGGTCGAGCTGCTGCGCGCCGCCTACGATCGCGGCGTGACCTTCTTCGACACGGCCGAGATCTACGGCCCGTTCGTCAACGAGCGCCAGCTTGGCGCGGGACTTTCGGGCATCCGCGACAAAGTGGTGATCGCCACCAAGTTCGGCTTCCGGCTCAATGCCGACGGCACGCCGGGGCAGGGCTTCGACAGCCGCCCCGCGCATATCCGCAAGGTGGTGGAAGCCTCGCTCGCGCGGCTGCGCACAGATTATATCGACCTGCTCTACCAGCACCGGCTCGATCCCGACGTGCCGGTGGAGGACGTCGCCGGCACGGTCGGCGACCTGATCCGCGAGGGCAAGGTGCGCGCCTTCGGCATGTCCGAGGCCGACGCCCAGAGCATCCGTCGCGCCCACGCGGTCCAGCCGGTGACGGCGCTGCAAAGCGAATATTCGCTGTGGACGCGCGACGTGGAGGCGGAGATCCTGCCGACGCTGCGCGAGCTGGGCATCGGCTTCGTGCCGTACAGCCCGCTCGGGCGCGGGTTCCTGACCGGCGCGGTCAAGCCCGACAGCCTGCCCGAGGACGACTGGCGGGCGAAGATGCTGCGCTTCGGCGGAGAGAACGGCGCGAAGAACTATGCGCTGGTCGAGGCGCTGCTGGCGCTGGCGGCGCGGACCGGTCACAGCGCCGGCCAGCTCGCCATCGCCTGGGTGCTGCACCAGGGGGCCGACTTCGTCCCGATCCCCGGCACGCGGCGGCTCGACCGGCTGGAAGAGAACATCGCCGCGGCCGGGATCGCGCTCTCGCCCGCCGATCTCGCCGCCATCGAGGCGGCCGTTCCGCCGGCCGAAGTCGCCGGGGGGCGGTACTGGTGAGCGAGGCCGTGGCATTGGAACAGGACTCCGCGGCGCTGGTCGCCGGCTACGAGGCGCGCGCACGGCGGGTGGAGACGCCCTGCGGCGACGGCACGATGGTCTGGCGCATCTGGGGAGAGGGCGAACCGCTGGTGGTAAGCCATGGCGCGCAGGGCGCCTGGTCGCACTGGATCCGCAATATCGACACGCTGTCGCGCGGACGCATGCTGATCGCCGCCGACCTGCCGGGACACGGCGATTCCGCGATGCCGGAAGGCGACGACCACCGTGCCATCTCGGTCGCGGTCGCGGCGGGGCTGCGCCAGATCCTGGACGGGCAGGCGGCGGACCTCGCCGGCTTCTCGTTCGGCGGCTGCGCCTTCGCCCACTTCTCCGCCTGGTATCCGGAACTGGTGCGGCGGCTGGTGCTGATCGGCACCGGCGGGCTCGACACGCCGCACGGTCACGTCAACCTGGGGCGCGTCGGCGGCCTGCGCGGCGAGGAGCGCAAGGCGATGCTCAGGTCCAATCTGCTGGGGCTGATGCTGCACCATCCCGACAGTGCCGACGAGCTGGCGCAGCACCTGCTGGTGGTGAACGCGCGCAACGCCCGCCTGGCCAACGCGCCGCAGCTCGTCCTGCCCGACAGGCTCGCGCGGATACTCCCCGACGTGCGCGTGCCCGTCCATGCCGTCTGGGGCGAGTTCGACCGGCCGCATCCCGATCCCGCGGCGCAGGAGGCGGTGATCCGCCGGACGCATCCGGATTGCGATTTCCGCGTGATCGCGGGCGCCGGCCATTGGGCGATGTACGAGCGGCCCGAGGCCTTCGACGCCGCGCTGCTCGGCATCCTGGGCGCGGGGGAACGAGGGGAATTGCCATGACCACCTTCACCAACGCGCGCGTGTTCGACGGCCGGCAGGCGCTGCCGGGCCTCCATACGGTGACGCTGGCGGGCGACCGGATCGCCTCGGTCGGGCAGGGGCCGGCGCCGGAGGGTGCGATCGACCTGGGCGGGATGACGCTGATGCCGGGGCTCATCACCTGCCATTTCCACACGGACTTCTTCAAGTTCACGCTGGCCGAAGGGCTCGCCGGCGAGCCGCTGGGCAAGGAGCGGCCGCCCGGCGTGCTCATGGCGATCGGCGTGCGCAACTGCGGCGTGCTGCTGGAAAGCGGCTTCACCGGCTATGTCGGTGCCGCCTGCGGGCACGACATCGACGCGCAGCTCAAGATGGCGATCGCCGAGGGGATCATCCCCGGCCCGCGCATCCGCGCGTGCAGCGCGCACATCGGCACCACCGGCGACGTCAACGACAGCACCAAGTGGTGGCGGCGCTTCGACAGCCCGGGCACCGACGTGTTCGTCGACGGGCCCGAGGACATGCGCAAGACGACGCGCGAGTTCATCCGGCGCGGGGCGGAGACGATCAAGATATTCACCAGCTCGGGCCACGGCGGCCTGCCCTGGCCGGTCACGCGCAACATGGACCGCGACGAGATCGCCGCGGTGGTCCAGGCGGCGCACAACCGCGGCGCCATGGTGCGCGCGCATGCGGCGACGAAGGACATGATCCGCGAATGCGTCGAACTGGGCGTCGACATCATCGACCACGGCGACGAGATCGACGCGGAGATCATCGGCCTGATGGCCGAGCGCGGCACGTTCTGGGTGCCGAGCCTGGTCTATCCGAGTTGCATGATCCGCCTGGGCTGGGCCGACGCCGCGCTGCCGGGGCAGGTCGAGAACGTGCGCCGGATGCTGCCCGTGGCGCAGCGGGCGGGCGTGCGCATCCTGACGGGCGACGATTACAGCGGCGTGTTCCGCGAGGTGCTGGAGGACGATCCGCTCGACCACAAGGTCGGCGACTATGGCCGCGAGTTCGCCTTCTACGGCGCGATGGAAGGCCTGTCCCCGGCCGAGGTGCTCGCCTGGGGCACGGCCAACGCCGGCGCGGCGCTGACCGGCGGGCGCGACCGGCTCGGCGTGGTCGAGGCCGGGGCGCTGGCCGACCTCATCGTCGTCGACGGCGATCCGCTGGCCGACCTTTCGCTGCTGGCGCGGCCGGACCAGGCGCTCAAGGCCGTGATCCGCGACGGCGTGTTCGTCATCGACCGTCTCTCGCAGCAACCCGCTGCTCCCCGCTCGCTCGTCAGAAAGGCCGCCGCATGATCCCCGCGCTCCGCAACAAGCAGTACATGCAGCTCGCCTGGGTCGTGCCCGGGCTGGAAGGCGCGATCGCCGACTGGGTGCGCACCGCCGGCGCCGGGCCGTTCTTCGTGTTCGAGGAACTGCATTTCGCCGATGGCCTCTATCGCGGCGCGCCGGCGGACGTGCAGCCTTGCCGCGCGGCGATCGGCCAGCACGGAGACATGCAGATCGAGCTGATCCAGCCCCTGGCCGACGAGCCGGGCATCTGGACCGACGTGGTGCCCTTCGGCCGGCGCGGGTTCCACCACACCGGCCTCTACTGCGCCGACTACGAGAGCGAACGCGCGGCCGCGCTCGCCGGCGGCGAGATGGCGTTCGAGGGCCTGATGATGGGCGCGCGGACCTGCTACATCGACACCACCGGGACGCTGGGTTTCATGACCGAGCTGATCACCGCCAATCCGGTTGCCGAGATGGTCTTCGGCCAGATCCGCCAGGCCTCCGAGGGCTGGGACGGCCGCGACCCGATCCGCACGCTGGGATAGGCGCATTTATCGAGAGGACGATGCCATGACCACCGACACCATCGCCAACCCCTGCCGCGCCGTGACGGCGGAGGAAGTGGCGCATTACCAGGAGAAAGGCTGGGTCCAGCTCAGGCGTTTCGTCTCGCCCGACATGATCGCGGCCATGCTGGGCAAGGCCAGGGAACTGATGGGCGATGACGGCGACAGCAACCCGCCCTATGGCATCGACCAGCCCTATTTCAACGCCTTTGCGGCCTCCGGCTACAACGACCCCCGGGTGCGGCCGGTGTTCGACGGCATCGGCCAGGCGGCCCGGGCGCTGCTCAACCGCAAGGCCGATCCCGGCGTGCGCCTGTTCAACGACTTCTTCGCTCCCAAGCTGCCCGCGGCGAAGAAGACGCGCAACATGGGCAACGGCCCGACCAGCTTCCATCAGGACTACATCACCTTCGCGGTCGACCGCAGCGGCGGCATGACCTTCTGGATACCGCTCGAACCCTATGGCCCGGAAGCGGGGACGATGTCGTTCCTGTCGGGCTCGCACCGGCTGGGCGTGCTGGGCAACTACACGAGCTACGACGGCCGCGACATCCGCGAGGTCTGGCCCGAACTTCGGGACTGCCCGGAAAGCCCGCAGATCACCTATGAGCTGGGCGACATCACCGTGCACAACCACCTGACGGTGCACGGCGCTGGGGCCAACACGCTCGACCGGCCGCGCTGGGCCTACCTCGTGCTGCCCCAGCCCGCCGACGCGCGCTGGAACGGCGCGCCGCCCGAGGCTTTCGATCCGGTGGCACACAAGATGACGCCCTACGGCAAGTTCCCGGACGAGAGCTTTCCGGTCATCGGGTGAGGGAGGGGGGAGGAGCGATCCTCCTCTTTCAGCAGCGGATCGGCGGCGCTACGCTGCTGGCATGAAACGCATCGCCACGCTCACCCTGAACCCGACGATCGACGCCTCCTACGAGGTCGACCGTATCGTTCCCACGCACAAGGTCCGCACGCGGCACGAACGCTACGAGGCGGGCGGCGGCGGGATCAACGTCGCGCGGGTGTTCTGCCGGCTGGGCGGCGCGGTGGAGTGCGTCTATTTCTCGGGCGGCGGCACCGGCGCGGCCTTCGACGGATTGGTCGACGACCTGAACCTGCCGCGCCGCCGCATCGCGATCGCCGAGCCGACGCGCATCGCCAGCGCCGTGCACGAGACCGAGACCGGCCAGGAATACCGCTTCGTCCCCGCCGGGCCGACGATCACCGCCGAGGAATGCGAGCGCTGCCTCGACCTGCTGCGCGAAATCGAGTGCGATTACTTCGTCGCCAGCGGTTCGCTGCCGCCCGGCGTGCCGGCCGACTTCTATGTGCGCGCCGGCGAGATCGCGCGCGCGCGCGGCATCGCCTTCGTGCTCGACACCTCGGGCGAGGCACTGAAGGCGACGCTCGGCGCGGGCGGCGTGCTTCTCGTCAAGCCGAGCGGGGGGGAACTGCGCCAGTTCACCGGACGCGAACTGGAAACGCCCGAAGAATTCGGCGCGGCAGCGATGGACGTCGTCACCGCCGGCCGGGCGGAGCTGGTCGCGGTGACGCTGGGCCACAAGGGCGCGGTGCTGGCGCGCAAGGAGGGCACGACGTTCCTGCCCGCCATCCCGATCGAGGCGCGCAGCGCGGTGGGGGCGGGGGACAGCTTCCTCGCGACGATGCTGTTCGCGCTCGCTTCCGGCCGCGATCCGGTCGATGCCTTCCGCTACGGCATGGCGGGCGGTGCCGCCTCGGTGCTCACCCCCGGCACCGGCCTTGCCCATCCCGAGGACATCGAGCGCCTGTTCGCCATGGTGGCGGCTTAGCGTCGGGGGTGTCGATCAAAAACGGACCGGCTCCAGATACAGCCCTCAAAGAAAAGGCGATCACATCGTTTGCAAGCGCCACATCCGCTCAGCCTGAGCCCGCCGAAGGCCACGCGCTGCCATTTGCCCCAAGCGCCTCGGGGACCCAGCCCGGCCGTGGCGCGTGGCCTTCGGCGGGCTCAGGCTGAGCGGGGTTGGAGCGGGGTTGGGGATTGTCGGTGCACGTGGGCAATAGGCTCGGTCCGGCCCAGATTGAATAGCACGGGTGTGGTTGAGCCATCCCGCCGCTTCACCGTCGCCCCTGCGCAGGCAGGGGCCCAGATAAGCTGTCCTCATCAATGCTACGATGGTGCCAGATGATTCCATCCGGCTCGAAATCACTCTACCGGGCGGCCGGCACCGCCCGCGCGCGGTCGCGGATGAACTGGTGGATCTGGCCGGCCTGTTCCTCGGTGAACTGGGGGTAGCGTGGCATGCCCCGGGCCAGCAGCGCGCCATCGTGGAGCACGGTCCACAGGGCCGCGCGGTCGAGCGCGATGCCCGATTCGCGCAAGTCCGGTCCAGGTGCGCCGGAGCTTTCGGCGTCCTTGCCGTGGCAGCCGCTGCAGGCGCCGTTGAACAGCGTGGCGCCCGCCGCGACCTGCGCGGGGTCGAGCCGGATCGACGGGTCGTCGATCGCGTGGACGGTCTCGTCGTAAGGCGCGGTCGGTGGCAGCTTGGCCGTGCCGCCGAGCCGGAAGGTCAGCAGCCGGCGCGGCTGGGCGTTGTAGCGCCAGCCGGTAGGCATGATGCCCATGGCGTAGGGGTTAGGCCCGGCCCAGCCGACCAGGATCGAGACGTATTGCGTGCCGTTCCACGCATAGGAAATCGGCGGCGCGATGATGCCCAGGCCTGCGTCGAAGCGCCAGAGCGCCTTGCCCTCGGCCGCGTCGTAAGCGGTGATCCAGCCGTCGGCGGTGCCCTGGAACACGAGCCCGCCCGCGGTCGACAGCGTGCCGCCGTTCCACAGCCATTTGTGCCAGACGATCCAGCGCTGCTTCTGCGCGACCGGGTCCCAGGCGATCAGCGCGCCCTGGCCGTCGCGGCCGTCGCCGGAGAACTCGGGCTTTGCGATCACGCCCAGGAAAGTCTCCGGCGCGCGGGTAAAGCGCATGCCGAGATGCATGTAGGGCAGATAGACGAGCCCGGTGCCCGGGTTGAACGACATCGCCTGCCAGTTGTGCGCGCCCAGCGTCGAGGGCCAGATCAGCGCCTCGCCGCTCTCGTAGCGGATGCCGGGCCGCTCGACCGGGCGTCCGGTGGCGAGGTCGATACGATCGGCCCAGGTCACCTTGCCGAGCTTTTCGGCCGAGATCGGTTTGCCCGTCTCGCGGTCGATCACATAGAAGAAGCCGTTGGTCGGCGCCTGCATCAGCACCTTGCGGGGCTTGCCGTCGATCGTCAGCGTGGCGGTGATCATGCCGGCCGTGGATTTGTAGTCCCAGGCCTCGCGCGGGTTCTGCTGATAGTGCCAGACGTATTTGCCGGTATCGGCGTCGAGCGCGACGATCGAGGCGAGGTAGAGGTTGTCGCCGCCGCCGGGGCTGCGCTTCTCCGGATCGTAGGGGCCGGAGTTGCCGGTGCCGACGTAGATGCGGTTGAGTTCCGGGTCGAAGGTGATGCCGTGCCAGGCGGTGCCGCCAGTGCCGCTTTTCCACCATTCGCCGCCCCAGGTTTTCGCGGCCATTTCCATCGCCGGGTCGCCCCGGTTCTCCTCCGGGCTGCCCGGCACGGTGTAGAAGCGCCAGACCTGCCGGCCGGTCTGCTGGTCGTAGGCGGTGACGTAGCCGCGCGATCCCGAATCGCCGCCGCCCTGTCCGATGATGACCTTGCCGTTGAACACGCGCGGCGCGCCGGTGATGGTGCGGCGGTCGTCGCGCTCGACCGTCTCGACGCTCCACAGCTCGCGCCCGGTCTTGGCATCGAGCGCGATCAGCCGCCCGTCGGTCGCGCCGACGAACACGCGCCCGTCGGCATGGGCGACGCCGCGGTTGAGCGGGAAGATGTAGTTCATCTTCGCCGGGTTGTGCTCCCAGACCCGCACCTCGTGCTTCCACAGCAGCTTGCCCGTCTCGACTGAGGCGGCATAGACGTCGGCGAAGCTGCCGGTGAAATAGAGCACTCCGTCGATGGCGAGCGGAGTGGCCTCGAGCGCCTGTTCGCCCGGCAGGTCGAGCGACCAGGCGAGGCCGAGGCGGGCGACGTTGGTGCGGTTGATCTGGGCGAGGGCGGCATAGCCCGCTTCGTCGGCCTGGCCGCCGTAGTGGGGCCAGTCGACATTGGGCGGCGGTGCGGCGGTGAGGGGGGCGGCGGCGAGGGTCAGCGCCAGGAGCGTCGTCCAGCCCCTCACAGTTTGAACCCCCCGCTGGCGTCGATCGTCTGCGCCGTCACCCAGCGGCCGAGCGGCGAGGCGAGCATGTAGACGATGTCGGCGACCTCCGCTGGCTGGCCGAAGCGGTGGAGCGCGGTGGCGTCGATCACCTGCTTCGCAAGCGCCGGGTCGTCGAGGACGTGCTGGTTGGTCTCGCCGGCGGTGAAGCCGGGCGAGACCGCGTTGACCGTGATCCCGCGGTGGCCGAGGTCCTGCGCCAGCACGCGGGTGAAGGTCTCCACCGCCGCCTTGGCCATCGAATAGACGATGATGCCGGGGTCGGTCAGCCGCGAGCCGGTGGAGGAGATGTTGATCACCCGGCCATGGTCGCGCAGGTGGTGGTAGAGCGCGCGCGTCAGCAGGAAGGGGCCGCGCACGTTGTTGCCGAAAGTGCGGTCGAACACCTCCTCGCCGCTGTCGAGGATCGTTGCGTGGTCGCCTCCGCCGATGTTGTTGACGAGGATGTCCAGCCCCTTGTCGCCGGTGCGACGGGTGAACTCGTCCTCCAGCGCGGCGACCAGGCGCTCGATCTCGCCCGGCGCGCCGATCCTGGCCTGCAGTGCGAACGCCCGCCCGCCGCCACCTTCGATGGCGCGCACGGTATCGGCGGCGGCTTCATGGTTGCCGGCATAGTTGACCGCGACGAGCGCGCCGGCGGCGGCCAGCCGTTCCGCCATGGCGCGGCCGATGCCGCGCCCGCCGCCCGTCACCAGCGCGGTCCTGCCCGCGAGATCCTGCTCCATCCTGCACCTTCCCCTCCCGTCGTCCGCTCGCGGGATCGGCGCGGGTTGGGGGCCCTAGGCGACGATCGCGCGGCGGCAGAATTCCCAGATCGCGTCGGCCAGCCGTTGCCGGCCTTCGCCGTCCGGTCGCGCGTCTTCCTCTCTCAGCAGCTCGGTGTGGATCGTGCTGGCGATGAGGTTGTAGATCAGCGTTGCTTGTAGGGCAGGGTCGCTATCGCGTAGCTGTCCCTGGCGGATACCCGCGCTGATCCGGTCGGCAAGAACGCCCAGCAGGGGGGCCAGCGCGCGTTCGAGTTCCGCCGGGTGCGTCTGTGCCAGCCGCATGTGCTCGCGCACGATGGCCGAGACCATGCGGACGCCGATGCCGGGGTTCTCCATCTGCTGCCCACCCAGCACCAGCCCGGAAATGATCGCGTGGATCTGGCTCAGCGGATCGGGCTGTTCCGCGATCGCCTCGTCGAAGAATGTCGCCGCCGCCCGCAGCGTTTCCTCGAAGACCGAGAGGACGAGATCGTCCTTGCCGGCGAACCGCTCGTAGAACGCGCGCCGCGCCAGCCCGGTGCGCTTGAGCATGGCGCGGATCGTCAGCCCCTCCAGACCTTCTTCCTCGAGCAGGGCGGAGGCGGCGTTGAGGATGCTTTGTCGGCGGAGACACTCGGCTTGATCGGGGGTGCCGGATGTCGGAGCGCGTTCCGCGATTGAAACCATGGCTAACGCCTACTCCTTTGGCCGCCGCCGGTCCAGCCGTGGACATTGACACAGGCAGGTATTCGTTCTAGACGTTGAGAACGTAGTTCTCGGCTTATTCAGGAGAGTTTTTCGCATGCCGCAGGTCATCTATGTCGAACATGGAGGCTCCCGCCACGCGGTCGACGTGCCGGTGGGCGAGAACGTGATGCGCGGTGCGCTCTACAACGGGATCGAGGGCATTATCGGCGAGTGCGGCGGCGGCCTCTCCTGCGCCACCTGCCACTGCTATGTCGACGACGCCTGGACCGCGAAGGTCGGCGGGCCGAACGGCCAGGCGGAAGAGGAACTCCTCGAATCCGCATCGGCCGAGGTGCGGCCGACAAGCCGCCTCTCGTGCCAGATCGAGATGACGCCCGAGCTTGACGGGCTCGTCGTCCATCTCCCCGAAACCCAGTATTGACCCCGCTTTTCAGAGAAGGAGCGCGCGTTTCATGGCGATAGACGCAGCCAATCCCGTTCCGCCCGATCTTCCACGCTTCGTCGGCATGGATCAGGTGCCGCCGCACGTGCCGAAGGACCTGATCTTCCAGTCGGGCCTGACGACGGGGCCGGAATTCCTGAAGAACCCGCACGACTTCATGGCGGGCATGCACGAGAAATTCCCGCCGATCTTCTACGACGTGGGCGAGTACATCAACGCCTGGCAGGTCCTCAAGCACGAGGATGCGCTGTTCGTGCTGCGCCACCCGGAGATCTTCTCGAACGAGGGGGCGACGCCGTTCCCGCGCGATCCGAACGATTACTTCTATTTCATCCCGATCGAAATCGATCCGCCGCACCACCGCAAGTACCGCAACATCGTCGACCCGCTGTTCTCGCCGCAGGGCGTGCTCAAGCTGGAAGGCCTGATCCGGCAGCGCGCGCGCGACCTGATCGACGGCTTCATCGCCAGGGGCGAGTGCGAGTTCACCAACGATTTCGGCCGGCCGTTGCCGGTCTCGGTGTTCCTCGACATCATGGGCCTGCCGCAGGACATGCGCGACACCTTCGTGTCCTGGGCGGTCGACCTGCTGCATTCGTCCGACCGCGAGACGATGGGCCGCGCGTTCCGCAACATCACGGACTATATCAAGGGCGCGATCGCCGAGAAGAAGGCGAACCCCGACGACGGCGTGGTCAGCCGCATCGCCCACGCCGCGCCCGACGGCGTGCCGCTGTCCGACAAGGAAGTGTTCGGCTTCGTCGTCTTCCTGTTCATCGGCGGGCTCGACACGGTATTCGCCACGCTGAACAACATCTGGCTCTGGCTCGCCGAGAACCCCGACCGGCGCCGCGAGATCATCTCGCGCCCCGGCGACATCGACAAGGTCGTCGAGGAACTGCTGCGCCGCTGGTCCGTGACCTTCTCGGGCCGCGTGCTGGCGCAGGACTACGAAATGCGCGGCGTGCAGATGAAGAAAGGCGACCGGATCACCTGCATCCTGCCGGCCTGCAACTTCGATCCGGACGTCTTTCCCAACCCCAGGGAAGTGGACTTTGACCGGCCGCGCAAGACGATCCTGGCCTTCACCGTCGGCGTGCATAGCTGCATGGGCGCGCACCTTGCGCGGCTGGAGGTCAAGATCGCGCTGCAGGAATGGCTCAAGCGCATTCCCGAGTTCTCGGTGAAGCCCGGCACCCACATCGAATACCGCCCCGGCGGCGTCGTGGGCCCCGAGCACCTGCCGCTGGAATGGTGAAGTCACGTCGTCCCGGGTCAAGCCCGGGACGACGCTAGTTACAGCCGCTGGCCTTGCGGAAGCGGAACTGGCGGCCGTGGTGCACCAGCAGCAGGTCGCGGCCGTCGATGCGCAGCGGCGCGTGGGCGAAGGCGACCTTGCCGAGGTCGTTGGGCTCGAAGCGGAAGCGCGCTTCCCGGCCGGCGCCGGCGGACAGCGGGAAGGGCTCGCTCGCCAGCGCGAAGACCGGCAGGAGGAACTGCGCCGAGACGACGCGCATGCCCGGCTCCAGCGCGAGCGCCAGCCCGTCCTCGCCGAGCTGGTGGTCGATTACCTCGCCATTGGCGAGCGTCAGGCGCGCGTCGAAATATTGCGGGTTCATGCCGGGCGGCATGGCGAGCCTGACCCGGAACACCTCGCCGTCGCCGGCGGTTTCCTCGACGAGGCGGAAGCGCGGCGGGGTGACGGGATCGCTGGTCAGGAACACGCTCGCCTCGTCGCTTTGCCAGTGCCCCTGCGCCTCCTCGTCGAGCGCGCCGTAGGACAGCCCATAGCGGAAGCGGCTGTCCGTCCCTAGTTCCAGCCCGGCCGCGATCTCCATCGCGTGGCCGTCATAGCAGCCGGCGAGGTCCGCCGCAGCGGCGCGCGCCGTTCCGCCAAGCAGCACGGCCGCGAGCAGGGCGGCGCGCAGCGACGAACGGACATTTACCCTTGGCGTCATAGCTCTGGCCAGCGGCTGCGGATTGCGTCACCATGCCGCAAACCGCGCGCAAGACAAGCGCGCAAGACACGGGAGAGTGACGCCATGGAGTTTCGCCCGTTGCACGCCGATCTCGGCGTCGAGGTTCTCGGCTTCGATCTGCAGCATGGGCGTTCGCCCGCCGAGGTGGAGGCGTTGCGCGGCGCCTACGACGCGCACCAGATGCTGCTGTTCCGCGGCGGCGGGCGCGTCTCGCCCGAGCGTCATGTCGAGATCGCGGGCTGGTTCGGCCCGCCGCCGCCGGTGGACAACACGGGCAACGGCGATTTCGTTTCGGTGCTGGAGAACGAGGAGGCGGCCGGTTCGATGCGGCTGCCGTTCCATTCGGACCTGACCTATACCGATTGCCCGATCAAGGCGATCTGCCTGCAGGCGATCGCGCTGCCGGCGGGCGGCACCTCGACCACCTTTGTCAGCGGCATGGCGGCCTGGGAGCGGTTGCCCGGGGCGCTGCAGGACGAACTGGCCGGCACGACGCTGCGCCATCTCTACGTCTCGAACATGCCCGAATACGACTGGCCCGATTTCGCCGCCGAGCATCCCGTGCGCCTGCCGCACCCGCGCACGGGCCAGCCGATCCTGCTGGTGACCGAGCACCACGCCGACCGTATCCTCGAACTGGACGAGGCGCGCAGCCGGGCGGTGATCGCGGAGCTGTTCGGCTATCTCTACGCGCCCGAGGCCCGGTACGAGCATCGCTGGCAACTCGACGACCTGGTGATCTGGGACAACCTCGCCATCCAGCACGCGCGGACCCACCATTCGGACCCCGCGCAAGGCCGGCGCGCCCTGCAGCGCGTGGCGCTGGCAGAAGTCGGCCTGCCCGAACTGGTCGAGCGCGCGCGGGCGCGGCAGCGAGCGGCCTGAGGCGCGATAATCCCGCCTGCAACAAATTGACCCGCCGCACCACGGTGCGACGGGCCAAGCTTTCCTCCCCAGGAAAATTGCGCCCCTTCAGCCGCGCGCGGCGCTGCCGAGACGGTGGTAGAGATTGGAATACTTCGCGGAGTCCGGCGAATCCTCGTGGTTCTGCAGATAGAAGCGCACGGCTTCCTTCAGCAGCTTGAAGTCTTCGGTCGAAAGAACGGCGCGGGAACGGGTGGGTTCGCTCATCGTCTGTACTCCGTGGTTGCCCGGTTCGCGGTTCAGGCCGCGAACTGGTTCATGGTGTTGTCCTTGCCGCCGGCCTTCAGGGCCGCCTCGCCGGCGAAGTATTCCTTGTGGTCGTCGCCGATGTCGGAGCCGGCCATGTTCTGGTGCTTCACGCAGGCGATGCCCTGGCGGATCTCGGCGCGCTGGACGTTCTTGACGTAGCCCAGCATGCCCTGGTCGCCAAAGTATTCCCGGGCGAGGTTGTCGGTGCTGAGCGCCGCGGTGTGGTAGGTCGGCAGCGTGATCAGGTGATGGAAGATGCCGGCGCGAGCCGCGGCGTCGCGCTGGAAGGTGCGGATCTTCTCGTCGGCCTCGTTAGCCAGTTCCGAGCCGTCGTAGTCGACGCTCATCAGCCTGGCGCGGTCATAGGCGGAGACGTCCTTGCCTTCCGCCTGCCAGCGGTCGAACACCTGCTGGCGGAAGTTCAGCGTCCAGTTGAAGCTGGGCGAGTTGTTGTAGACCAGCTTGGCGTTGGGGACGACCTCGCGGATGCGGTCGACCATGCCGGCGATCTGCTCGATGTGCGGCTTCTCGGTCTCGATCCACAGCAGGTCGGCGCCGTGCTGCAGCGAGGTGATGCAGTCGAGCACGCAGCGGTCCTCGCCGGTTCCGGGGCGGAACTGGTAGAGGTTGCTCGGCAGGCGCTTGGGCCGCATCAGCTTGCCGTCGCGGGTGATGAGAACATCGCCGTGGCCGATCTCGGTGACTTCCTCGCAGTCGAGGAAGGCGTTGTACTGGTCGCCGATGTCGCCCGCCTCGCGGGTGAAGGCGATCTGCTTGGTGAGGCCGGCGCCCAGCGAGTCGGTGCGCGCAACGATCACGCCGTCGTCGACGCCCAGTTCCATGAAGGCATAGCGGACGGCGCGGATCTTCGCGAGGAAGTCCTCGTGCGGGACGGTGACCTTGCCGTCCTGGTGGCCGCACTGCTTCTCGTCGGAAACCTGGTTCTCGATCTGGATGCAGCAGGCGCCCGCCTCGATGAACTTTTTGGCGAGGAGATAGGTCGCCTCGGCGTTGCCGAAGCCGGCGTCGATGTCCGCGATGATCGGAACGATGTGGGTTTCGTAATGGTCGACGGCGTGCTGGATCTTCTGCACCTTGATCTCGTCACCGGCCGCGCGGGCGGCATCGAGGTCGCGGAACATCATGCCCAGCTCGCGCGCGTCGGCCTGGCGCAGGAAGGTGTAGAGTTCCTCGATCAGCGCGGGAACCGAGGTCTTCTCGTGCATCGACTGGTCGGGCAGCGGGCCGAACTCGCTGCGCAGCGCGGCGACCATCCAGCCCGAGAGGTAAAGGTAGCGGCCCTTGGTGGTGCCGAAGTGCTTCTTGATGCTGATCAGCTTCTGCTGGCCGATGAAGCCGTGCCAGCAACCCAGCGACTGCGTGTAGGCGGCCGGATCGGCGTCATAGGCGGCCATGTCGGCACGCATGATCCTGGCGGTGTACTTCGCGATGTCGAGGCCGGTGCGGAAGCGGTTCTGCAGGCGCATGCGGGCGACCGATTCCGCCGAGATGCCGTCCCAGGTCTGCGCGTTCTGGCCGATCGTCTGGCCGGCTTCGGTGATGCTCTGCTGATAGGTCACGTCTGATGTCCTTGAGAATCGGTGTTGTGCGATGAACCGCGCCTATGCCGGGCGGCGGCCGCGCGAAATGCGCCGCGGAGTGTGGCTGTAAGGCTTTACAGAATATCCTTGTAAAGCTGTACATTTGTGACAAAGTGCGCTTGTCATGTTGAGTGCAAGGTCGTTCCTGAGCCGTCACGCTGAACTTGTTTCAGCACCCATCGCGCCTCCGGGTATGGGGTCGCGAGGGGGGAGATGGACCCTGAAACAAGCTCCGGGTGACGATGAAGAGCGAGTGTGCGCCTATGGCTGACGCCCGCCCCCTCTACCTCGGTCCTCGGCTCAAGCGGCTGCGCCGCGAACTGGGGCTGACCCAGCAGGCCATGGCCGAGGATCTGGAGATCTCGCCGTCCTACGTCGCGCTGCTGGAGCGCAATCAGCGGCCGTTCACCGCGCCGCTGCTGCTGCGTCTTGCGCGGACCTACAAGCTGGAAGTGGCCGACCTCGCGGCCGAGGAGGGGGAGGACTACGCGCGCCGGGTGGCCGAGGCGCTGCGCGATCCGATCTTCGCCGATATCGACCTGCCGGCGCTGGAAGTGGCCGATCTCGCCACCAACTTTCCCGGCGTCAGCGAGGCGCTGCTGCGATTGCACGGCGCCTATGTGCGCGAGCAGCAGGCGCTGGCCGAGCACCGCGTGCCGGGCGCCGCGGAAGCCGCCGATCCCGTCGCCGAGGCGCGTCGCTTCGTCGCCGACCGGCGCAACCATTTCCCCGAACTCGACGCCCGCGCCGAGGCGCTGGCGGCCGAGATCGCCGAGGCGGGCGGTAGTCAGGAATATCTGCGTAAGCGGGGCCTGCGTGTCCGTTTCCTGCCGCCCGAGGTGCTGGTCGATACCATCCGTCGCTATGACCGGCACAACGAGCAGCTTCTGATCGACGACACGCTCGACGCCGCCAGCCGCGCCTACCAGCTTGCCGTCCACATCGCCTACACGGTGATGCGCGCCGACATCGCGCGCATCGTCCGGGCCGAGAGCTTCGCCAGCCGCACCGCCGCGACGCTCGTTCGGCGCGCGCTCGGCGGCTATGCCGCGGCGGCGCTGCTGATGCCTTACGACCGCTTCGCCCGGGCGGCGGAAAGCCGGCGCTACGACGTCGAGACGCTGAGCCGCCTGTTCGCCACCAGCTTCGAGCAGACCGCGCACCGGCTGACCACGCTGGGGCGGCCGGGGCAGCAGGGCGTGCCGTTCTTCTTCATCCGCGTCGACGAGGCGGGCAATGTCTCGAAGCGGCTCGACGGCGCGGGCTTCCCCTTCGCCGCGCACGGCGGCGGCTGCCCGCTGTGGAGCGTCCATTCGGCGTTCCGCCGGCCGGGCGAAGTTATCACGCAATGGCTGGAACTGCCCGACGGCCAGCGCTTCTTCTCCATCGCGCGGACGGTGACGGCGGGCGGCGGCAGCCACGCGCGGCCGCACGTCTATCGCGCCATCGCGCTGGCCTGCGCGGCCGAACATGCGCCGCGCCTCGCCTATGCCGGGGGAGTGGACCCGCGTACCGTGCCGGCGACGCCGATCGGCGTGACCTGCCGCCTGTGCCATCGCGCCGCCTGCCACGCCCGCGCGGCGCCGCCGATCGGCCGCGAGATCCTGCCCGACGACTATCGCCGCGCGGCCGAGCCCTTCACGCTGGGCGAAAGCTGAGCGCGGGACATAGCAAGGGCAGGGGCGGGGGTGAGGGCGGAGGCTTCAGACCCCGCCGCTCACCCGCAGCAGTTGCCCGGTGACGTAGCGGCTGGCGTCGGAGGCGAGGTAGAGCAGCGCGAAGCCGATGTCGCGCGGCTCGCCGGTGAGGCCGAGCGGGGACAGCGCCCGCATCTGCCCCATCACGACCTCGCGCGCGGCCGGGTCCACCGCGCCGGCCGCGTCGTGGTACTGGCTGGCGTTGATCGGCGTGTCGACCCAGCCGGGCACCACCGCGTTCACCCGCACGCCGAAGGGGCCGAACTCCTTGGCGCAGACGCGGGTGAGCTGGTTCACGCCGGCCTTGGTCATGCCATAGACCGAAAGCCCCGGCACCGGGCTGTCGCCGGCGGTGGACGAGACGTTGACGATCGCGCCGCCGCGGCCCTGCGCCTGCATCGCCCGCCCGGCTGCGGCGCAGCCCCAGTAGGTACCCATCATGTTGACCGCGACGACCCGCTCGGCCGCCGCGCGCGAAGCCTCGGCGACATCGGCCCAGAGCGTGACGCCGGCCGAGTTGACCCAGACGTCGAGTCCGCCCGCCGCGTCGGCCAGCGCGTCCACGGCTTGCGGGTCGGTGACGTTGGTGGGCCGGATCAGCGCGCGGCCGCCGGCCTCGCGCACCAG
>JBAYPJ010000061.1:0-22323 GCA_041677785.1 Novosphingobium sp. | reverse complement strand
CGCGGCGATCTCGGCGGCGAGGCGGGCGCGCCCTTTTCGATCCAGGTCGCGGAAATGGAAACGATGCCGCCGGCGCCTTCGGGCCATCGCGTCGGCCGCGCCTATATCCGCTTCCTGGTCGCCGACCGCCCCGGCGTGCTGGCCGAGATCACCGCCGCGATGCGCGACGCGGGCGTCTCGATCGAGAGCCTGATCCAGAAGGGACGCGCCGAGGAAGGCGGCACCGTCATGGTGGCGATGGTCACGCACGAGGGCCCCGAGGCCCGGGTGCGCGAGGCGCTGATCCTGCTGGAAGGCTCGCACAGCCTGGCCGCGCCGCCGCTGGTGATGCAGATCCTGGGCGAATAGGGACCGCCCAGTCCGATTCGGCGCGGCCGGACGGACGCGGCGTCCGCTCCTCTCCCCATCTCGACAAGCGCCGCGCCGCTGGCTAAGCGGCGCGCGGCCCATTGTCAGGCCGCGTCACACGAGAGGATCGATCCGTCCCATGAAAGCCACTCCAGCCAGCCATGTCCTCGACCGCGTCCTCGTGCTCGAGATGGTCCGCGTGACAGAGGCAGCCGCGATCGCCGCGTCGAAGCTGATCGGGCGTGGCGACGAGAAGGCCGCCGACCATGCCGCCGTGGAAGCCATGCGCAAGGCGTTCGACGAACTGGCGATCGACGGCACCGTGGTGATCGGCGAAGGCGAGCGCGACGAGGCGCCGATGCTGTTCATCGGCGAGAAGGTGGGCGGCGCCCGCGGCACCGGGCCCAGGATCGACATCGCGCTCGACCCGCTCGAAGGCACGACGATCACCGCCAAGGCCGGCCCCAACGCGCTGGCCGTGCTCGCCTGCGCCGAGGAAGGCAACCTGCTCAACGCGCCCGACGTCTACATGGACAAGCTCGCCGTCGGCCCCGGCTATCCCGAGGGCGTCATCGACCTGGCCAAGTCGCCGACAGAGAACGTCAAGGCGGTCGCGGCGGCCAAGGGCGTGCAGCCCAACGAGATCATCGTCTGCGTGCTCGACCGGCCGCGCCACGCCGATCTCATCGCCGAACTGCGCGCCATCGGCTGCGGCATCCAGCTCATTCCCGACGGCGACGTGGCCGGCGTGATCGCGGTGACCGATCCCGACACGACGATCGACCTCTACATGGGCTCGGGCGGCGCGCCCGAGGGCGTGCTCGCCGCGGCGGCGCTGCGCTGCGTCGGCGGCCAGTTCAACGGCCGCCTGCTGTTCCGCAACGACGAGGAACGCGCCCGCGCCCGCAAGTGGGGCATCGAGGACCTCAACCGCATCTACAAGCTGGAAGACCTTGCCAAGGGCGACTGCATCTTCGCCGCCACCGGCGTCACCGAAGGCTCGCTGCTCGAAGGCGTGAAGCGCCTCAAGGGCGGCACGATGACCACCGAGAGCGTGGTCATGCGCGCCTCGTCGGGCACCGTGCGCTGGGTCCGGGGTGAACACCGCCGGGTGCGTTGAACCCAACCTTCCCCATGTTCGCGCCCATTTCGCGCGTGCGGAATATTGCAATCCCGCGACGCTCGGCGCTAGAGGCGGCGCGGCTAGGCGCCGGAGTCGTCCGGGCGGGAAAAAGGCAGCGCGAATGAAGATCATGGCCGGCAACAGCAACCTGCCGCTCGCACGGGCGATCGCGGGCTATCTCGAGCAGCCGCTCACCGACGCGAGCGTGCGCCGCTTCGCCGACGAGGAGGTCTTCGTCGAGATCCACGAGAACGTGCGCGGCGAGGACGTCTTCGTCGTCCAGTCGACCAGCTTCCCGGCGAACGACAACCTCATGGAACTGCTGATCTGCATCGACGCGCTGCGCCGCGCCTCGGCCCGGCGGATCACCGCGGTGGTGCCCTACTTCGGCTATGCCCGGCAGGACCGCAAGCCCGGCCCGCGCACGCCGATCTCGGCCAAGCTCGTCGCCAACCTCATCACCGAGGCGGGCGCCGACCGCGTGCTCTCGGTCGATCTCCATGCCGGGCAGATCCAGGGCTTCTTCGACATCCCGACCGACAATCTCTATGCCGCGCCGGTGATGGCAGCCGACATCCAGGCGCGCAACGGCGGGCAGGAACTGATGGTGGTCTCGCCCGACGTCGGCGGCGTCGTGCGCGCCCGCGCGCTGGCCAAGCGGCTCGACAACGCCCCGCTGGCCATCGTCGACAAGCGGCGCGACCGGCCCGGCCAGTCCGAGGTCATGAACATCATCGGCGACGTCAAGGGCCGCACCTGCATCCTGATCGACGACATCATCGATTCGGGCGGCACCCTGTGCAACGCCGCGCAGGCGCTGCTGGACGCGGGCGCGGTGAGCGTCACCGCCTATATCACCCACGGCGTGCTTTCGGGCGGCGCGGTGGCGCGGGTGAACGGCTCGGCGCTGAAGGAACTGGTCATCACCGATTCGATCCTGCCGACCGATGCCGCCCGCGATTCGGACCGCATCCGCGTGCTCACCATCGCGCCCCTGATCGGCGAAGCGATCCGCCGCATCGCCGACGAAAGCTCGGTCTCCAGCCTGTTCGACTGATGAGCCTCGACGACGACATCGCCCTCGCCCTGCGCCTCGCCGATGCGGCGGGGGAGGCGATCCGGCCCTGGTTCCGCCATGGCCTGACCTCCGAGCGCAAGGACGATGCGACGCCGGTGACGCTGGCCGATCGCGCCGCGGAGGAAGCGATGCGGCACATCCTGGCGGCCGAGGCGCCGCGCGACACCGTGATCGGCGAGGAGTTCGGCGCGACCGCCGGCACTTCGGGCCGAAGCTGGGTGCTCGATCCGATCGACGGGACCACATCGTTCCTCGTCGGCCGGCCGATCTTCGGCACGCTGATCGCGCTCGTGGTCGAAGGCTGGCCGGTGCTGGGCGTGATCGACCAGCCGATCCTCAGGGAGCGCTGGGTCGGGGCGACCGGACGGCCGACGACGCTGAACGGCCAGCCGGCACGCACCCGCGCCTGCCGTCAGCTTGCCGACGCGACGCTCGCCACCACCGGCCCGCACTATTTCGACGACCACGACGGCGCGCACTTCATGGGCCTCGCCGCCAGGACCGATCATAAGCGCATGGTCATGGGCGGCGACTGCTACAACTACGCGCTGCTCGCCTCGGGCCATATCGACCTGGTCTGCGAGGCCGGGCTGAAGCTGCACGACTGGGCCGCGCTGGTGCCGGTGGTCGACGGCGCGGGGGGCACGATGTGCGACTGGAACGGCGATCCGCTGCACGCCGGCTCCACCGGCCACGTCATCGCGCTGGGCGATCCGGCACGCGTCGAGGACGTGGTCGCGGCGCTGGCCTGCGGGCATTGAGGCCCCGCCCCGGCGCCGAATCGGGTGCGACGCCGGCGCCCTACCCCGCCAGCCGGTCGTAGTCCGCCATCTGCAGCGGCCCGCCGAGCGCGGCCATGATCCGCGCCATGACATCCTTGGGAAGCTGCGGCCCGGCCGCCTTGCGCGATTCGTCGCTGTCCCAGAATTCGAGGAACAGGAACTTGCGCGGCTCCTTGCGGTCCTGCAGCAGCATCGTCCCCTGCGAGCCGGCAATCTCCTTCGCCGCGGCGGCCAGCGCCTCGAGGGCGGATGCGAGCGCCGCTTCGCTGCCTTCGCGTGCGATCATCTGGTAACTGTGCGCCAGTGCCATGAGCCTGCTCCCGGTTGACACGAAGTTGATGAAGTTTCCGGTGTCCTGGGGAAGAATTCGCCCGCTTGCAACGACCGGTTCGGCCGCCGGCGATCATGCCCCGATTCGCGAGGGTAGGAAAGGCGGCCTCGCGGTTCCGCCGTGCCTCCAGGCTTGCCATTCGGGCCGTCTGGTCCTATGGGCCCGCGCTTCACGACACGATTCAAGCCGCCGGCCTGGCTACAAGGGCTGCCAGGGCTGGTTGGACGTGTCCCTGACCAAGGAGACGAAAATGCCCAAGCTCAAGACCAAGAGCGGTGTGAAGAAGCGGTTCAAGATCACCGCGACGGGCAAGGTGAAGCACGGCGTCGCCGGCAAGCGCCACCGCCTGATCAGCCACAACGGCAAGTACATCCGCCAGAACCGCGGGACCGACGTGATCTCCGATGCCGATGCGCGGGTGATCAAGAAGTGGGCGCCCTACGGGCTGAACTGAGGAGTATAGCCGATGTCCCGTATCAAGCGTGGTGTCACCACTCGCGCCAAGCACAAGCGCATTCTCGACCAGGCCAAGGGCTACCGCGGCCGCCGCAAGAACACGATCCGCGTCGCGCGCCAGGCCGTCGAGAAGGCGGGCCAGTACGCCTATCGCGACCGCAAGGTGAAGAAGCGGAATTTCCGCGCACTGTGGATCCAGCGGATCAACGCCGCGGTCCGCGCCGAAGGGCTGACCTATTCGCAGTTCATCCACGGCACCCGGCTGGCCGGCATCGAGCTGGACCGCAAGGCGATGGCTGATCTGGCGATGAACGAAGGCGGCGTGTTCACCGCCATCATTGCGAAGGCGAAGCAGGCGCTCGCCTGAAAACTTTGCCATCGGAATAAAAAATGCAACGGGCGCGGGCTCTTGGAGTCCGCGCCTTTTTGTTGCACTGCAGCACAAACATGGTTAACGGGCCCGCCCGGAACGAAGCGCAGGAGCTTCGGTTTACGGAGGCATGCCCGTGCACGCGCCTTGCCAGGTCTCGGTGAGTTTCCTTCCGCCGCCGGAAAATCTGCGGCGTTATTTCACGTCGTTCTATTACGCCGAAATCACGCCCGCGCCGGGCGAATCGGTGGAGGACCTGCTCCATCCGGAATGGGCCAACCTGCGTTTCTTCTCGGGCGCGAGGCCAGTCGCCGAAACGCGCGGCGGCAGCCGCGTCGCCGATACCGCGTTCACCGCCACCGGCCCGAGCAGCGAGGCGGTGCGCTTCACCGTCGGCGCGACGCGGCTCTGGGGCATCGGCCTGCTGCCGCTCGGCTGGGCGAAGTTCGTCCAGGCCGAGGCCGCGCAGTTCGCCAACGCCGTGGCGGACGGCAACGCGCACCCGGCCTTCGCCGCCTTCCGGCCGCTGGCGCAGTCGCTGTTCGGCGCGCAGCCCGACCGCGAGGCCGAGTTCGGCCGGATCGCCGCGTATTTTCTGGGCCGAATCGACGAGCCCCTGGCCGACGAGGAGCGCATCGTCGCGATCCACGAAGCGCTGGTCGATCCGGAGATCTGCAGCGTCACCGCGCTGGTCGAGCGGACCGGCGGCACCCCGCGCACGGTCGAGCGCGTCTGCCGCCGCGCTTTCGGCTTTGCCCCCAAGGTACTGCTGCGCCGCCAGCGCTTCATGCGCAGCCTCGCCCACTTCATGCTCGACCCCACCGTCAGGTGGTCGGACGCGATGGACGGGCACTACCACGACCAGGCACAGTTCGTCCGTGATTTCCGGCAGTTCATGGGCATGACGCCCAGCCGGTTCGCCGCGCTGGACAAGCCGATCCTGGGCGCGGTGATGCGCGAGCGCGCCCGCATCGCCGGGGCCGCAGTGCAGACGCTCGACAGCCCGGCGGGCGGTGCCGTCGCCGGCTGATTGCGCTTCGCCGCGCGGCCCCGTAAGGAGCGCCCCTGCTTTTCAACTCAGGGGTGATCTTTCACGTGGACTACGCGGCAACCGGGCAGGAGGCGCTTTCGCGGATCGCGGCGGCGCAGGATCTCGATGCGCTGGAGGGGCTGCGGGTCGAGTTTCTCGGCAAGCAGGGCTCGATCTCGGCTCTGCTCAAGACGCTGGGCGCCATGAGCCCCGAACAGCGCCAGAGCGAGGGCCCCAGGATCCACGGCCTGCGCGAGGAAGTGACCGCCGCCCTCGCCGCGCGCAAGGCGGAGCTGGAAGGCGCCGCGCTGGAAGCGCGCCTCGCCGCCGAGCGCATCGACCTGTCGCTGCCTGCGCCGGAAACGCCCAGGGGCTCGGTCCACCCGATCGCGCAAGTGATGGACGAGCTGGCCGAGATCTTCGCCGACATGGGCTTCGCCGTCGCCACCGGGCCCGAGATCGAGGACGACTGGCACAACTTCACCGCGCTCAACATGCCCGAAAGCCACCCCGCGCGGGCGATGCACGACACCTTCTATTTTCCCGACCGCAGCGCGGACGGGCGCGAGATGCTGCTGCGCACGCATACCTCGCCGGTGCAGATCCGCGCCATGCTCGACGTCGTGAAGGAGCATCCCGAAGGCGCGCCGCTGCGCATCATCGCCCCGGGCCGCGTCTACCGCTCTGACAGCGACGCGACGCACACGCCGATGTTCCACCAGGTCGAGGGCCTCGTCATCGACAAGGGCATCCACCTGGGCCATCTCAAGTGGACGCTGGAGACCTTCCTCAAGGCCTTCTTCGAGCGCGAGGACATCGTCCTGCGCCTGCGCCCGAGCTATTTCCCCTTCACCGAGCCTTCGGTCGAGGTCGACGTCGGCTATTCGCTGGTGAACGGCAAGCGCGTGGTCGGCGGCAGCGAAGGCTGGATGGAGGTGCTGGGCAGCGGCATGGTCAACCGGCGCGTCATCGCGGCCGGCGGGCTCGACCCCGACCGGTGGCAGGGCTTCGCCTTCGGCACCGGCGTCGACCGCCTCGCCATGCTCAAGTACGGCATGGACGACCTGCGCGCCTTCTTCGACGGCGACGTACGCTGGCTGTCGCACTATGGCTTTTCCGCGCTCGACGTGCCGACCCTGTCGGGCGGCGTGGGCACGGCGGCATAAGGGGAGCGGTCACATGAAATTCTCGCTTTCCTGGCTCAAGGACCACCTCGACACGACCGCTTCGGCGGAGGAGATCGCGGCCAAGCTCAACGCCATCGGCCTGGAGGTCGAAGGCGTCGAGGACCCGGCCGAAAAGCTCGCCGGCTTCCGCGTCGCGCGCGTGCTCACCGCCGAACGGCATCCCAACGCCGACAAGCTGCAGGTGCTGACGGTCGACACGGGGGACGGCCAGCCGCTCCAGGTGGTCTGCGGCGCGCCCAATGCGCGCGCGGGGCTCGTCGGCGTGCTCGGGCTGCCGGGCGCGGTGGTGCCGGCGAACGGCATGGTGCTGAAGGTCGCCGCCGTGCGCGGCGTCGAATCGAACGGCATGATGTGCTCGACCCGCGAACTGGAACTGGGCGAGGACCACGAGGGCATCATCGAACTGCCAGCCGACGCCCCCGTCGGCACGGCCTTCGCCGCCTACCACGGCGCGGACCCGGTGTTCGACGTGGCGATCACACCCAACCGGCCCGACTGCATGGGCGTCTATGGCATCGCGCGCGATCTTGCCGCGGCGGGGCTCGGCACGCTGAAGCCTGTCGCGGCGGAGCCGGTCGCGGGCAGCTTCCCCTGCCCCAGCGAAATCCGCACCGAGGACCCGGAAGGCTGCCCCGCCTTCTACGGCCGTGTCATCCGCGGCGTGACCAACGGCGCTTCGCCCGAATGGTTGCAGGCGCGGCTCAAGAGCGCCGGGCAGCGGCCGATTTCGGCGCTGGTCGACGTGACCAACTACCTGATGCTGACTTACGGTCGGCCGGCGCACGCCTATGACCTGGCCCGGCTGACCGGCGCGGTCGTCGCCCGTCGCGCCCGCGATGGCGAGGGCGTGACCGCGCTCAACGGCAAGCACTACCTGCTCGACCATACGATGACGGTGATCGCCGACGCGGCGGGCGTGCACGACATCGCCGGGGTCATGGGCGGCGAGCATTCGGGCTGTTCCGAGACGACGACCGACGTGCTGCTGGAGATCGCCTATTTCGATCCGACACGCATCGCTGCAACGGGCAGGACGCTGAACCTCACATCCGACGCGCGCAGCCGCTTCGAGCGCGGGGTCGATCCGCAGTTCCTCGACGCGGGGCTGGACCTGCTCACCGGCCTGATCCTGGAGATCTGCGGCGGCGAGGCTTCCGAGACAGTCCGCGCCGGCACGCCGCCTTCGGGCGAGACGATCGTGCATTACGCGCCGGCTCTGGCCGGCAGCCTCGGCGGCGTGGCGATCCCCGCCAGCGAGCAGCGGCGCATCCTCGCAAGCCTGGGCTTCGGCGTGGTCGCCACGGCGAGCGACGATGGCGAGCAGTGGAGCGTCACCGCCCCCGGCTGGCGCCCCGACATCGACGGCGCGCCCGATCTGGTCGAGGAAGTCATCCGCATCCACGGGCTCGACAAGGTCGAGAGCGTCCCGCTGCCGCGCGCCGAAGGCGTCGCCCGGCCGACCGCGACCCCCGCGCAGAAGCTGGAGCGCCGCCTGCGCCGCGCCGCCGCCGCGCGCGGGCTGCACGAGGCGGTGACGTGGTCGTTCCTGCCCGAGCCCGACGCGGCTGCCTTTGCGGAAGGCAACGGCGGCGTGTGGACGCTGGCCAACCCGATCAGCGAGGACATGAAGGCCATGCGCCCCTCGCTGGTGCCGGGCCTGCTCGCCGCGGTGCGCCGCAACCTCGACCGCGGCGCGGCCGGGCTGCGGCTGTTCGAGATCGGCCGCCGCTATCTGCGCGGCCAGGGCGGCCTCAGCGACGAGCGCCTGTCGCTCGCCGTCGTGCTCGCCGGCGACAAAACGCCGCGCGGCTGGGCGGCGGGCAAGGCGACCACCTTCGACGCTTTCGACGCCAAGGCCGAGGCGCTGGCGCTGCTCGGTGAGGCCGGCGCGCCGGTGGACAGCCTGCAGGTGATGGGCGAGGCGGGGCAGCAGTTCCACCCCGGCCAGTCGGCGACGCTGCGGCTGGGCCCCAAGACCGTGCTGGCGCGCTTCGGCATGCTGCACCCCTCGCTGCTCAGGCAGTTCGACATCGACGCGCCCGTCGCGGTCGTCGAGCTGTTCCTCGACGCCATTCCCGGCAAGCGCGGCGCGGCCACGTTCGCGCGGCCGCACTACGCGCCGCCCGCACTGCAGGCGGTGACGCGCGACTTCGCCTTCCTCGTGCCGACCGAACTGCCAGCGGGCGATCTCGTCCGCGTCATCCGGGGCGCGGACAAGGCGAACATCGTCGCCGCGCGGCTGTTCGACGACTTCCGCGGGGCCGGCGTGCCCGAGGGGCAGAAGTCGCTGGCGATCGAGGTGACGCTCCAGCCGGGTGACAAGAGCTATGCCGAAGCGGACCTCAAGGCGATCGCCGACAAGGTGACGGCGGCGGCGGCAAAGCTGGGCGCGGTGCTGCGCGGCTGAGCGGCGTCGCGGGTCAGGCCCGGGACGGCGAATCGCCCAGCGGCTGCGCGATCATCGGCACGCGCCGGATCTGCCCGTCGGCAAGCTTGGCGTCCATCATCTCGCGGCCGAGCATGGCGATTCCCCCTTCCTCAACCAGACCAGATTCGCACGATGAGATTCATGTCTCATGTAAAGGCTGGTGGACGCGGCCGGGCGCGGGCGCTAACCGCGCGCGCCATGAGCAATCGCCGCACCTTCGCCATCATTTCGCACCCCGACGCCGGCAAGACGACGCTGACCGAGAAGCTGCTGCTGCAAGGCGGCGCGATCCATCTGGCCGGAGAGGTCAAGGCGCGCGGCCAGGCGCGGCGCGCGCGGTCGGACTGGATGAAGATCGAGCAGCAGCGCGGCATCTCGGTGACGTCGAGCGTGATGACGTTCGAGAAGACCGGTCCCGACGGCAGCGTCATCACCTTCAACCTGCTCGACACTCCGGGCCACGAGGACTTCTCGGAAGACACCTACCGCACGCTCACCGCGGTCGATTCGGCGATCATGGTGATCGACGCGGCCAAGGGCATCGAACCGCAGACGCGCAAGCTGTTCGAGGTCTGCCGGATGCGCTCGGTGCCGATCATCACGTTCGTCAACAAGGTGGACCGCGAAGGGCGCAGCCCCTTCGAGACGCTCGACGAGGTGGCCGACGCGCTGGCGCTCGACGTCGTGCCGATGAGCTGGCCGGTGGGCATGGGCGGCACGTTCCAGGGCGTGCTCGATCTGGCGACCGGCCGCGTCAGCCGCCCCGAGGGCGACAGCCGCGAGTTCCTGGGCAAAGTCGACGACGCGCCCGAATTGCCCGCCGACATCGCCGAGGAGGCCGAGCTGGCGAAGATCGGCTATCCCGAATTCGACATCGAGGCCTACCGCCACGGCGACCTGACGCCGGTCTATTTCGGCTCGGCGCTCAAGAACTTCGGCGTCGCCGAGCTGATCGACGCGATCGCGCGCTTCGCCCCGCCGCCGCGGCCGCAGCCGAGCGAAGCGGGCGAGATCAGCCCGGACCGCGCCGAAGTGACCGGCTTCGTCTTCAAGGTCCAGGCCAACATGGACCCCCAGCACCGGGACCGCATCGCCTTCATGCGGCTGGTCTCGGGCACCTTCAGGCGCGGCATGAAGCTGACGCCCTCGGGCCTTGGCAAGCCGATCGCCGTGCATTCGCCGATCCTGTTCTTCGCGCAGGACCGCGAGATCGCCGATAGCGCCGAGCCCGGCGACATCATCGGCATCCCCAACCACGGCACGCTGCGCGTGGGCGACACGCTGAGCGAGAAGAACGAGGTGCGCTTCACCGGCCTGCCGAACTTCGCGCCCGAGATCCTGCGCCGCGTCGCGCTAAAGGACCCGACCAAGACCAAGCAGCTCCGCAAAGCGCTCGACGACCTGTCCGAAGAAGGTGTGATTCAGGTGTTCTATCCGGAGATCGGCGCGCAGTGGATCGTCGGAGTGGTCGGCCAGCTCCAGCTCGATGTGCTGATCAGCCGGCTCGAGGCCGAATACAAGGTCGCGGCCATGCTCGAGCCCGCGCCTTTCGACACCGCGCGCTGGCTGAAGGGTTCGGACGCGGCGCTGCGCTCTTTCGCCGACTTCAACAAGGCGAATCTCGCCCGGGACCGCGATGGCGACGCGGTGTTCCTCGCCCGCTCGGCCTGGGACGTGGGCTACCAGCAGGAACGCAATCCCGACCTGACCTTCAGCGCCACGAAGGAGCGCTGACGCGCTGGCGCCGGCGCCCGGCCATTGTCACCGGGCGACCGGCTTCCTAGCTAAGTCCTCGTGGAACTTACCTTCGCCAGCTACAATATCCGCAAAGCCGTCGGTCTGGACCGCCGCCGCGACCCCGACCGGATCCTCACCGTCCTCAACGAGATCGGCGCCGACGTGGTGGCGCTGCAGGAGGCAGACCGCCGCTTCGGCCGGCGCGAGAGCGTGCTGCCACTCGCCGCGATCGAAGCCCATACGCCCTATCACGCGGTGCCGCTCGCGATGAAACCCGGCAGCCTCGGCTGGCACGGCAACGCGCTGCTCGTGCGGCGCGATATCGAGGTGGCCGAAGTCGCCGCGGTGCCGCTGCCGACGCTGGAGCCGCGCGGCGCGCTTCGCGCGGACCTGCTCGTCGACGGCCATCGTCTGCGCGTCATCGGCATGCATCTCGACCTCTCGGGCCTGCGGCGGCGGCACCAGGTGCGTTCGATCCTGGCGCACGTCGCCGATTGCGACCATGCCAGCCCGACGGTGATGATGGGCGACTTCAACGAATGGGCGCGGCACGGCGGCTGCTTCCACGAGTTTCACCAGGACTGGCAGCTCCTCGCGCCCGGACGCAGCTTCCCCTCGCGCCGGCCGGTAGCCCAGCTCGACCGCATCGTCGCCTCGGGCGACTGGCGCGTGCTGGAGACCGGCGTGCACCACAGCGCGCTGGCGGCGCGCGGGTCCGACCATCTCCCGGTCTGGGCGCAGCTTCATCTGCCCAAAAAATAGGCAACTGCCCAGGATTCGGGCGCGCGCGCCTGGACGAGACAATGCCGGCGCCCGCCCACGGCCCCGATTCCCGATGAATCCCTGACTTGGCACACCCCTTGCGATGCCCTGCCCTGCCGGCGACCGGCCGGTGGCTTAGCAGGGGATAGGCATGAAATTCATCATCGCCATCATCAAGCCGTTCAAGCTCGACGAGGTGCGCGAAGCCCTTGGCGCCATCGGCGTCGCCGGCATGACCGTGTCCGAGGTCAAGGGCTTCGGGCGGCAGAAAGGGCAGACCGAAATCTACCGGGGAGCGGAGTATTCCACCAACATGCTCCCCAAGGTGAAGATCGAGGTGGCCGCGCCGGACAGCCTGGCCGACCAGATCGTCGAGACGATCCAGCAGACCGCCAGCACCGAAGCGATCGGCGACGGCAAGATCTTCGTTCTCGACCTCGCATCCGCCGTCCGCATCCGCACCGGCGAATCCGGGGACACCGCGCTGTGACAGCCGCGTCCGACAAGGGGGAAACCACCATGATCCGCAAGATGATTTGGGGCGCCGGGATGCTGGGGGGCTCGTTCCTCTCCGCCACCGCCGCCTTCGCGCAGGAAGCCACGCAGGCCGCCGCCGCCGCGGCAGAGCCCGTGGCCACTGCCACCACCGCCGCCGCCGCCGAAGCGGCGCCCGCGCTCGATACCGGCGACACCGCTTGGATGCTGGTCTCCACGGTGCTCGTGCTGACCATGATCGTGCCGGGGCTGGCGCTGTTCTACGGCGGCCTGCTGCGCACCAAGAACATGCTGTCGATGCTGACCCACGTTCTGGCGATCGCCTGCGTGGCGATGCTGGCGTGGGTGACGTGGGGCTACAGCATCGCCTTCAGCGGCGAGGGCGCCTTCTTCGGCGACGGCGGCAAGCTGTTCCTCGCCGGCATCACGCCCGACACGCTTTCGGGGACGATCCCCGAATACGTCTTCGTCAGCTTCCAGATGACTTTCGCGGCGATCACCGCGGCGCTCGTCGTCGGCTCGCTGGCCGAACGCGTCAAGTTCGCCGGCCTGATGGTCTTCGCGCTGATCTGGCTGACGATCGTCTACTTCCCGCTGGCGCACATGGTCTGGGCCTCGGGCGGCTTCTTCTTCGAGAAGGGCGCGCTGGACTTCGCGGGCGGCACGGTGGTGCACATCAACGCGGGCATCTCCGGCCTGATCGGCTGCCTCATCCTCGGGCCGCGCACGGGCTATCTCAAGGAAGCGATGCCTCCGCACTCGCTGACCGCGACGCTGATCGGCACGGGCCTGCTGTGGGTGGGCTGGTTCGGTTTCAACGCCGGCTCCGCGCTGGGCGCCAACGGCACCGCCGGCCTCGCCATGATCAACACCTTCACGGCCACCGCCGCGGGCGCCGTCGCCTGGATGGTCGCGGAAAAGGCGGCCGGCCACAAGGCGACCCTGCTCGGCGGCTGCTCGGGCGTCATCGCCGGCCTCGTCGCCATCACCCCGGCGGCCGGCAACAGCGGTCCGTTCGGCGCCATCGTCCTCGGCGCGATCGCCGCGGTGGTCTGCTACATCTTCGTCAGCAAGCTCAAGCCGAAGCTGGGCTTCGACGACACCGCCGACGTGTTCGGCATCCACGGCATCGCCGGCATCATCGGCTCGATCGGCGTCGCCTTCACTTATGCGCCGGGTTTCGGCGGACCGGGCGACGCGGACTACGTGATCGGCGCCCAGCTTGGCACCCAGGTCTTCGCCACCGCGTTCGCGGTCGCCTGGGCGGCGATCGGCGCGGCCATCGCCTTCCTGATCGCCAAGTACACGGTCGGCCTGCGCGTCACCCGGGAAGTCGAGCACGAAGGGCTGGACCTCGGCGAACACGGCGAGCGCGCCTACAACTACTGAGCGTTCACGGGCCTGGCGGGGGACGGACGGACTTTCCTCCTCTCCTCCACCCCGGACCCCGCCATCCGCCGTTCCCGCCTGCGGACGGCAAACTCGAAAGGCCGGAGCCAGCCGCTCCGGCCTTCTTTTTTGCGCCGAACCAGAAAGAGAAAAGCAGCCGGGGCTCAGCGCCCGCCGCCGGCGAGCACATCGCACAGCGCGCGCACCGGCGAGATGTCGTAGCCGGCCTGCGCCGCCTGGCGCGCCAGCGTCTCCGGGTCGGCGCCGCGGCTCGCCTCGGCGAGCGCCCACAGCAGCGTCGAGCGCGTGCCCGAGCGGCAATAGGCAAGCACCGGCCCCGGCGCGCTGCCGAGCGCCTCTGCCATCGCCCCGACCTGCGCCTCGCTGAAGCCCGCATGCGTCACGGGGATCGCGACATAGCCGAGGCCGGCCGCCTTTGCCGCCGATTCGATCTCGGCGCCCGAAACCTGGTCGTCGCTCTCGCCCTCGGGGCGGTTGTTGACGATCAGCGTGATTCCCTGGGCCGCCGCCGCGGCGACGTCGGCCGCCGCGATCTGCGGGCTGGCAAGGACGTGATCGGAAAGCTTGCGGAACATCGGAAACGTCTCCATCGCGTGCGGCCGGCCCCTCTGCCAAGCTCCGCGAGCGCTGGCAAGCATCGCGAAGCGCTCCGGATCGGCACAAAATCGCGCCCATTCACGCATAAGACATGATTCTGTTCGCCAATCCACAGAATCTCGTATATGTCCGATGCTGCAGAGGAAAGCGCCGTGCACCGCTCGGAAAGGCTTCCCCTGTCGTTTGGCACGGCTCGCCCCCGTCGCCAAGCTCGTGGGATAGGGCGATGTGAAGGTACACTCAGGTTTATGGGTTTCGACAGAGGTCGTCGCGGTAGGGGACGCGACAAGCGGGACGGTTTCGGGGAAGAGAATTTCGACCCGTTCATGGGCGGCGGCGGCGATCGCTTCGGCGGTGGCGATAGGTTCGGCGGCGGCGGCGATCGCTTCGGCGGTGGCGGACGCGGCGGCTTCGGCGGCCCGCGCGGCGGTGGCGGCGGCGGCATGCCCGCCCAGGTCGTCGGCCAGGGCAAGGGCGTCGTGAAGTTCTTCAACGCCGGCAAGGGTTTCGGCTTTATCCAGCGCGATGAAGGCGGCGAGGATGTGTTCGTTCACATCAGCGCGGTCGAGCGTGCGGGCCTCGAAGGCCTTGCTGAAGGCCAGCAGCTCGAGTTCACGCTGGTCGATCGCGGCGGCAAGATCTCGGCGAGCGACCTCCAGGTCGTCGGCGACGTGATCCCGGTCCAGAAGCGCGACGCCGCGCCGCAGCGCCAGCTCACCGGCGAGAAGGCCTCGGGTACGGTCAAGTTCTTCAACTCGATGAAGGGCTTCGGCTTCATCACGCGCGACGACGGGCAGCCCGATGCCTTCGTCCACATCAGCGCGGTGGAGCGCTCCGGCCTGTCCAACCTGAACGAGGGCGACAGGCTCGAGTTCGATATCGAGGTCGATCGACGAGGGAAGTATTCGGCGGTCAACCTGGTGCCGCGTCAGGATTGATCCCGTCCGCACCCGCTTCCGGAATTTGACCGGAAGCCCGCGACAGCATAAACGCGCGCAAATGGCGGTCCTTTACGGGGGCCGCCATTTGTCGTTTGCGTTTCGCCCGGACCCGGTGTCCGGACGCCCGATTCGAAATGCCCGGACTCAGAAAAATTGGGGAATGTGAAATGTCGATCACCCCGCTCATGCCCGTCTACGCCCGGTGCGAATTCCGCCCGGTTCGCGGCGAGCACTGCCACCTGATCGGCGAGGACGGCCGCCGCTACCTCGATTTCGCCGCGGGCATCGCGGTCAATATCCTCGGGCATTCGCACCAGGGCCTGATCGGCGCGATCCAGCGCCAGGCCGCCACGCTGATGCACGTCTCCAACCTCTACGGCAGCCCGCAGGGGGAACGCCTGGCGCAGCGGCTGGTCGCCATGACCTTCGCCGACACGGTGTTCTTCACCAATTCGGGCGCCGAGGCGGTCGAATGCGCGATCAAGACCGCGCGGTCCTATCACCAGCACGCCGGCAATCACGACAGGTTCGAGCTGATCACCTTCAACCAGGCCTTCCACGGCCGGACGCTGGCGACGATCAGCGCCTCCAGCCAGAAGAAGATGCACAAGGGCTTCGAGCCGCTGCTGCCGGGCTTCAAGTACGTCGAGTTCAACGATCTCGACGCGGCCAGGGCGGCGATCGGCCCGCAGACCGCGGGCTTTCTCGTGGAGCCGATCCAGGGCGAGGGCGGCATCCGCACCGCGTCCGACGCGTTCCTGCAGGGCCTGCGCGCGCTCGCCGACGAGCACGATCTGCTCCTGGCGCTCGACGAGGTGCAGTGCGGCTATGCGCGCAGCGGCACCTTCTATGCCTACGAGCAGTACGGCATCGAGCCCGATATCCTCGCCACCGCCAAGGGCATCGGCGGCGGCTTCCCGCTCGGCGCCTGCCTCGCCACCGAGAAGGCGGCGCGCGGCATGGTCGTCGGCAGCCACGGATCGACCTATGGCGGCAACCCGCTTGCCATGGCCGCGGGCGAGGCCGTGCTCGACGCGATCGTGAACGAGGACATCCTCGCCAACGTCCACGACAAGAGCGCGAAGATCGTCGGCCGGCTGGAGCAGTTCATCGGCAACTATCCCGAGCTTTTCGAGGAAGTGCGCGGCCGCGGCCTGCTGCTCGGCCTCAAGCTCAAGGTAGAGCCGCGCGGCTTCGTGGCGCACCTGCGCGACAACCACGGCCTGCTGACCGTTTCGGGCGGCGACGACACGATGCGGGTCGTCCCTCCGCTTGTCATCGACGACAGCCATATCGACGAATTCATGGACAAGCTCTCGGCCGGCGCCGCCAGCTATCCCGTGGAGCCCTTGGGAAAATGACCAGGCATTTCATCGACCTGACCGACGCGGGCGGCGATGCCGTCGCCGCGATGCTCAACGACGCGCTCGATCGCAAGGCGGCGCGGCACGGCCCCTCTGGTGTTTCTTGGCCCAAGGGCCGGCCCGACGCCGACGCGCCGCTGGCCGGCCACGTGCTGGCGATGATCTTCGAGAAGAATTCGACGCGCACGCGCGTCTCGTTCGACATCGCCATGCGCCAGCTCGGCGGCAGCGCGATCATCCTCGAGGCGGGGTCGACCCAGCTCGGCCGGGGCGAGACCGTGGCCGACACCGCGCGCGTGCTCAGCCGCATGGTCGATGCCATCATGATCCGCACCGACGATCATGCCAAGATCGAGGAACTGGCGCACCACGCCAGCGTTCCGGTGATCAATGGCCTTACCGACCTCTCGCACCCCTGCCAGATCATGGCCGACCTGCTGACCGTGATCGAGCGCGGCCACGCGCTGCCCGGGCTCCAGCTTGCCTGGCTGGGCGACGGCAACAACGTGCTCCATTCGCTGATCGAGGCGGCGGGGCTGATGAAGTTCACCGTCCGCGTCGGCAGCCCGGACGGCTATGCGCCCGACGCCGGCTTCGTCGAACGCGCGCGGGCGGCGGGGGGCGAAGTGATCTTCACCCCCGACGCGCGCGAGGCGGTGGCCGGCGCGCAGGTCGTCGTCACCGACTGCTGGGTGTCGATGGGGCAGCCGGGGGGCGAGGCGAAAGTCGCCGCGATGCAGCCCTATCAGGTCGACGCGGCGCTGATGGGTGCGGCGGCGAAGGACGCGATCTTCATGCATTGCCTGCCGGCGCATCGCGGCGAGGAAGTGACCGACGACGTGATCGACAGCGCGCAGTCGGTCGTCTGGGACGAGGCGGAGAACCGCATCCACGCGCAGAAGTCCGTGCTGCGCTGGGTGTTCGGGCAGTTGTGACGCGGACGCGATGAAACACGCGGACATCCTGCCCGAAGGCGAGACCGGCTTCGACCGCGTGCTCGCTTTCGCGCTGCCGGAGCGCAACGCGCGCGGGCGTACGGTGCGGCTGGGGCCGGTGCTCGACACGGTGCTTTCGGCGCACGACTATCCCACCGCCATCCGCCACCTGCTCGCCGAGGCGCTGGTGCTGACCGCGCTGATCGGCGCGCTGCTCAAGGACGAGGACGGCCAGCTCACCATCCAGGCCCAGGCGCAGGGCGAGACGGCCGAGGGCATCGTCGACCTGCTCGCCTGCGACTATCGCGGCGGCGAGATCCGCGGTTATGTCCGTCACGATGCGGAACGGCTGGCGGCGCTGGGCACCTTCCCCACGCTGCCGGCACTGTTCGGCGCGGGCGGCTACCTGGCGCTGACCTTCGACCTCGCCGCGACCGGCCAGCGTTATCAGGGCATCGTCCCGCTCGAGGGCGAATCGCTTTCCGAAGCGTGCCAGGCCTATTTCGCCCAGTCGGAGCAGATCCCGACAGTGCTGCGCGCCGGCGTGCGCTGGGACGGGCAGCACTGCATCGCCGGCGGGCTGCTGGTGCAACACCTGCCCGAGGGCGAGGAAGGCCGCGCCCGGCTGCATGTGCAAATGGACCACCCGGAATGGGAGCACGTCGCGGCGCTCGCCGGCAGCATCCGGCAGGAGGAACTCGTCGATCCCGCATTGTCGCTGGAGGCGCTGGTCTGGCGGCTGTTCCATGACGAGAGCGAGATCCGCGTCGAGCCGCTTGCGCCGCTCTCGCGCGGCTGCCGCTGCACCGGCGAATACTATGCCGGCGTGCTGGCGCGCTTCAGCGAAGAGGATCGCGCCGAGATGCGCGGGGACGACGGGCTGATCTCGGTCGACTGCGCCTTCTGCTCGCGGATCTTCAAGATCGCTTGATAATCCTCGGTTCACCGTCCATATGCCACGCTCTGTCGGCAATATCGGCTGATGGCACGATCTCGCCGCGGGATGTGCGGACAAGCCGCGCGCGAAACCGATGGTCAGGATGACGGGATGAAGAGCTGGATGCGAATGGCCGTGGCGGCGGCAGGCCTCCTTGCCGCACTGGCCGCGCCGGCGGCGGCGGAGCGGCCGACGCTGGCCATGCTCGGCCAGCTCGAGCCCGGCCGCTGGGAGCTGCGCGCGCGCGACGGCGGCCCGGTCGAGCGCATCTGCCTGCCCGACGCGCGGCGGCTGATCCAGCTGCGCCACCCCGGCGACGCCTGCGAGCGGATGATCGTCGACGACGGCGCCAGCGAAGTGACCGTGCAATACACCTGCCGCGGGCGCGGCTATGGCCGCACGCATATCCGCCGGGAGACCAGCCGGCTGGTCCAGATCGACACGCAGGGCATCGCCGACGGCCTCCCCTTCGCCTTCGCCGCCGAAGCGCGCCGCGTGGGCGCGTGTTAGCGTTTGATCCACTTGCGTGGAAGCGGCACCGGCCCACTCGATTCAGCAGAGCTGAATCGGACTCCAGCACGCCAGCGCGCCGAACGGTTGCATGGCCGCGTCGGGCAAGCTAGCCCCCCGTCATGTCGTCGCTTCCCCCCGGACAAGGCCGCGAGGCCGTGGTGCTGCTTTCGGGCGGGCTCGATTCGATGGTCGTCGCCGGTCTCGCGCGCGAGGCGGGCTATCGCGTCAACGCGCTGACGATCGACTACAACCAGCGCCACCGCCGCGAACTCGACGCCGCCCGCACGGTCGCGGCCGCGATCGGCGCGGCGCGGCACGTGGTCCTGCCGCTCGACCTCCGGCAGTTCGGCGGCTCGGCGCTGACCGACGACATCGCCGTGCCCAAGGACGGGGTCGGCCATGAGCAGGACATTCCGGTCACTTACGTGCCGGCGCGCAACCTGGTGTTCCTGTCGCTGACGCTGGCCTGGGCCGAGGCGCTGGGCGCGCGCGACATCTTCATCGGCGTCAACGCGCTGGACTATTCGGGCTATCCCGATTGCCGCCCCGAATTCATCGCCGGCTTCGCCGATCTCGCCGAGCTGGCCACCAAGGCCGGCGCCGAAGGCGGGCGCTTCGCCATCCACGCACCGCTGCAGTTCCTGGGCAAGGCCGAGATCGCGCGCGAGGCGGAACGGCTCGGGCTCGATCCGGGGATGAGCTGGTCGTGCTACGATCCGCAGCCCGACGGGCGCGCCTGCGGCCTGTGCGATAGCTGCCGGCTGCGCCGCGCGGGCTTCGCCGCCGCCGGACTGGAGGACCGGATCGCCTATGCCGCAGGCTGAGGACGGCGGCGCGGGGGCGCCGGGGGAGGATCGCGGCTACAGCTATTACGTGCTGGGCGTGCTGATGCTGGTCTATGCGCTGAACTTCATCGACCGCCAGCTCATCACCATCCTGGCGCCCGATCTCAAGCGCGACCTCGGCATCAGCGACAGCGACTTCGGCTTCCTTTACGGCACCGCCTTCGGCGTGTTCTACGCCGTGTTCGGCATTCCGCTGGGCAAGCTCGCCGACCACTGGTCGCGCGTGCGGCTGCTGGCGATCGGGCTTGCGCTGTGGTCCGCCATGACCGCGCTCTCGGGCTTCGCGCGCAACTTCGCGCAACTCGGCGCGGCGCGCATCGGCGTAGGCGTGGGCGAGGCGACGGCGAGCCCCTGCGCCTATTCGCTGATCAGCGACTGGTTTCCGCCGCGCCGGCGGGCGCTGGCGCTGGCCGTCTATTCGGCCGGCCTCTACGTCGGCGGCGGCATATCGCTGGCGTTCGGCAGCCGCATCGCCGCCGACTGGAATGCCTATTTTGCCGGCGGCACGCCGCCGCTGGGGCTGGCCGGCTGGCAGGTGGCGTTCCTGGCCGTCGGCGCTCCCGGGCTGCTGCTGGCGCTGCTCGTGATGACGCTGCGCGAGCCGCCGCGCGGCCGTTTCGATCCGCCCCACGATGGGCCCGAAGCGGCGCCCGCCGCGCCGCTGGCGGATTTCGTACGCTCGCTCGAAAGCGTGCTGCCGCCGTTCACCCTGTTCGCCGCCGCCCGCCACGGCGCCACCGCGCTGCTGGTCAACGCCGTGGGTGCCGCCGCTGCCTGCCTGCTGGCCTGGGTCATGACCCGGCTGACCGGCGACCTCGTGCAGTGGAGCGCCTTCGCGCTGGGGGGATACGCCGTGTTCTCGTGGGGCCAGAACCTGCGCCTGACCGACCCGGCGACGTTCGACACGGTCTGCCGCTCGCGCGCGCTCGTCGGCGTCACGCTCGGCTACGGGCTGCTCACCATCGTCGGCTATGCGATGACCGGCTTCGCCCCGCTCTATGCCATCGAGGTGCTGGGGGCCGACCCGCGCGAGGCGGGCTTCATGCTGGGCGGCGCCGGCACGCTGGGCGGCATCGTCGGCGTCGTCGCCGCCGGGGCGCTGGCCGACGCGCTGGCCGGCGCGGACCGCAACTATCGCCGCGTCTGGGTGATCGCCGGCACGTCGCTGGGATCGGCGGTGCTCTACGCGGCCATGTTCACCGCAACTTCGGCGCCGCTGTTCTATGCGCTCAACCTGATCGGCTGGATCTTCTTCGCCGGAACGCTCGGCGGCTCGTCGGGCACGGTGGTGAACGCGGTGCCGGCGCGCGTGCGCGGCGTCGCGACGGCGGGCTTCGTGCTCGGCTCGACGCTGCTCGGCCTCGCGCTTGGCCCCTATACGGCGGGCAAGCTGTCCACCCTGCTGGGCGATCTCGGCCAGGGGCTGCTGGTGCTGCTGGTCGTCGTGCCGTTCGGCCTGATCGCCCTGGCAGTGGCCGAACGCGCCCTGCGCGGAACCTGCGCCGCGCCGGGCGCCAGCCCGGCCACGGCGTGAGGCCCCGGAAATGTCCAGCCCTTATTGAGCCGGCGTAAGCACGCCGCAGGCGATCCGGCTGCCGCTGTCGCCGGCGGGATCGGTGCGGTAGTCGTCCGGCCCGGCATGGATCACCACGGCGGTGCCATCGACATCGAACAGCTCGGTGCGGAGCTGGGCGGGGTTGTCCGCCAGCGGCACGATCAGGCTACCCTTGCCGTCGGCGCCGGCCGTAAGGTTGGGCAAGTCGCCGAGATGCATGCCTTGCGGGTTCTCGCTGCCGTGCATGCGGCCGTGCGGATTGAGGTGCCCTCCGGCGGTGGTGAAGCCAGGCGCCACGCACTCGCCGACGGTGTGCAGGTGCGTTCCGTGCGGCCCCGGCGTCAGGCCCTCGGCATCGACCCTGATCTCCCAGCGGCCATCGCGGTCGACGACCCACGCCTGGCCCCGGGCCGAGCCGTCCGCCGCGACGAGCAGGGCGCTGGCGACAGGAGCCGCGGCGGCCTCTCCCCGCGAGGCCGCGGCTGTCGTCTCCGGCGACCCTGCATAAGTGCATCCGGCGAGGCCACCGGTGGCGATCGCCATGGCGGCGAGAGCAAGCATGGGAAAGCCTGACGCAACGGCATTGATCGGTTTCATGGGTTCTCCTCGGTGGTTTCGTGCCCGCGTTCGGCGGGTCGATCCTTGAACAACGAAAAAGGGGCCGGATTGCTCCGGCCCCCCATTTCTTTGCGCTGTCGCCAGCTTACATGCCCGAACCCGGACCGTAAGTGATCTCGACACGACGGTTCTGCAGCTCGCGCACGCCGTCCGCAGTCGGGACGCGCGGGTTGCTTTCGCCGAACGCCTGGCTGGTGATCGAGGCATCGGGGATGCCGCGAGCCGTCAGGTAGTTGCGGACCGAGTCGTTGCGGCGTGCCGACAGACCCAGGTTGTACTTCACCGTACCCGACCGGTCGGCATAGCCGGCCAGCATGATCGGCACGCGATCGCAGTTGCCATAGGCGCTGACCGCGCTGTCGAGGATCGTCGCGGCCTCGGGCGTGATGTCCGACCGATCCCAGTCGAAGAACACAATGTACGGGCCCTTGTTGCACACGGCCTGCGGCGGCGGAGGCGGCGGGGGCGGCGGAGGCGGCGG
>JBAYPJ010000060.1:0-22550 GCA_041677785.1 Novosphingobium sp. | reverse complement strand
GACTTCGTCCGGCTGGCGAGGTGCACGTCAGAAAAAATCTGGGCATTCATCGCCATCTTGTGGACCGCGACCGAGCCGACGCCGCCCGCGCCGATCACCAGAACCTTGCTCAAAGCGCATCTCCTTTGGCCCAGGAAGCTCATGGGCAGATTGGCGCATATAGGCGCCTTGCATGACATCACAACATGGCGCCGCGATTGACTTCATGCCGCCTGCCGAACAGTCTTCCTCCAGGATTGGTGGAAGGGGAAGACGATGGTCGGCATGACGATCCTGCAACCGGTGGTCGCGTTGGCGGCGTGGACGATGGTGATGTGGTTCTGGCTCTACGGAACGCGTATCCCCGCGCTGAGCGCGGCCAAGGTCGATCCCGACGACCTGGTCCACGACCCGACCAAGGGCCTCGATTCGGTCCTGTCGCCGCAGGTCATGTGGAAGGCCCATAATTACAATCATCTGCATGAAGCTCCTACGGTCTTCTATGCGGTGGCCATCGTGCTTGCGATCATCGGAAAGGGCGATGGAATCGCGGCGCAGCTCGCCTGGGTCTACGTCGCGCTGCGCGTGGTCCATTCGCTGATCCAGGCCACGATCAACAAGGTGTCGCTTCGCTTTCTCGTCTTCGCACTGTCGAGCTTCTGCCTCATGGCGCTCGTAGCCTTGGCGTTCATGCAGCTTTTCTGAGAACACCGTCGTTCCGGACCCGATCAGGTCCGGAACGACGATCATTTCACGAACAGGCTCGCCAGCTCGACGTGAGTCGACCAGCGAAACTGGCCGACCGGGCGCAGTTCCGCCAAGCGATAGCCGGCCGCGACCAGCAGCGCCGCGTCGCGTGACCAGCTCGACGGATTGCAGCTCACATAGACGATCCGCGCCACCTGGGCGGCGGCCAGCCGCTCCACCTGTTCGCGCGCGCCGGCGCGCGGCGGGTCGAGGAGAACCGCGTCGAAACGGTCAAGCTCGTCGGGCAGCAAGGGGTTGCGGAACAGGTCGCGGTGCAACGCGTGGACCGATAGCCCGGCCCTTCCCGCCGTAGCCTTGCAAGCAAAATGCGCGTCGCGCGCCGCCTCGACCGCCAGGACTTTCGTGCGCGGTCCCGCCAGCGCGAATGCGAAGGTACCGAGGCCCGAGAACAGGTCGGCGACTGCCACGGAGTCCGCCAGCCATTCGCGTGCCGCGGCGACCAGCGCCTGTTCGCCGTCGGCGGTCGCCTGAAGGAACGCACCGGGCGGAAAGCCGACGCTGACTCCGGAAAGCGAGACCGTGACCGGCTCGGGTTCCCACAGCGTCTCGGGGCCGAAGCCCTGGTCCAGCGTCAGCCGCGCGAGGCTATGGGTCCGGGCGAAATCGAGCATCACTTCGGTGGCGGCGAGACCTTCCACCGTCAGCCCCTTGAGGCCGAGATCGACGCCTTGTTTGGTCATCGCCAGCTCAACGTCAGCCGCCATGCGCGGCTTGCCGCCGCCCCTGGCGCGGTTGCGTCCCTTCCCCGCACCTTCGCCTATACGGATCAACAGCTTGCGCAACGGTCCCAGAATCGCCGTAAGCTCCGGCAGCAGCACAGGGCATTCGGCCAACTCGACCAGCCGGTGCGACTTCGCTTCGCGGAAGCCGATGACGATCCGCCCGCCCGCGCTCTCCGCGCGCAGCGAGGCGCGGCGGCGCGTACCGGCCGGCGAGAGGTGCGGCAGGACGATGCGCTCGGCGCCCAGTCCTTGCGCGGCGGAGGCGTTGGCCACCCGCGCAGCGACGAACTCGGCGAGTGATTCCTCGTCGAGCTGCTGGAGCTGGCAGCCGCCGCAGCGGCCGAAATGGCGGCAGGCCGGGTCGACGTGATGCGGTCCGGGCCGCAGCGTGCCGTCGGGCAGCAGCAGGTCGCCGGGCGCCGCGCCCCAGACGAAGCGCCCCGACGCGGTCACGCCGTCGCCCTTGGCGGCGACGCGGAGAACTTCCTCGGCTTCGCTCACAGGCAGGCGGCTACCGCGGCGGGGATCAATGCGGCGAGCTTGCCGGCGGTGAAAGCCGGGCCCGCCAGCCGCGCCGCCTCGCCCTGGAGCCAGACGCCCTCGCAGGCGGCGGCGAAAGCCTCGGTGCCCGTGGCCAGCCGGCCGGCGATCGCCCCGGCCAACACGTCCCCCGTCCCGGCGGTGGACAGCCAGCTCGAAGGGCGCGGCGCGCAGACGAACCGGCCGTCAGGCGCAGCGATCACCGTGTCGGGGCCCTTCGCGACGATGACCATGCCGCTGGCCTGTGCGAGACCGCGCACGCGCGCGGGCTTCGCTCCCTCGCCGTCGCAGCCGAAGGTCTTTTCCAGCGCCTGCAACTCGCCATCGTGCGGCGTCGCGATCAGCGGCGCGGCGCGTTCGGCAAGGAGCCGCTCGCCGAGCAGCAGCAGCCCATCGGCATCGACCACCGCCGGCACCGGGTCCGCCAGCGCCGTGACGAGCCGCTCGCGCGCCTCCGCGCGGCGGCCAAGTCCCGGACCGACGAGCACCGCCGTGTTGCGGTCGTCGGTAAGCACCGCCGAAAGCTTGCCGGTATCGACCACGAGGTCGGCCGGCGCGGAGCCGGTAGTGTCCGCGAAAAGCTTGACGTAACCCGCTCCCGCGCCTTGCGCTGCGCAGGCGGCCAGCACCGCCGCGCCCGGCATCTCGCCGCCGACCACCGCCAGCAGCCCGCGGCGGTACTTGTGCGCATCCGCGGCGGGGGCGGCCAGCACCGGCCGCGCGAGGACCTGCGCCGCACCCGGCACGGCGGCAACGCCGATCTCCACCAGCCGCAGCGCGCCCATCGTCGCGCAGGCGGGCATCAGGAGATGCGCGAACTTCCAGGCACCGAGCGCGACCGTAAGGTCGTAGCGCGGCAGGTCCGGATTGAGCGGCGCGCCGCTATCCGAATCGACGCCGCTCGGCAGATCGACCGCGATCGCGTGGCGATGGCTGGCGACGAGACGGCGCAGCAGCGCAAGATGCGCGTCGGCAAGCGGCCGCGTCAGCCCGCTGCCGAACAGGCAATCGACGAAGACTTCGCCGTGGGGCTCGGTATCGGATGGCAGGATCTCGCCGCTGTAGAGCGCGCGGGCGTGGCGCGCCGCATCGGTCGCGGGGGCCGCCGCCGACAGCACGGCAACTTTGCCGCCGCGTGCGCGAATGGCCTCGGCGATGACGTAGCCATCGCCGCCGTTGTTGCCCGGCCCGCAGAGGACGGTCACGCGGTGATGCGCCGCCATCCGCCAGACGTAATCGGCCGCGCCGTGCCCCGCGACCTGCATCAGCGCATCCACGCTGCTGCCGCCCGCGATCAATGCCTCTTCGGCGACCTGCATCTGCGCGACGGTGAGTATCTGGTTCGTGCTATTGGACATGGCCAAGCTGACTCGCTGCGAGACGATAGCGATCGGAGCCGACAGTCACGTCGAGCCCCGTTGCGGTGCGGGTGACGGCCGCCGGTTGCGCGCCATCGATTGCGGTCACGCTGCCGTCCGTCACCGCAAAGCGACGGAAGCCGCCATCGGCGTGCCGAATCACCAGCACCGGCGCGCCTTCGGTCCGGGTCCGCTCCAGCATGCAGGTTTCGGTGAAGGCCGCTGCCCCGGCAATGGCGCAGGAAACCCGCTCGGCACCCGCGGCTTCGGGAGCCACGCTCCCTCCGCCCGAACAGGCGGCAAGAAGCAGCGGGAGGCAGGCAACGCACGTGGCCTTCGACAGGCTCAGGCTGAGCGGGAATGGTGTGGTCGGGCAAAACACCCGCTCATGCCGAGCTTGTCGAAGCACACGCGCCAGCGGCACCAATCAGCCCCTCTTGAGCTGCGAAACGTCGCGCACCGCGCCGCGCGCGGCGCTGGTGGCCATCGCCGCATAGGCCTGGAGCGCGACCGAGACCTTGCGCGGGCGCGGATGGGCGGGCTGCCAGGCGGCCGCGCCTTTCGCTTCCATCGCCGCGCGACGATCCGCCAGTTCCGCGTCCGTAACGGCGAGGTTGATCGTGCGGTTCGGAATGTCGATCTCGATCGTGTCGCCGTTCTCGACGAGGCCGATCGCTCCGCCCTCGGCCGCCTCGGGCGAGGCGTGGCCGATCGACAGGCCCGACGTGCCGCCGGAAAAGCGTCCGTCGGTGATCAGCGCGCAGGCGGCGCCCAGGCCCTTCGACTTGAGGTAGCTGGTGGGATAGAGCATCTCCTGCATCCCCGGCCCGCCACGCGGACCCTCGTAGCGGATGACGACGACGTCGCCCGCTACGACCTGCCCGCCGAGGATACCCGCGACAGCCGCATCCTGGCTCTCATAGACCCGTGCGGGACCGGTGAACTTGAGGATATTCTCGTCGACGCCCGCGGTCTTCACGATGCAGCCGTCGCGGGCGATGTTGCCGTAAAGCACGGCAAGCCCGCCGTCCTTGGAAAAAGCGTGCTCCGCCGAACGGATAACGCCGGTTTCTCTGTCCGTGTCGAGCTTATCCCAGCGGCGCGACTGGCTGAACGCGGTCTGCGACGGCACGCCACCGGGCGCGGCCCTGTAGAACTCCCGAACCGAGGCGTCGTTGGTGCGGCTGATGTCCCAGCGGTCCAGGGCATCGCCCAGCGTGCGGCTGTGCGCGGTCGGCAGTTCGGTGTTGATCAGCCCCGCGCGGTCGAGCTCGCCCAGGATCGCCATGATGCCGCCGGCGCGGTGGACGTCCTCCATGTGAACGTCGTTCTTGGCGGGCGCGACCTTGGACAGGCAGGGCACCTTGCGGGACAGCCGGTCGATGTCGGCCATGGTGAAGTCCACCCCCGCCTCGTGCGCTGCGGCGAGCAGGTGGAGCACGGTGTTGGTCGAGCCGCCCATGGCGATGTCGAGGCTCATCGCGTTCTCGAAGGCCGCGAAGCTGGCGATAGTGCGCGGCAGCGCGGTCTCGTCATCCTGCTCATACCAGCGCTGGCACAGATCGAGGACGAGGCGGCCGGCCTCGCGGAACAGGCGTTCACGGTCGGCGTGGGTCGCCAGGGTCGAGCCGTTGCCCGGCAGCGACAGACCCAGCGCCTCCGTCAGGCAGTTCATCGAGTTGGCGGTGAACATGCCCGAGCACGAGCCGCATGTCGGGCAGGCCGAACGCTCGATCGCCTTCACTTCCTCGTCGGTGTAGTGCTCGTCGGCGGCGGCGACCATTGCATCGACGAGGTCGAGCGCGTGCTCCTGCCCCTTGAGCACGACCTTGCCCGCCTCCATCGGCCCGCCCGAGACGAACACGGCCGGGATGTTGAGCCGCAGCGCCGCCATCAGCATGCCGGGCGTGATCTTGTCGCAGTTGGAAATGCAGACCATCGCGTCGGCGCAATGCGCGTTGACCATGTATTCGACGCTGTCGGCGATAAGGTCGCGGCTGGGCAGCGAATAGAGCATGCCGTCGTGACCCATGGCGATGCCGTCGTCGACCGCGATCGTGTTGAATTCCTTGGCGACGCCGCCCGCCGCCTCGATCTCGCGCGCGACGAGCTGGCCCAGGTCCTTCAAGTGGACGTGGCCGGGCACGAACTGGGTGAAGCTGTTGACCACGGCGATGATCGGCTTGCCGAAGTCGCTGTCCTTCATCCCGGTGGCGCGCCAGAGCCCCCGCGCGCCGGCCATGTTGCGGCCGTGGGTGGTGGTACGGGAACGATAGGCAGGCATGGGTCGGCTCCGGTGAGTGCAATTCTGGCAAAGGGTGGCCCTACTTCAGGTGGGGTGTTTGCCGAAGAAGAAAATAGGGTTTTTCGCGCCGGGGCGTATAGCCGAACCGTAGAAGCCCGTCTCCGCGCCTTCACGCCCCATTACAGCCGCAGCGCGACCTGGTTGCAGATCCGCGCAAGCCTTTCCGCCCAGACCGCCTGCCCCGCCGGATCGGCGATCTCGTCCTGCCTGATCTCGACACCGAGATACGGCCGCCCTTCGATTTCGGCATGGCGGTTCATCGTCGCGTTGAGGAGCTTGCCCGAATAGGGTTGCTGGTCGCCGACGGCGAGGCCCTCGGCCTCGAGCAGCGGAATCGCGACGCGCGCGGCGCGATCGTCTTCGTTGTAGAGGACGCCGACCTGCCATGGGCGCTTTTCCTGTGGATTGCTCGCCAGTTGCGGGGTGAAGCTATGAAGCGACAGGATGAGCGCGGGCGGCATGGCGTCGAGCTGGCGGGCCAGCGCGGCGTGGTAGGGGCGGAAGAAGCGGTCGAGCCGGGCCTCATGCGCCGCGTGGCCGAGGTCGTTGCCGGGAATGGCGTGGCCGTCGCTGGCGATGGGGATGATCGCCGGCGCGCCCTCGTCGCGGTTGCAGTCGCAGACGAGGCGGCTGACGTTGCACAGGAAAGCGGCGAACCCGGCGCGCGCCGCCAGCAGCCCGGCGACCGCGCCGACACCGATGTTGACGGCGATGTGCTGGTCGAACAGGGCCGGATCGATACCGAGGTCGATGTCCTCCGGCACGCGGTTCGAGGCATGATCACACACGACCAGGATGCCGCCGAAGCGCGGCGTGCCGACGAGGCGGTAGGCATCCTCGCTCATCGCAGCCGCCCCGCCATCCGCCACCACGCCGGAACGATCTGCGCCGCCGCCCCGTCACGTGCGGCCTCGCTCTCGTAGAGCGCGAAGCAGGTGGCACCCGAGCCCGACATGCGGGCGAGCAGCGGCGCAGTCGCCTGCAAGGCGGCCAGCACTTCGGCTACCGGCGGACAGAGCCCGATCGCCGGGGCTTCAAGGTCGTTACGCCCGGCGAGCGCGATCGCACGGGCGCCGCCTTGCGGCAGAGGCCCCCGGTCGATCCCATCCCACGCGCGGAACACCGGACCGGTAGCGAGCGGGACGCGCGGGTTGACCAGCAGGACGGGCGTGCCGGCAAGGTCGTTGACCACCGGCGAAAGCTCGGTGCCGGTACCGGTGCCGATACAGGCCTCGCTCTCGACGCAGGCGGGGACGTCGGCGCCGAGCGCGGCGGCGATCTCGCGCCAGTTTTCGGGCAGCCCGCCCCAGCGCCTGACCATGCGGAACACCGCGCCCGCATCGGCCGAGCCGCCGCCCAGCCCGGCCGCGACCGGCAGGCGCTTGTCGAGCCGTACCGACCAGCCGGGCACGCGCTCGAGCCTGCCAAGCGCCCTGGCGACGATGTTGCCGAAGGGGTCGTCGAGCGTGCCGGCGAACTCACCCGTCACGTGCAATTCGTCACGCGCCGCGGACGAAGCGGTCAGCCGGTCGCCGTCATCCACGAAGGCGAACAGCGTTTCCAGCTCATGATAGCCGTCGTCACGCCGCCGGCGGACGTGGAGCGCAAGGTTGATCTTGGCGTACGCGGTTTCGATCATGAACTCCTCCCCCTCCCCATGCCGGGGAGGAGTTCAGCCACCATCACATATTCGGATAGTTCGGGCCGCCACCGCCTTCAGGCGCGACCCATTCGATGTTCTGGGTCGGGTCCTTGATGTCGCAGGTCTTGCAGTGGACGCAGTTCTGCGCGTTGATCTGCAGGCGCGGCGTGCCTTCCTCGAGACCGACGAACTCGTAGACGCCGGCCGGGCAATAACGCGCCTCGGGGCCCGCGTAGAGCGGCAGGTTCACCTCGGTCGGAATGGCCGGGTCCTTGAGCACGAGGTGGCACGGCTGGTCTTCCTCGTGGTTGGTGTTCGAAAGGAACACCGAGGACAGGCGGTCGAAGCTGATCACGTTGTCGGGCTTGGGGTATGCGATCGGCTGATAAAGGTCCGCCCGCTCCAGCGCGGAAGCGTCGGTATGGTGCTTCATGCTGAACGGCAGGCCGATTTTCAGCGTGCGCATCCACATGTCGGCGCCGGCGAGCACGGTGCCGAAGTCGCCGCCGAACTTGGCCACGAGCGGCTGGGAATTCTGCACCAGCTTGAGCTCGGTGGCGATCCAGCTATCGCGGACCGCGGCGTCGTATTCGCCCAGTTCATCGGCCTCGCGGCCCGCGCCCAGGGCCGCGGCGATCGCTTCGGCCGCGAGCATGCCGCTCTTCATCGCGGTATGGCTGCCCTTGATGCGCGGCACGTTGACGAAGCCGGCCGAGCAGCCGGCCAGCACGCCGCCGGGGAAGGCAAGCCGCGGCACCGACTGCCAGCCGCCCTCGTTGATCGCGCGCGCGCCGTAGGAAACGCGGCGGCCGCCTTCCAGGATGGCGCGGATCGCCGGGTGCTGCTTCCAGCGCTGGAATTCCTCGAACGGGTAGACGTAGGGGTTCTTGTAATCGAGCGCGGTCACGAACCCCAGCGCCACCTGGTTGTTCGCCTGATGGTAGAGGAAGCCGCCGCCCCAGGTGTCGTTTTCCGACAGCGGCCAGCCCTGGGTGTGGAGGACGCGGCCGGGTACGTGCTTGGCCGGGTCGATGTCCCACAGTTCCTTGATGCCGATGCCGTATACCTGCGGCTGGCAATCGCGCTCTAGGTCGTACTTCGCCTTCAGCCGCTTGGTCAGGTGGCCGCGCGCGCCTTCGCAGAACACGGTATATTTGGCGAGCAGGTTCATGCCGGGCTGGTAATCGCCCTTGTGGCTGCCGTCGCGCGCCACGCCCATGTCGCCGGTCTGCACGCCGATGACCTCGCCGCGCTCGCCATAGAGCACCTCGGCCGCGGGGAAGCCGGGGAAGATCTCGACGCCGAGTTCCTCCGCCTTGCCGGCGAGCCAGCGGCACAGGTTGCCGAGCGAGCCCGTGTAGCAGCCGTCATTGCTCATCAGCGGAGGCATGATGATGTGCGGCATCGGGAACTTGCCGTTCCTGGTCAGCATCCAGTGCCAGTTGTCGGTCACCGGCGTCTCGGCCATCGGGCAATCCTGGTCGCGCCATTCGGGCAGCAGTTCGTCGAGCGCCCTGGGATCGACCACCGCGCCGGACAGGATGTGGGCGCCGATTTCCGAGCCCTTCTCCAGAATGCAGACCGCAAGGTCGGCATTGAGCTGCTTCAGGCGGATCGCCGTGGAAAGCCCGGCCGGTCCGCCACCCACGATGACGACGTCATAGGGCATCGATTCCCGTTCGCTCATCAATCTTGTCCTGTTCTCCCGGCCGCGCGCGGCCGACCCCCGAATTGGAATGTGCAATAAATGTAAGCAGCCGCCTTGATTGGTGCAAACGGGCAGGTCAAGACCGGACGATGGATGATCGCGCGAAAGCTGGACCGCAAGCAACGGAGGCCGAGGCGTTCGCGGCGGCGCTCGACTGGTGGCGCGGCGCCGGCGTCGACTGCGATTTCGCCGATGCGCCGACGCGCTGGCTGGCACCGGTGGAGAGCGCCGCGCCCGGTCCCCGCGCGGGCGGGGTTCGCGACCGGCAGGGCAAAGGCTCCGGCTCGCCCGATGGCGGGGGCGCGGAAGCCCCGGTCGCGCTGGCCAAACCCGCGATCGACCGCAGCGCCTTGCCGCAGGACCTCGGCGCCTTCACCGCCTGGTGGCTGAGCGAGCCCGCGCTCGACGACGGTCGCGCCAGCGGCCGCGTGCCGCCGCGCGGCACAGGTGGCGCCGAATTCATGGTCATCGTCCCCGACCCCGAGCGCGACGACGGCGAGCGCCTGTTGTCCGGGCCGCAGGGAAAGCTGCTCGACGCGATGCTGGCGGCCATGGGGATCGGACCCGAACAAGCCTACGTCGCCAGCGTCCTGCCCCGTCACACGCCGATGGCGGATTGGCCGGGGTTGGCCGGAAAGGGGTTCGACGTCCTGCTCTGCCATCATGTCCGGCTGGTCGCCCCACGCAGGCTGGTTGCGCTTGGCAGCAACATCCTGCCGCTCCTGGGCAACGACCCGGCGCAAACTCCTGCCGTTTTACGAAATTTTAACCAAGAAGGCATGTCCATTCCCCTGCTCGCGGGCAAAAGCTTGGCAGCATTGCTGGAACGGCCGCGATGGAAGGCAGGGTTGTGGCAAGGGTGGCTCGACTGGACCGACACACAGTCGGGTCGGGGAAGATAGGAACCAATCGAGAGTGACATTCGCCGCCAAAGCACGGGTGCTGGCCCTCGGCCTGGCCGCTGCAGGCGTGGTGGCGCTCGACAGCGCGCCCGCCCAGGCCAACAGCGCCGCCGTCGACTATTTCCGCAACCGCGCCGACCGGACCGCCGTCCCCTCGCTGCTGAGCCAGGATGAGCGGCAGTATTACCGTGAGGTCTTCACCGCGATCGAGCGCAAGGACTGGACCCGCGTCCAGGCGATGTTCGCGCAGAAGAGCGAAGGACCGCTCCACCAGGCGGCGCTCGCCGAATACTACCTCGCCGCCGGTTCGCCGCGTATCGAACTCGACCAGCTCAACGCCTGGCTCGCCAGGGGCACCAGCCTGCCGCAGACCGAGCAGATCGGCCGCCTCGCCCTGACGCGCGGCGCGCAGGCGCTGCCGGCCATGCCCGGCGCGCAGCCGCTGGTCGGCCTGCCCACCACGTCCAAGCGCGTCCGTCCGCGCAGCGTCAACGACGGCACGATGCCGGCCGCGATCGCATCGGGCATTCTCGACAAGATCAAGCACGACGATCCCATGGGCGCGCGCGTGCTGCTCGACGGCATCGACGCCTCGCTCTCCGATCCTGCCCGCGCCGAATGGCGCCAGCGCGTGGCGTGGAGCTTCTACATCGAGAACGACGACACCAACGCCTACAGCATGGCCCAGTTCGCGGCGCAGGGCGCCGGCCCCTGGGTCGGCGAGGCCTGGTGGACCGCCGGGCTTGCCGCCTGGCGCCTGGGCGATTGCCGCGGGGCGGCCGACGCCTTCCACAACAGCGCGGCGCGCGCCGAAAACGCGGAGTTGCGCTCCGCCGCCTATTATTGGCAGAGCCGTGCGCTCGTCCGCTGCCGGCAGCCGGAACAGGCCGCCGCGCCGCTGCGTCTGGCCGCCGCCCGCGACGAAACGCTCTACGGCATGCTCGCCGCCGAGCAGCTCGGCATGAAACTACCCGAGCAGCATGGTGAGGCCGATTTCACGCAGACCGACTGGCAGCGCCTGCGCGACAACGGCAACATCCGCGTCGCCGTCGCGCTGGCCGAGATCGGCCAGGACGGCCTTGCCGACGAGGTGCTGCGCCATCAGGCGCGCATCGGCTCCGCCGACCAGTACCAACCGCTCACTCGTCTGGCGCGCGATCTGGGCCTGCCCTCGACCCAGCTCTGGATGGCCTACAACGCGCCGCGCGGCGGCCGGCCGGAGCCCGCCACCCGTTTCCCGACGCCCAAGTGGACGCCGGTTGGCGGCTGGAACATCGATCCGGCGCTCGTCTATGCCCACGCGTTGCAGGAATCGGTGTTCCGCACTTCGGTCGTCAGCCCGGCCGGTGCGCGCGGCCTCATGCAGATCATGCCCGCCGCTGCGAAGGATCACGCGGCCAATCTCGGCTATACCGGCAACGCCTCCGATCTCAACAAGCCCGAAGTGAACCTCGCTTTCGGCCAGCGGCACCTTACCATGCTGCGCAACCAGTCCGGCACGCAGGGCCTGCTGCCCAAGGTGATGGCGGCCTACAACGCCGGCATCCTGCCGGTCAGCCGCTGGAACAGCGAGGTCAAGGACCAGGGCGATCCGCTGTTGTGGATCGAATCGGTGCCTTATTGGGAGACGCGTGGCTACGTGAACATCGTGATGCGCAACTACTGGATGTACGAACGGCAGGCGGGCGGCCCGTCGGAAAGCCGCATGGCGCTGGCCCAGGGGCTGTGGCCCACCTTCCCCGGCCTTGCCGGATCGAATGCGGTGCGCATGACGGCCAACGGAGTGATCGTGCGTGGCCGTTGATCCGGAACGAACCTTCACCCCGATCAACATCGCGCTGCTGACCATCTCCGACACGCGCATGCTGGACGACGACACCTCGGGCACGATTCTGGCCGAGCGGATCGTCGCGGCCGGGCACACGCTCATCGAACGGGCGATAGAGAGGGATGTCGTCGCGCGCATCGTCAGCCGGCTGAACGACTGGATCGACGACAAGCGAGTCGATTGCGTCATCACCACCGGCGGCACCGGCCTGACGGGACGCGACGTAACGCCCGAGGCGCTCCACCAGGTCAAGGACAAGGACATCCCCGGCTTCGGCGAGCTGTTTCGCTGGATCAGCTTCCAGACCATCGGCACGTCCACGGTGCAGTCGCGCGCCTGCGCCGTGCTGGCGCGCGGGACCTATATCTTCGCCCTGCCCGGCTCGAACGGCGCGGTGAAGGACGGCTGGGACCGCATCCTCGCCGAGCAACTCGACAGCCGCAACCGGCCCTGCAACTTCGTCGAGCTGATGCCGCGGCTCAGGGAAGTCTGAACCGCGGTATAGGATCGCCAGTCAGGCTGGCGGTCAGGCGAAGCGAACTGCCCGCGTCTTCCGGCGCATCCCGCTCGCGATCGCACCGAATCCCAGGATCATCATGAGCCAGGTGGCCGGTTCGGGAACAGCCGTGGTCGGCCTCGCACCGAAGAACGCGAGATGCGAGAGGTCCGGAAGATTCGTATTCTGGCCGTTCTGAAGACCGGCAGTGGTGTACTCGCCGGTCTCTCCCGGGATGGCAATCGAATAGAGCATGAAGGCCGGGCCGGACTTGACCGCGATATAATTCACGATGAAGTCGGCAAGCGTCCAGATGCCCTGGGGCGTGCCGGTTACGCTGCCGAAACCGTCATCGGTCGATCCCAGATAATTCAGGACGATATCGGGATTCTTTGCCTGATTGTAGGCAATCTGCGTTTCAAGCGCCGAACTGGCATCGTGAATGTTGCCGCTGAACTTGCAGCCGGTCACCAGCGAGCAACTCGGATCGACGAGTGTGACCGCGGCCGAGGCTGGGGAAACCACGATGGCTGCCTGGATCAACGCGCCCGCAACCAGAGCCGCTTTCGCAAAGAGCTTCATGACCATCTACCCCTATACGCGAGTTTGCGTTCAGAGTGCCTTACTAACATATTCGGCCAGAGAATTGGCATCCCGATTCGGGTTGTTTCGATATGATACAAAACGGCGGGTGGGTTCATAATCGATCCCACCTCCGTAACGCCCCCCAACGATTGGTCGTCGACGCGAGCCGCACTCTACTCCAGCAGATCGCGCACCTTCGAGAGCAGGTCGCCGATCCGCTCCGCCGCCTCGGTGAAGGTCTTGGCATCGTCGCGCTGGTTGTTGCCCCGCGCTTCCTTCGCGGCTTCCACGTAGTTCTCCATATCGGCTTCGAGCGCGTCGGCGATCATCTCGGCCTCGTCCTCGGTCAGGGATAGCTTGATTGTCTTGGCCATATGGCGCGCTCCTTCATCGTCGACGGGCGCGATACGGGAGCGGGCCGCCCGAGACAACCGGCACATGCGCTCGCGCGCCATCGGCGGGCGAACCTTGCCAATATGTTCTTATTATGTTCCAACATGGGTATGCCCTGCCATCCCTTGATCCGCGGTCGCGGCGCCCAGTCTGCCGCGGTGCCGCAGCGTTTCGGCCTCGCCGCACGAGAGGCGGACGGCGACTGGCTCGACGCGCAGGAAGGCGTGGACGGTCCCGGCCCCAAGCTGCGCACCACAGTCCTCGAGGAGCACCCAAGGACCATCCTCAGCTTCAACACGTCGCCCGACATCCCCTTCGATCGCTCGATCAATGCCTATCGCGGCTGCGAGCACGGCTGCATCTATTGTTTCGCCAGGCCGACGCATGCCTATCACGATCTGTCGCCCGGGCTCGACTTCGAGACAAGGCTCTTCGCCAAGCCCGACGCTCCGAAGCTCCTGCGCAAGGCTCTGGCCAGGGCCGGCTACAAGCCCTCGCCCATCGCCATGGGCACCAATACCGATCCCTACCAGCCGATAGAGGGGCGTTACCGCATCACGCGCGGCGTGCTCGAGATCTGCCTCGAGACGCGCCATCCGGTGACGATCACCACCAAGTCCGCCCGCGTGCTGCGCGATCTCGACCTGCTGGCTGAGATGGCGCGCCACCGCCTGATCGCCGTGGCCATCTCCGTGACCAGCCTCGATCCCCGGTTGTCTGGCCTGCTCGAACCGCGCGCCTCGGCGCCGGCCAAGCGGCTCGACGCGCTGGGCCGGCTGGCGGCCGCGGGGGTGCCCGCGCATGTCTCGATCGCGCCGGTGATCCCGTCGATTACCGACGAATTCATGGAGGCGATCCTCGCGCAGGCCGCTGGACGCGGAATCGCCTCGGCAAGCTGGATCATGCTGCGCCTGCCGCACGAGGTGGCGCCGCTGTTCCGCGAATGGCTGCAGGTCCACTACCCGGACCGCGCCGCCAAGGTCATGCACATCGTCCGCTCGATACGCGGCGGGCGCGACAACGACCCAGACTTCTTCTCACGCATGAAACCGCACGGCGTCTGGGCTGACCTGTTCCGCACGCGCTTCCGCCTTGCCTGCAAGCGGCTGGGCATGAACCGGGTTGGGATCGACCTGAACGTCAGCGATTTCCGCCGGCCGTCGCTCGACGGGCAGTTGAGCCTGCTCTGAACGTCCGGCAGTCAGAATACGCCCGGATCGGCGAGGATCACCGGCGCGGCGCAGCCGTCGCCGGTGTCGCCGCGCCTTACCTCGGGCTCCCTGCCGGGCCCACGCGAGCGCCACTCGGTGCGCTGCGTGCAGACCTTGCCATCGGGATTGGTGGTGATCAGCGTGTATTCGTAAGTGCTGCCCCGCGGCATGTCGCGGCCGACGACGAACTGCGGCGGCGCCGGCGGAGCAGCCGGAGCGGCAGGCGGGGCTCGCACCACGCGCCGGGCGCGCGGCAACCCGCCGTAGGCTTCCTCGACCGCTTCTGCCGCCGCCTCGCCCTGCACGACGGGTATCGAGACGCTGACCCGTGGCGGGACATCGCCGACATACCGGATTTGCGCGACCGAACCGTCAGGCAGATCGACGGACATCGTGCGCCATTCCAGCGGTTTGGCCCCGGCAGCTTCGGCCAGCAGCAGCGCGGTCGCGCCGGCGAGGCAGGTTATGCGCGGCTTGGGCTTCATGGCTGTCCCCTTCGTGCGAAGGCCAATGCTATGCCGCGCGCCGGCCTCCGGCTCAACGCCTGATGACCCCGCTCAACCTTCGGGCTGGTAGAACAGGCCGAAAGTGTGGGCCGCCTCGGCGCGCATCCGCGCGCCGGGCGTGGGCTCGGGCGGCTGGGCCGGCATCGCAGGCAGCGCCAGACCTCGGCGCTTCAGCTCGCGCGTGATCCGCGCCATCAGCGTGCGCCTCGTCGCCTCGTCGGGCTGCAAGGGGCCGCCGGCGAGCAGCGGGTGGACCGGCAGCGCCCGCTCCACGCGGACCAGCGCCTCACCGCCCGCGACCTCGGCCTCGCCGATGAATATCTCCAGGCCCTGGAAGCTGACCGTGGCCTTGCCCGCCGACCACGGCAGCCATCCGGGCATGACCAGCAGGAAGCCCGCATCGTGCGCCCGGACATCGCGCGCGCGGACTGGCAGAGGGTAGCCCTCGGCATCGAGCAGCGTCAGGTGCGCCGGCGCACCGCGTCCCAGCGCGGTAGCGGCAAGCGCCCGCCATGAAGGCTGCTCCCACGCGGCCTTGCTCGGTGCGCCGCCGGGGGCCGCGTCGGATTGCGGCCATTCGATGCCGGGCGGCGCGCGCCATTCCTGCGGTGGTTGGTCGGTCGCCGCCCGGTTGGGCCACCAGCGAACCACAGCCGGGCTCACGCAAGTGATGATGCGGGCGAAGTACCAGATCGCCGGGCGAGTCACGCTCGCATAGTCGACGGTGTCAGGGCTTATCGCCGGCGTCAGGATCTCCTCGGCGAGATAGCGCTCAAGATTGCCCTGCATGTCGCGGTCGCGCACAGCCGCCACGCCCGAAAGCAGGACGACCGGCTCGTCCGACGTGCCCTCGAACAGCATGCCCACCCGCGGATTGCGCCGCGCCCGTTCGGCCTTGGCCGGATAGGCGAGGCCCGTCGCGGCGTCGATCGTCGCGCCGTCCGCACTCAGGAACGGCACGAGCGGCGTGTCGATCGGCACGCCCGCGGCGCTCACCGTGGCGTACTCGGCGACGAAGCGCGTGGCGATGAACCGGACGACCTCGGCCGGCAGGTGGTCGAGCCAGTTCACGCTGCGTCGAATGCGATCGGCAGGTGCTTGAGGCCCCAGGCGCCGAGGAACGGCCGCCATTCGGCCTCGCCGGCCGGCCTCGGGTTGCGCAGCCGCCGGGCGATCAGGTGCAACCCCTCCTGCAACTGATTGCGCGCGATGAACTGGCCGATGCAGATATGCGGCCCGCGCCCGAAAGCAACGTGGCGGCCGGCGTTCTCGCGCTCGGGATCGAACGCCGTGGGATCGGCGAAGACGGCGGGATCGCGGTTCGCCAGCGGCGGCGCCATGACGATCGTCTCGCCCTTGCGGAAGCGGAAGCCGTCGTACTCGAAATCCCTGGCGACCTCGCGATAGGGCGTTGCGATCGCCGAATGGCGCAGCGATTCCTCGGTGACCTTGCGGCAGAAGGCCAGATCCTCGGCGCAGCGCGCATACATCTCCGGCCGGTCGAGCAGCAGTTTCATCATCATGCTAAGCTGGTTCTTGGAGGTATCGAACCCCGCGACCGCGACGGTCAGTACCATGAACCGCGCCTCGACATCATCGAGATGGCCCTGCTTCTTGGCGGCGATGATCGCGTCGAGCAGCGAATCCTCATCGAACGCGCCGCTCGCCTCGCGCTCGCCGACCAGCGTGTCGGCGAAATCCCAGAGCACGTCCCAGCCGGCCATGAACTTGGGCTTGGCCGCCGGATCGAGCGTCAACGAGGTCAGTTGGTTCTCCAGCGCCGTGCGCATCCGCGGGATGGGTTCGGCCGAGACGCCGAGCAGCCCGCACATCACCGTCACCGGGAAGTACGACGCGAACTCGGCGAAATCGAACTCGCCCCGGGGCGCCCATTCGTCGAGCAGTTCGGTAATGACACGCTGCATCATCGCGCGTTCCTGGTTGGCCCGGCGCGGGGTGAAGGCATGCGCCACGGCGCCGCGCAACCGGCCGTGCGCCGGGCCGTACTGCGAGATGACGATCTCTTCCATGAAGCGCGCCCACATCGTCCCGCGCACGCCGTAGTAGTCGATGATCGGGCCGAAACCGCAGATCATGTTCCCATCGTCGGCGAGCAGGTCCGCGCAGGCCTGATAACCGTGCACCACATACCCTTGCGAGAAGCGCGCCAGCCAGGGATGCTCGGCGCGGGCCGTAGCGAGGAAGGGATCGGGATCGGCCGAGAACTCGGGCGTCTCGACCGGCAGCACCGGCAGCGAAGTGTCGATCGCAAGGTCCATGGCGTTTTTCCTCACCCTGTCTTTCGTCAGGATGATAGCAGCCGGGACCGGGAAGAAAAGTACATGATCCCGAGCAAGCTCGGAATCGCTACGCTCGTCGACGCGACGTTCAGCCCGCTCTCCAGCGGCCCCGGATCAAGTCCGGGGCTGACATCATTCCGGCAGCCGGTAGTCGCGGAAACGCTCGCGCAGGTCCTTCTTGCTGATCTTGCCGGTGCCGGTGTGCGGGATATCGTCGACGAACTCGACCGCGTCGGGCAGCCACCATTTCGCCACCCTGCCGGCCAGCAGCTCGCGCAGTTCCTCGCCCGACACCTCCATGCCCGGCTTCCTGACGACGACGAGGATCGGCCGCTCGTCCCACTTGGGATGAGGAATACCGATCGCCGCCGCTTCCGCCACCGCCGGATGCGCCACCGCGCAGTTTTCCAGCTCGACCGAACTGATCCATTCGCCGCCCGACTTGATCACATCCTTGGTGCGGTCGGTAAGCTGCAGCGTGCCGTCGGGATGGAGCACCGCGACATCGCCGGTGTCGAACCACTGGTCGTCCACCGCCGCGTCCTCCTTCGCCTTGAAGTAGCGCTTGATCACCCAGGGTCCGCGCACCTGCAGCGCGCCCGCCGAAACGCCGTCGCGCGGCAGGACCTTGCGCGGATCGTCGAGGTCGACCGTGCGCAACTCTACGCCGAACAGCGCCTTCCCCTGCCTGGCCTTGATCGCGACCTGCTCGCCGAAAGGCAGCGTGTCGAACTCCGCCGACTCGAAGGCGATCGTCGCGATCGGCGAGGTTTCGGTCATGCCCCAGGCATGGGCGATGCGGATGCCGTCGCGCATCAGCCGCTCGATGGTCGCGCGCGGCATGGCCGATCCGCCGGTCAGGGCTTTCGTGAGCGGCGGCAGCGGCTGGCCGGTCGTCTCGCAGTGCTGGATCAGGCTGAGCCAGACGGTCGGCACGCCGGCCAGGTAGTTGACGCCTTCCTCGTGGATCAGGCGGCACAGGTTGGCCGCCTCGTTGTTGGCGCAATAGACGAGCTTGGCGCCCACCGCCGCCGCCGCCCAGGGGAACCCCCAGTTGTTGGCGTGGAACATCGGCACCACGGGCAGCACGACGCAGCGGGAATCGAGATCGAGGCATTGCGGCATCAATGCGGCATAAGTGTGCAGCATGTTCGAACGGTGCTCGAACAGCACGCCCTTGGGATTGCCGGTGGTGCCGCTGGTGTAGCAGAGCATGCAGGGGTCGCGCTCGCTGCCCGTCACCCACTCCGCGTTCCCGTCCTCGTGGCCGATCCAATCCTCGAAATGCGGAGCGTGGGCGCCCGAATCGAAGCAGACATAGTGCTCGATCGTCGTCCAGCGCCGCCTCATCCGGTCGACGATCGGCTGGAACGCGGCGTCGTAGATGAGGATGCGATCCTCAGCGTGGTTGGCGATGTATTCGAGCTGGTCGTCGAACAGCCGAGGGTTGATCGTGTGGAGCACGCCCCCCGCCCCCGTCGCGCCGTACCAGGCGACGAGGTGGCGGCCGTGGTTCATCGCCAGCGTGGCGACGCGGTCGCCCGGTCGGATGCCGAGCCGCTGAAGCGCCTGCACCATCTTCAGCGCATCATGCCGGACCCCCGCCCAGGTGGTGCGGGTCTGGCTGCCGTCGCTCCATTGCGTGACGATCTCGCGCGTCCCGTGCTCGCGCGCGGCATGGTCGATCAGCAGGGAGACGCGCAGTTCCCAATCCTGCATGGCGCCCAATATGTTCATCCGGTCCCTTACCCTTCGCAAACGCAGAAAAGCAGCCTAGCGATTTCTCGGACGGAAGGTAATCAGGCAACCAGCCTGAGATGGCCGCCGCCCCGCTGGGCCGTCAGCGACACGTTGGCGACCCCCTCGATCTCGGCAATGCGCTCGGCCAGTTCGCCGTCGAGCACGAAGTCGCGGCCCAGGCGCATCGGCTTCACAACCTCGCCGTCGAGGTGCAGGTTGGCGCGCACCTCGCCCCGGCCGGGCGCGCCCGGCACCAGCATCATCGCCAGCTCCGGCACCGCCTCGATCCGGTCGATGTCGAACGCCAGCACCATCCGCGCGCTGTCGCGCACCTCGGCCAGCGGCCGTGCACCGCGCACGGTGACACGCGGCGGCTCGTCGACACTCGGGCTGTCGAGTTCGACCTGGAGCAGCACGCAAATGCCTTCGCGCGCCCACTTCACGAAGCTGTCGACCAGCGTTTCCTCGAAGCAGGCGGCCGAAAACTGGCCCGAACTGTCGGAGAAATCGGCGCGGACGAATTCGGCGCCCTTGCGGGTGCGGCCCTTGTTCACGCTTTCAACCATCGCCGCCATGACCGCCGGCTGGCGCCCGCCGGGCACGCCCGAAACCATCAGGCTGGCGTGGCTGCGCGCGCCGTTGGCCGAGGCGATGGCACGGTACTGTTCGACCGGGTGCGCGGCGAAGTAGAAGCCGAAGCTCTCGCGCTCCTTGGCCATCTGCTCGGCGCGGCTCCAGGGCTCGACATCGACGAGCCGCAACGCCTGCTCGTGGTCGGCGGCGCCGAGCAGACTGTGCTGGTCGCTGTTGCGCTCACGCGCCGAGCGTTCGGCCTCGGCGAGAAGCGTGTCGGCATTGGCCAGCACCCGGGCGCGGCTCGGCTCCAGACCGTCGAAAGCGCCCGCCGCGGCCAGGCCCTCTAGCTGCCGCCGGTTCATCGCGCCCGGCGGGCAGCGGCGGAACAGGTCGTCGAGGCTGGCGAACGGGCCGTTCGCCTCGCGCTCGGCGACGATCGCGTCCATCGCCTTCTCGCCGACGTTGCGGATGCCCGCGAGCGCATAGCGCACGGCGTAGCTTTCCTCGGTCTGTTCGACGGTGAACTCCGCCTCCGAGCGGTTCATGTCGGGACCCTCGATGGCGAGCCCGGCCCGGCGCATGTCGTCGACGAAGACCGCGAGCTTTTCCGACTGGTGCATGTCGAAGCACATCGAGGCGGCGTAGAATTCGTGCGGATAGTGCGTCTTGAGCCAGGCGGTGTGATAGGCGAGCAGCGCGTAGGCGGCGGCGTGCGACTTGTTGAAGCCGTAGCCGGCGAACTTGTCGATCAAGTCGAACAGCTCGTTTGCCTTCTTCGCGTCGATGTTCGAGTTGGCCTTGCAGCCTTCGACGAAACGGGCGCGCTGGGCGTCCATCTCGGCCTGGATCTTCTTGCCCATGGCGCGCCGCAGCAGGTCGGCGTCGCCGAGCGAGTAGCCGGCGAGCACCTGCGCCGCCTGCATGACCTGCTCCTGATAGACGAAGATGCCGTAAGTCTCGGCGAGGATGCCTTCAAGCTTCTCGTGCGGGTACTCGATCGCCTCCAGCCCGTTCTTGCGACGGCCGAACAGCGGGATATTGTCCATCGGGCCGGGACGATAGAGCGAGACGAGCGCGATGATGTCGCCGAAGTTGGTCGGCTTCACCGCCGCCAGCGTGCGCCGCATGCCTTCCGATTCTAGCTGGAACACGCCGACCGTGTCGCCGCGCTGGAGCAGTTCGTAGACCTTGGCGTCGTCCCAGGGCAGCGCCGCGAGGTCGATCTCGATCGAGCGCTTCCTCAGCAAGTCCACCGCCTTGCGCAGCACCGACAGCGTCTTGAGGCCAAGGAAGTCGAACTTCACCAGCCCCGAATCCTCGACATACTTCATGTCGAACTGGGTCACCGGCATGTCCGAGCGCGGATCGCGGTAGAGCGGGACGAGCTTCGCCAGCGGCCGGTCACCGATGACGACGCCGGCGGCGTGGGTCGAGGAGTTGCGCGGCAGGCCTTCGAGCTGGACAGCGAGGTCGATCAGCCGGCGCACCTCGTCGTCGGTGTCGTACTCGCGCTTGAATTCGGCAACGCCGTTGAGCGCGCGGGCCAGCGTCCAGGGGTCGGTCGGATGGTTGGGCACCATCTTGCACAGCCGGTCGACCTGGCCGTAGCTCATCTGCAGGATGCGGCCGCAGTCGCGTAGCACCGCGCGCGCCTTCATCTTGCCGAAGGTGATGATCTGGGCGACATGATCGTGCCCGTATTTCTGCTGGACGTAGCGGATCACCTCGCCGCGCCGGGTTTCGCAGAAGTCGATGTCGAAGTCCGGCATCGAGACGCGCTCGGGGTTGAGGAAGCGCTCGAACAGCAGGCCGAGCTTCAGGGGGTCGAGATCGGTGATGGTCAGCGCCCAGGCGACGACCGAGCCGGCGCCGGAGCCGCGCCCCGGCCCCACCGGAATGCCCTGCCGCTTGGCCCATTGGATGAAGTCGGCGACGATCAGGAAATAGCCGCCGAAGCCCATCGTGTTGATGACGCCGATCTCGAACTCCAGCCGCTCGCGATAGGGCGTCACCGCCTCGTCCGCGATCCCGGCGAAGGCGAGGCGCGCGTCCAGCCCGCGCCGGGCTTCCTCGGCCAGCGCCTGCGCTTCGGCCTCGGGATCGCCGGCAAGGCTCGGCAGGATCGGCTTGCGCTTCGGCGCTGCAAAGGCGCAGCGTTGCGCGACCACGGCGGTGTTGGCGAGCGCTTCGGGCAGGTCCTCGAACAGCGCCGCCATCGCCGCGCCGTCCTTCATCCAGCTTTCGGGGCAGGACCGGCGGCGGTCGGGCGTGTCGACATAGGCGGACGCGGCGATGCACAGCATCGCATCATGCGCCGAATGGAAGCCCGGCTCGGCATAATAAGCCGGATTGGTGGCGACCAGCGGCAGGTTCCGGGCATAGGCGAGGTCGATCAGCGCGCTTTCGGAGGCGTCCTCGACCGGATCGCTGCTGCGCGCGATCTCGATATAGAGACGGTCCGGGAACAGGGCCTGCAATTGATCGAGATAGGCCTCGCACGGCTGCTCCTCCGCGATCAGCCGTGCGAGCGCGCCGTCCGCGCCGGCGGTGAGCGCGATCAGCCCGTCGGTCGCGCCTTCGAGGCGGGAGAGCGGCACATGCGCATCCTCATGCCCCGGCCGGTCGAGATGGGCAGCCGAGACCAGCGCGCAGAGATTGTCATAGCCGGTCGCGTCCTGCGCATAGAGCGCCAGCCAGTCGATGCGCGGCGCGCCCGCCGGCGAATCCGGCCGCGCCACCGCCAGCATGGCGCCGATGACCGGCTGCACGCCTGCCTTCTGCGCCGCCTCGCCGAAGGCCATTACGCCATAGAGGCCGTTGCGGTCGGTGATGGCGACCGCCGGAAAGTCCAGTTCGCGCGCGCGCTCAGGGATGGCCTTCGGGTCTATCGCGCCTTCAAGCATGGTGTATGCGGAAAAGACGCGCAGGGGGACGAAGGGGCCGGTGGACATTCGGCGGACGCTACCAGACCAATATGATTCGGGGCACAGG
>JBAYPJ010000059.1:0-23220 GCA_041677785.1 Novosphingobium sp. | reverse complement strand
TGGAGAAGTTGCCGTCGCCCAGCATCGGCGTCAGGAGCTGGGCCACCTGGGTCCGCAGCTTTTCCTCCATGCGGGTCTGCAGGTCCAGCCGGTCGCTGTCGGTGCCGACGGCCTTGTCCGACAGCAGCCGGCCGTGCTGGTCGATCACGCGCACCGCTTCGGGCGTCAGGCCGGGGACCGAACCCGAGACCAGGTTGACGATCGCCCTGACCTGGCTCTGGGACAGCTGCCGGCCGCGCGCGAGGCGGACCATGACCGAGGCCGTGGGCGGCAGGTTGTCGCGCACGAAAACGGATTTCTCACCTTCGGCAAGGTGCACGCGCACCGCCTCGACCCCGTCGATCTCCATGACGGTAAGCTGCAGGTCGCGCTCGCGCGCGGCGCGCAGGCGCTCGCCCTCGAGCTGGCGGCTGGCGCCCATAGGCAGCTTGTCGAGCAGCTCGTCGCCGCTTTGCGGCGTCGCCAGCGCACCGTTCGAGGCGACCAGCATGCGGGCCCTGTAGAGGTCGTCCTCGTTGACCGTCACCGCGCCGGTCTCGTTGTTGATCCGATAGCCGATCGAGGCCTTGTCCAGCGCACCGACCACGCTGGCGCGCTCGCTGTCGCTCAGTTCCGAATAGAGCGTGCGCTGCGGCGCGGGCGCGAGCGTCGCGTAAGTCAGCGCCACCGCGCCCAGCGCGGAGACGCCCAGGAACCACGGCAGCATGCGCCGGACCGGCTCCTGCCCGGTGAAGGCGCGCAGCCGCGACATGGCGTTGCCGCCCGCCGGATCGGTGAGCGGCGACAGGATCGAAGGCGGCGGGCCGGGAGGCTGCGTGGCCGGGACGAGATCACTCATCTATCAGACCCCCATCCTCATGATTTCCTGATAGGCGGACAGCAGGCGATTGCGGACCTGCAGCGTTGCCTCGAAGGCGATGCCGGCTTCCTGGCGAGCCAGCATGACCTTGGCGACGTCGGTGACTTCGCCGCGCTGGTAGCCTTCGGTCAGCGCCTCCGCCTTGCCCTGCGCCGCGCTGACGCCGTCGAGCGCGGATTTCAGCGCGTTCTGGAAAGCGCTTGCGGGGCTTTCGGCCGCGGCGGGCTGCGCGCCGGCCTGCGGGCCGTGGAGCTGCTGGAGAAGCTGCGACTTGTCGATGATCTGCTGGCGCAGCGCGATGATCTGTTGAATGCCGGCGGCGTTACCGGCTCCGTTGATCGGGTTCATCTACGGCCTCCTGCAACGGCGAGACCGGCCTCGCGGAACGAGGCGAGGCGGTAGCGCAGCGTGCGTTCGGAAATGCCCAGCTGGCGGGCGGCGGCGACGCGGCTGCCGCCGCAGGCTTCCAGCGTCGCCATGATGGCGCGCGCCTCGGAAAGCTGGACGATGTTCGACAGACGCTTGCCGGCGGCGGGTTCGGCGGCGGGCAGCGCCGCGATCGATGCCGGCATCTCGGCGGGCACGAGGCGCGCGGCGCCGTCGAAGACGATGTGCTCGGGGCCGATGGCGCGCTTGCCGTCGGCGAGCAGCAGCGCGCGGCGGACCACGTTCTCCAGCTCGCGCACGTTGCCCGGCCAGCCGTGGATCTTGAGCAGCGACAGCGCCGCGTCCGAGATCCAGGGAACCGCCTTGCCCTGCGGCGCGTGGCGCATCGCCAGCGCGACGGCGAGCGGGGCGATGTCGTCCGGGCGTTCGCGCAGCGGCTTGAGCGAGAGGGGAAAGACGTTGAGGCGATAGAACAGGTCGGCCCGGAAGCGGCCTTCGGCGACTTCGGTGGGAAGGTCGCGGTTGGCGCAGGCGATGATGCGGACGTCGACCCTGATCGGCATGGTGGAGCCGATCGGCACCACTTCGCTTTCCTGCAGGGCGCGCAGCAACTTGGCCTGCAGCGCGAGCGGCATCTCGGCGATCTCATCGAGCAGCAGCGTGCCGCCGTCGGCCGCGCGGAAGAAGCCTTCGCTCGCCTGGGTCGCGCCGGTGAAGGCGCCCTTCTGGTGGCCGAACAGCATGGCCTCCAGCATGGCCTCGGGCATGGCCGCGCAGTTGACCGCGACGAAGGGCTTGTCGGCGCGCGGGCTGCGGTTGTGGATGAAGCGGGAAAGAACTTCCTTGCCGGTGCCGGTGGGGCCGTTGATCAGCACGGGGATGTCGCTGGCGGCGAGGCGATCGGCGAGCGCGAGCACCGAAAGGCTTTCGGTATCGGCCGCGATCGGCATGCCGGGCCTGGCGCTGCAGGCGAGCAGGGCGGCCAGCGCGGTCTCGCTCGCCGGCTCGTCGTAGCGCAGGCGAAAGCGCGTGGCGCCCTCGCGGACGATTTCGGGAACGTCGCTCCGTTCGAGCGTGACGACGTGCGACTGGCCAGCCTGCGGCGAGCGGTCGTCCGCATCGCGAAGCTGCGTCGCGGCGCCCAGCGCCTGCGCGGCGGCGACCGCGGCAGCCCGCTGGACCAGCGGCGCATGCTGCCGCGCCACCACGTCGTTGAATTCCATTCCGTTCATGTTGCCCCCGCATTAACCATGCTGCGTAACCGTGTTTTGCGCGGGGACGGCGAAAACATCGGTAATTTAAGTCTAGGTATAACTACATAGATTTGCATTTTTCCGGCAAGCGGTTGCCGGCTCCGGCACACCGCCGCCACCTTCCGGACCAGGGGCCGCCCTGCAACTTTTTGCCGGGCCGGCAAACGAACCGGCACTTAATTTCCGCTTCCGTTTGCCGCTCTAGCTCCTGGCAGCCGCATCGAACGCACTCGGTCGGCACCCCCTCTTCGGGACTACATACGGGAGTCAGACATGGCGGTTATCAACACCAATATCGGAGCGATGAAGGCGGCGAACGCCTCGAACTCGGCCAGCAAGATGCTCGGCCAGGCGATGGAGCGTCTTTCGAGCGGCAAGCGCATCAACAGCGCCAAGGACGACGCGGCCGGCCTCGCGATCGCGACGACGATGACGTCGCAGGTCCGCGGCATGAACCAGGCGATCCGCAACGCGAACGACGGCATCGCGCTGGCGCAGACGGCCGACGGTGCGCTCAACGAAGTCACCAACATGCTGCAGCGCGTTCGCGAACTGTCCGTGCAGTCGAAGTCGGGGACCTATCAGGCGTCCGACCGCGACAACCTGCAGGCGGAAGTCACGCAGCTCACGGAGCAGATCGACAACATCCTGACCAACACCAAGTTCAACGGGGTCACGCTGTTCTCGAAGACTTCGGGCACCGACGTCACGATCGCGATCCAGGCCGGCGATGCCTCGGCGAACACCATCGACCTCAAGGTCAAGGGTGTGGACGGCACGAAGATCGGCACCACGGCTCTCGACGTTACCGACGTGACGAAGGCGGGCACCACGATCGGCAACGTCGACGATGCCCTGGCCGCGATCAGCACGACCCGCGCCTCGCTCGGCGCCAGCCAGAGCCGTCTGGAATCGGTGGTCAACAACCTGACCAACAACGTCACCAATCTGTCCGACGCCCGTTCGCGGATCGAGGACGCCGACTATTCGGCCGAGACCACGGCGCTGGCCAAGGCCCAGATCGTCAGCCAGGCGTCGACCGCCATGCTGGCGCAGGCCAACCAGAGCCAGCAGAACGTCCTGTCGCTGCTCCGCTAAGCGGGAGCGGCCCGGACAATACCCGAATTAACCCAGAAGACCGATTGATCGACCACCCGCCTGTCCCTTCCAGGCGACCGAGCCCGGCTTCACGCCATGATCACCGGGCTCTCCTTCTTCCCGCCGGCGCGTCCTGTAACCGCGCCGGCGGGGAACCGGTCGAGAGATCAAACTGACCGCCTGTCCCTTCCAGGCGAACAACGAGCCCGGTGGCATGCCATGACCACCGGGCTCTTTTTCTTGTTTCAGGCCCTTCTGCTTTTGGCCGAGGCTTTTCTACCTGGCAAAGTCCGGCCGGCCGATGGCGAAGCCGGCGGCCTGCCCCCGCTCTCCCCCCCTTCTTCTCCTTTGCCGGTTCCGCGCAGCGCGCGCGGAGGAGCGCAGCCGCCTGCCTGCTGGAAGATCGTCGTTGCGGACAGTGGCGGGACTTTGCCGTCCCAGGCGGCGTCTCTGCGCTACGCGAACGCCCTGCGCGCGGCCGCCGGCCGCGTCGCCATGCTTGCGGTGGTGTAGAAGTCGGCGGAAGAGCCGCGAACGGCCGCGCTCGTTCCCGTGACGGGCGGCGATGCGCGGGGACTGCCGTCCTCAGGCGAGGAGGATGCGGTTCCGGCCGGTCTGCTTGGCCTTGTAGAGCGCCTCGTCGGCGGCCTTGAGCGCGGCTCGGGGATCGGTGTAGCCGAACACGTCGGCGACCCCGCCCGAGAAGGTGATCTGGCCGATCGGCGCGTCGGTGCGGCGGTTGACCAGCTTGCGCTGGGCGAGCGCCTCGCGCGCCTCGTCGAGCCGCTGCTTCGCCTGGCTCGGCGGCAGTCCGCGGAACAGCATGACGAATTCCTCGCCGCCGTGGCGCGCCACGTGGCAGTTGTCGTTGGTGATCCGCGCCAGCGACTGGCCGATCAGCTTGATCACCCGATCGCCGGTGTCGTGGCCGTGGGTGTCGTTGACGTTCTTGAAGTGGTCGATGTCGCAGAAGGCGACGCTCAGCGGCTCCACCGCCGTCCGCGCCTCGCGATAGTGCTTCTCCAGCAGCGCCTCGAAGGCGCGGCGGTTGGGCAGGCCGGTCAGGTGGTCGACCTCGGCATCGCGCTTGGCGCGGACGAGATGGCGGCGCAGCGCCTGCGCTTCCTCCTCGCTCTTGCGCATCTCCTGCTCGACCTGGCGGGTGCGCTCGGCCATGGCCCGCGCGAGATCGGCAAGGCTGGTGATGATCTGGCCGGTTTCCTCGACCTGCTCCAGCTCGACGACGTGCTGCTCGAGCTGGTTGTTGTAGGCCGAGGTCGCGCTGCGCGCCGCCTTCGAGCTTTTGGAGAAGGCGTCGATGTTCTGCTCGAGCTTGGCGATCAGCCGCTCGATGGCGGCATCCTTGCGTTCCGCCGCCTGGTTGGCGGTGGCTTCGTCGAGCCAGTCCTGGGTGATCTTCCGGCCGGCCTGCACCTGCGCGGCGATCTGCCGGGCAAGGCCCGGGTTGCTGCCGGAGAAAGCGCCGCGCGCGGCCAGCAGGTTATCGTCGGTGACTGCCAGGTCGTTGTCGATCAGAAAGTCGCAGATGGCGTCGAGCAGTTCGCGGCGCGCCTGCCGGAACAGGTCTGCCTTGGTCGCCGGTGTCGCCGCCGCCGCGCCGCCGCGCCGGCCCAGCCAGCCCAGTAACGACCCGTTCGAGGAATCTGGTGAGGTCACGTCAGACTTCATAGCAACTCCAACGTATATTCCGGTTAAGGCTGGCCCTCCGGGAAACACGAAGGCCGGACCGGTTGCGGTGGCTCGTCCGGCTGGCGAACTGGCTGAGCATGGCGCCGTGCAGCGGATTGACGAATTCGAGGTCGGCCTGTCCGTCCGCCACCCGGCGCACGATCGCGGGCACCACCAGTACGCGGCCGAGCTGGAGCACCACGCGCTCTCCCGGCTGGATGGTCTCGCAGGCCATCTCGATCCGGCAGCCGTGCTGCGACACCTCGCTCAGCCGGGCGCGATAGGCGACGCCGCGCACACGGCATGCCGCCGCGATGACCGCCTTGTCGTGGCGCGATGTTCGACGTTTCGGCTCCACCTGTTGGGCGCCTCCCTGGGGAATCCCTAGCGCTTCAAGGTAAAGAATCGTTTACCGCGTGCCGCAGAGCGGAACGCCGCGCCGCCTGCGGCTCAGTTGTCGGCGAGCCGCCAGTGGTTGAGCAGGCTTTCGCTGACGTCGATCAGGCGTCCGCCCTCCAGCAGCGCCTCGCGCGGCTCGGGATGGCTGATGAAGCGCGTCGGGCTGGAGGTCAGGCCGTAGGCGCCCGAATTCTCGATGGCGATGACGTCGCCGATCGCCAGTGCGGGCAGTTCCAGCTTGGTCGCCAGCGTGTCGATCGTCGTGCACAGCGGGCCGACCACGGTGTAGCGTCCGGGCGCGGCGTCCGGGCTGGAGAGGTTGGCGATGCGCCAGTTGCGCCGGATGACCGAGCCCATCATGCCGTAGGCGGCGAGGTGCGTGTTGAAGCCCGCGTCGCAGATGCGCAGCTCGGTGCCGCGGCTCGCCTTGGCGCCGATGATCGTCGACAGCAGCCAGCCGCAGGGGCCGACCAGCCAGCGGCCCAGCTCAAGCTCCATGCGCGTCGCGGCAAAGGCGGGTTCGGCCCGCAGCGCGGCGATCTGCGGCAGCACGAGGGCGGCAAGCGCGGCGATGTCCAGCTCCGCGTCGCCCGGCAGGTAGGGTACGCCGAAGCCCGCGCCGAAGATAAGCTTGCGCGGCGGCAGGCCGCGGTGCGCCGCCGCCCGGCGGAAAATGGCGGTCAGGATGCCGAAGTTCTCCGCCAGCCCTTCGAGCGAGAGGCTGTTGCTGCCGGAATAGATATGGAAGCCGGCGAGGTCGAGGTTGGGCAGCGCGGCGAGCGCGTCGATCGCCTCTTCCATCTCCTCCTCGTCGACGCCGAACTGGCTCGGCTTGCCCGACATGTTGACGCCGAAGGCGCGCGGGGACGTGGCCGGGTTGATCCGCAGCAGCACCGTCTGCCGGCAGCCGAGCGCGCCGGCGAACCCGTCGGCGAGGCGCGCCTCATGCAGCGATTCCACCACCAGTTCGCCAATGCCGAGGCGCACCGCGCGGCGGATTTCCTCGGGCCGCTTGCCGGGGCCGCAGAACGTGAGCCGCTCGGCCGCGCAGCCGGCGGCGATGGCGCGCTCGGCCTCGGCGAAGGAACTGACGTCGAAGCTGTCGACCTCGCTCGCCAGCCGCTCCAGCAGCGCGCGGTTGGGGTTCGACTTGACCGCGAAGCTCACCCCGAACTGGCTGCCGAACGCCGCGCGCAGAGCGGCGACCCGGGCGCGCACGGCGTCGAAGTCATAGACGTAAAGCGGTGTGCCCATTGCCCTGGCAGCGGCCAGCAGTTCCTCGCGCGTCGCCATGTCAGGCCCCCGGATCGCAACACTCGTGCATGGCGACGCCTTAGCCGCAGACCGATTAAGGATCACCTGCCAAAGCGCAAAAACGTGGCTTTGGGCTCGACGCGTGCGAGCGAGGGCGCCATGGGGGCAGGCATGACAGAAGAAGAAAAGAAACTGACCCGCCGCCGCTTCTACAAGGCCGAACAGGAAGCATCCTTCGCCGACGCGAAGCAGCACATCACGCCGCAGACGCAGAGCCCCTCCTATCGCCTCGCATTCCGCGACACCGACTTCCTGCTGCGCGAGGAATTGCGGCCGGTGCGCTTCCAGCTCGAACTGCTGAAGCCCGAGATGCTGCTGGAGGAGGCCGGCGTCGGCTCGACGCTGGTGGTTTACGGCTCGGCGCGCATCCCGTCGCCCGAGCACGTCGAGGCGGTCCGCGCCACCGCGACGACGCCCGAGCGCAAGGCGGTGGTCGAGCGGCTGATCGCCAATTCGAAGTATTACGAGGAGGCGCGCAAGCTGGGGCGGATCGCCAGCAGTTGCGCCGTCGTCGAGAACGGAATGCGGCAGTTCGTCGTCTGTTCGGGCGGCGGTCCCTCGATCATGGAGGCGGCCAACCGCGGCGCGGCCGATGTCGGCGCGGAATCGATCGGGCTCAACATCGTGCTGCCGCACGAGCAGGCGCCCAACGATTTCGTCACGCCCGACCTGTCGTTCCAGTTCCATTACTTCGCGCTCAGGAAGCTGCACTTCCTGCTGCGCGCGCGCGCGGTGGCGGTGTTTCCCGGCGGCTTCGGCACGCTGGACGAACTGTTCGAGCTGCTGACGCTGATCCAGACCGGCAAGATGAAACCGATCCCGGTGCTGCTGTTCGGCCGCGACCACTGGAACCGGATCATCAACTTCGAGGCGCTGGCCGATGAAGGCGTGATCAACCACAACGACATCGAGCTGTTCGACTGGGTCGAGACGGCGGAAGAGGCCTGGGCCAAGATCGTCCGGTTCTACGAACTGGACTGCTGACGCCCTCCCCGGTCCGGGGAGGATGCCGCTTATCTGACCGCGTGGTGCCCCAGCGGGCCGTGGCCGTGGCCGAAGCGCGGCGCCGCGGCCAGCGCGGCGCGGACGAACTGGCGCGCCTCGGTGATGGCGTCCTCCAGCGCCAGCCCTTTGCCCAGCCGCGTCGCGATCGCGCTCGACAGCGTGCAGCCGGTGCCGTGATCGTGACGCGTGACGATGCGCGAGGCCTGCCAGATCACCGGTTCCTGCCCCGGCATGACCAGCCGGTCCTCGATCAGTTCGCCCTCGGCGTCGCCGCCCTTGGCGAGGTAGGCGACGCCGCGCGCGGTCATGCCGGCATGGCCGCCCAGCGCGGCCAGTTCGGCCACGTTGGGCGTGGTCAGCGTGGCCAGCGCCATCAGCCGGGCGAAGGCCGCGACCGTCGCGTCGTCGGCCAGGGCGGAGCCGCTGGTGGCGACCATCACCGGATCGAACACGATCGGCACCGCCAGGCCTTCCAGCCGCTCGGCGACGACAGTGGCGACCGCGGGCGAGCCGAGCATGCCGATCTTCACGGCGTCGACGCCGATGTCGCCGACGCAGGCGTCGATCTGCGCGGCCACGATCGCGGGCGAGAGCACTTCCACGGCGGTGACGCCCAGCGTGTTCTGCGCGGTCACGGCGGTGATCGCGGTCATGGCATAGCCGCCCAGCATGGCGATGGTCTTGATGTCGGCCTGGACGCCGGCGCCGCCCGAGGAATCGGACCCGGCGATCGACAGGATGCGCGGCGGGCCGCCCGGCGCGGGCCGGCTCATCGCGTGCGCTTTCGCACGGCCGGGGGCGGGTTGGCGCTCACCTTGCGGCAGCGTCGGCGATCGGGGCGGATGTCGGGCATGGGTGCGGCCTGCCTATTCGGGTTTTTCGAGGATCATCGGCGCATAATCGCGCCGGGCGAAGAGCCACCGGCCGTCCTGCCGCACGAACTGATCGTCGTAGCTGCCGAACAGCTTGAACAGCCCGCCGGCGGACAGCTTCACGATCTCGCGCGCATAGGACCGCGCGGTCGCGGTATCGCCGCTCACCCGGATCCAGCCGATCTGGCTGGTGAACGCTACCGCGTCCCAGTCCGCCCAGAGCTTGTCCCATTCGGCGCGCAGTTCGGCCGCGCCGCGGCATTGGAAGATGTGCGAGTTCCACTGGCCGTCCGCGGTGAAGCAGGCGACCCACGCCTCGCGGTCGCCGCGGCAGCTCGCGTCGGTGTAGAGGCCATAAAGCTCGCGGATCAGCAGGCGGTCTTCAAGCGGGCCGGAATTGGCCATGCGGTGTCTCCCGAATTGGGCCTGCAATGGTAGATGAGTCGCCCACGCATGCAAGCGCGCGACCGATCCAGGGTCCAGACCTAGGCATTTATACCTAGTCGGCGCCGCAACTTGCGTTAACCATGATCCGCGTAGGCCACGGTCATTGCGAAAATCACGATGGCTGCGCCCGCCGCGGCCAGCTCTGACAGGAACCCGCGACCATGACCTGCGCAACTGGCGATGCCATCCAGCCTCACGCCCTGCCGTCCGCGCTGGACGGCTATCCGGGGGTGCGGGTCCTGTCGCTCGATTGCTTCGACACGCTGATCTGGCGCGACAGCCATGCCCCGGTCGACGTGTTCGCGCGGCTGCCCGGCACGACGCCGCTCCAGCGCATCTGGGCCGAGACCCGCGCGCGCCAGGCCGCGGGCTACGGGCGCGGCTGCCAGGACGTGGCCATCGCGGAAATCTACGCGCAGCTCATGCCCAACGCCTCGCCGCTGGAGCGCAAGGCCGCGATCGCGGCCGAGATCGCAGCCGAGGCGCGGCACTGCTATGCCTTCGCGCCGACGGTGGAGCTGATGCGCAACGCCAGGGCGAGGGGCCTGAGCGTGATCATCGTCTCGGACACCTATTTCGATGCGGGCCAGCTCCGTGAGCTTATCGCCCGTGCCGCCGGCAAGCAGGTCGCGGGGCTGATCGACAAGATCTTCTGCTCCTCCACATTCGGCAAGCCCAAGGCGCTGGGGCTTTACGGCGAGGTGCTGCGCAAGCTCCCGGCCAAGCCGCACGAGATCCTGCACATCGGCGACAACCGCCGGGCCGACGTCGAGGGCGTTGCGCCGTTCGGCGTCAATACGCTGCATCTGGAGCAGTTCTCCGCATTCGCCGAGCAGCGCTTCCGCCACGAAGCGTCGATCAGCGCGATCTTCCACACGCAGCCCGATGAGGATGCCACCGCCCTGCTGCCGCACCGCGCCGCGCTCGCCGTGCTCGAGCGGCAGGTGGCCGATCCCGCCGAGGCATTCGGCGCGACCGTGCTCGGCCCGGTGCTTTACGGGTTCGACCGCTGGCTGCAGGCGGAAGCCGAGGCACTGCGCACCGCGCGCGGCGGCACGGTCCACTGGCTGTTCCTGATGCGCGACGGCCACCTGCCTCGGCTGGTCCACGCGGCGGCGGCCGGCGCCGGCGGGCATCCGATCGAGATCAGCCGCTTTGCGGCCACCGCCGCCTCCTTCCGCAGCGACGCCGACCCGCTGCGCTATGGCGAGCTGGAGCTGGGTATCCGGCCGGAGACGCTGGCGCGCCAGCTTCTGTTTTCCGAGGCCGAGATCGCCGGCCTGGTGCAGGATCGCAGCCCGTCCGAGGCCAGCCACGCGCTGCTGCGCGAGCTGCGCCGGGAGCCGCGTCGCCGCGCGGTGGTCGCCGCCTCGCGCGCGTTCGGCAAGCGGCTGGTCCAGCACGTCCGCGCCATGGTGAACCCGGCGCGCGGCGACACGCTGATGCTGGTCGACCTCGGCTATAACGGCTCTGTCCAGAACCGTATCGACGATCTTCTGCGGAAGGAACTCGGCGTCCACGTCGCCGGCCGCTACCTGCTGCTGCGCGAGCAGGACCGCCCCGGCCTCGATAAGCGCGGGATGATCGGCATCGAGCGCTACGATGCCATGAGCCTGGAGGCGATGTGCGCCAATGTCGCGCTGCTCGAACAGGTCTGCACCACGGCGATGGGCTCGGTGATCGACTACGCGGAGGACGGCATGCCGATCCGCAAGGCCAACGACATCAAGGGGGCCCAGAGCGAGACGCGCGAGGCCATCCAGGCCGGCTGCCTGCGCTTCGTCCGGGCCCAGCGCGACGCGGTGATCCGCGAGGGCGGCTCGGCCGACGCCGCGCAGGAGATCGCGCTGTGGCGCAAGGGGGCCGTCGCGGTCCTCGGCCGCGTGATGTACCTGCCGTTCGCGCGGGAACTGGCCGTGATCGAGCGCTTCCAGCACGACGTGAACATGGGCACAGACCGCACCGTCGCGCTGTTCGACCCGGAGGTCGCCCGGCGCGGCCTGCGCCAGCGCGGGCTGTTCTATCTCAACGGCTCGGAGCGCATGTACCTGCCCGCCGAGCTTGAGGGCCACGGCCTCGCGCCCAAGCTGACGCTGCTGGCGCATCGCCGCTTCGGCCTGCCTTTCAGCTTCGGCGACTTCGCCGACAGGGCGATCACGCTGCCGGTGATCTATGCCGAGGGCGAAAACCTCAGCCAGCAGGCGATCGAAGCGCGCCCGACCCATGACGGCTACTACCTGGCGGCGATCCCCATCGGCGATTGCCGCTTCTCGGTCGCGCTCCAGTTCGGCGCCGAGTTCGAATATGTCCAGGTGGACAGCATCAATGCCATTCCGGTGGCGGCTTTCCTCGACGACCGCATTCGCGAGGGCGATCGGCAGATTCCCCTGGCGGCTTCGCCCGAGGCCATGCAGCCGCTTTCGCTCGATCTCTATCGCTGCGCCGACGAGGGCGGCTTTCTGATGGTCCGCCCGCCCGAGCGGGTCGACGATACGCCGATGATGGTCGCGGTCGTGTTCCGGCCGATCGCCGGCTGGCCGCGCAGGGCGGCGGAAGCCGCAGTCCAGCCGCTGGGAGTTGCCGCATGACCGACCTTCTGATCCATTCGATGACGGAGTTCTCCAGCCTCATCGCCAGCGTCATCGAGCGCGCCGGCGTGCGCCGTATCGCCGAGATCGGCGCCGAGTTCGGCGGCATGTCGCAGCTTCTCGCCGATCACTGCGCTGCAACCGGCGGCCACCTGACCAGCATCGATCCCGCGCCCAAGGCCGAGTTCGTCGAATGGGCGGCGGGCTGCCCGCACGTCACCCACATCGCCGAGACGAGCCTGCAGGCGATACCCGCGCTGGCCGACATCGACGCCTGGATGATCGACGGCGACCACAACTACTACACCGTGTTCAACGAACTGAAGCTCGCCGATGCCGCCTCGCGCCGCGACGGCAAGCCGCTGCTCGCCGTGCTGCACGATACCGATTGGCCCTGCGCCCGGCGTGACATGTACTACGCGCCGCAGACGATTCCGGCCGAGCACCGCCACCCGCACAGCTTCGATGCCGGCGTCACGCTGGACAGCGACGGCTTCCTGCTGGGCCGCGGCATGCGCGGCGTCGGCGCCTTCGCCTGGGCGCTGCACGCGGGCGGGCCGCGCAACGGCGTACTCACCGCGATCGAGGACTTCACGGAGCAGGCGCAGGCCGATGGCCGCGTGCTGCTCTACGCGCATATCCCGGCGGTCTTCGGACTCGGCGTGCTGTTCGATGCCGGCGCGGAGTGGGCCGAGGATGTCGCCGGCCTCGTGCTGCCATACCACGAGAACGAGCTGATCGCCTCGCTGGAGCGCAATCGCCTGCGCAACTACCTGGCCGTGATCGAATGGCAGGACCGCCAGCAGGCCGCCTGAAGCGGCCGGCCCCGTCCCGCACGCCCCGCAAGGCGCCCGGCAAGACCTGATGCCGGAGATGTCCCGGCGTTGCCGGCTCTGACCGGCGCACGATAGATCCCGGGGGGATCGTCGCGAAATCCGCTTTCCCTGTCCATCCGCGCCATTCCCGCGAACGCGGGGGTGGCCTTGCCGCCGCTCTGCCCGCCCTCGGCGGGGATGCCCCTTCCCGAAGGCGATGCTGCGGGAAGGGGCGGGGCAATCAGTCCATGAGCGTGATGGATATCCGCCGGTTGCGCGGGTCCTGCGGCTGATCCTTGATCAGCAGTTCGCGGTCGGCCACGCCTTCGATGCGGCGGAAGCGGCCTTCCGCCACGCCCGCGCGCATCAGCGCCTGGCGGGTCGCCTCGGCGCGGCCGGCGGAGAGCGACCAGTTGTTGGCGCCGCCCGATTTCCACGGCAGCGAGTCGGTATGGCCGCGAATGGAAAGCCCCTCGCCCTGCGGCCCCACGGTGGCGCCGATGGCTCTCAGAAGCTGGCTCGCCTCGGGCGTGAGCACGGTGGTGCCGAGCATGAACATCGAGAAGTCGGCATTGTCGACCAGGTCGATGCGGATGCCCTCGACGGTGTCGACCAGCCGCACCTGCCGGGCCAGGCGCCTGAGCGCCTCGCTCGCCTGCAGCCTCTGTTCGAGCTGCTTGCGGATGCGCTGCATCTTGGTCGCGTGGGCACCTTCCTTGGGGCCGCCGGTGGCGTCGCGCGGGATGGTGAGCGACTGCGTCCCGGTCTGGCCGGCGCGGTGCGGATAGTTGTCGACGTCCGTTACCGAAGACCCGCCGAGCAGGCCGGTGCCTGATCCCGCGCTTTGCTCGCGCAGCTTGACCAGCGTCGGCGTGAAATAATCGGCGATGCCCTTGCGCTGTTTTTCGGTGGTTGCACCGAGCAGCCAGAGCAGCAGGAAGAAAGCCATCATCGCGGTCACGAAGTCCGCATAGGCGACCTTCCAGGCGCCGCCGTGGTGGCCGCCGGCGACGACCGTGATCTTCTTGACGATGACGGGGGGCGGCAGCTCGTTCTTGCCGCCTTTCTTGGGGGCCGCCATGGCTTAGCGTCCCCGCAGCGCGTCGAGCAGCTCGGACAGGCCCGGCCGGAAGGCGTGGCCCAGGCCCGAGCGGGCGCTCTCGACCACCAGCGGCTGGGGCCAGCCGTGGAGCGAGGCGATCACCACCTGCTTTACCGCGTGGAAGATCTGCTCGTCGTGTTCGTTCACCTGCTTGAGCCGGCTGGCGATCGGCGAGACCATGCCATAGGCCAGCAGAATGCCGAGGAAGGTGCCGACGAGCGCCGAACCGATCATGCCGCCCAGGACGCTCGGCGGCTCGTCGATCGAGCCCATCGTCTTGACGACGCCGAGCACGGCCGCGACGATGCCCAGCGCGGGCAGGGCGTCGGCCAGGTTCTGGATGGCGTGCTGCGGTTCGTGCAGCTCGTGGAAATGCGTCTTCATCGCATTGTCCATCACCTCTTCCACCGCGTGGACCTCCAGTGTGCCGGAAGAGACGACGATCAGCGTCAGCGTGTCGGCGATCAGCGCGATCAGCGGCTCGTTCGTCAAGAGGCGGGGGAATTCCGCGAAGATCGGCGAATTGGCCGGGTCCTGCACGTGGCTTTCCAGCGCCACCGGGCCTTCGCTGCGCAGCAGCTTCATCAGCCGGGTGGTGAGGATGATCACGTCGATGTGATCCTGCTTGTTGTGCTTGGGCCCCTTCATCGCGCGGACGAAGCCGCCGCCCAGGGCCTTCAGCTCGTGCTTCGAGTTGCCGGTGATGATGGCGCCGACCGCGGCGCCGCCGATGATCAGCATCTCGTGCGGGATGGCGTGCATCACCGGACCGAGCGACCCGCCGGTAAGGGCGAAGCCGCCGAACACCATGACCAGCAGGATCACGATACCGACTATGACAAACATTGATTTGGCCCCTCGAAGTCTTGCTGGTGCGTCAGGAGATCAGGTTGAACAGGCTCAGGCTGGCCAGCTTGGTGAAGCTGCCCTGGCTGGCCTGCAGCACGGTTAGGGTCTGCTGGAGGTCGATGATCGTCGCTGCCAGATCGGTTCCCCCGATGGTCTGCTGCTCGTCGGCACGCAGTTCGGACAGGTTGGTGCGCCGCGTGGTGGTAAGATCGATCCAGGTCAGCCGCGAGCCCACCAGCGTCTGGCCGGTCGTGAGCTTTTCGAGGCCGGTGTCGAGCATCGCCATGCCGTCGCGCGCCGCCTGCTGCGGGTCGGCCACGCTGCCCTGCAGCGCCGCGGCCAGCGCCTTCACCTCTGCCAGCAGGTCGGTCGGCGTGCCGTTGAGGTCGAAGTTGAGGAATTCGGGGCCGGTGATGCCCCGGTTGATCGACTGCCCGTCGCCTAGCGGCAGGTCGCCGGCGCTGGGGGTGCCGACATAAGTGGCGTTCCCCGCGCCGTCGAGCGCGTAGGCATCGCCCGGGGCTTCGCCGCCGAACAGCGAATGGCCGTTGGAATCGCGCGAGTTGGCGAGTGCGACGAGATTGCCGTGGATCTGCTCGATCTCATAGCCGATGCCGGCGCGCTGGGCGGTGGTCAGCGTGCCGCTGGCGGCCTGAGTGGCCAGTTCCTTGGCCCGTCCGATATAGTCCGCGAACGTGGTCAGGGCGGAATCGGCCAGCGTCAGGTCGGCGTTGGCACGGTCGGAGTTGGCCTTGTCGATGTTCGACAGGCTGTCTGCCCGCGACAGCACGCGCAGCCGCGAGGCGGCCACCGGATCGTCGGACGAGCGCTGCAGCTTGTTGCCGCCGCTCATCTGCTGCTCCAGCGTCTCGGCGCGCTTCTGCAGCGTCGCCATGTCCGCTTTGGCGCGGTCGTAGAACGCGGCGGTGCTGGTGCTGATCGAAGTCATGCCCGGATTACCTTATCTGCAGGATCGAATCGAAGATCTCGTTCGCGACCTGCATGATGCGACCCGAGGCCTGGAAGGCCTGCTGGAAGCGCAAGAGGTTCGCGGCCTCGTTGTCGAGGCTGACTCCCGCCTGGGCGGAAAGCGTGATCTTGGCCGTGTTGGCGATGCTGTCGAGGGCGTCGCGGGTCACGGTGCGGCCCTGGACGGCGCTGGAGATTTCGAAGATCAGCGAATCGGCCTTGCCCGCCGGATCGGCCGTCGCCAGCGCGGCGCGCATCGCGCCGAGGTTGGTCTGGTCGCGGCTGTCGGCGGCGGCCCCGGCCGGGGCGGTGGCGATCATGCCGCCATCGTCGAAGGCCAGCGCGATATCGGCGGCGGTGGTGCCGCTGAACATGGCCTGGCCGGCGCTGCCGTCCAGCGCGACGCCGCCCGTCTGCGCGGCGTTGATCGCGCCGATCACGCTGTTGGCGACGGCGTCGAGCCCGTCCTGGACGTCCTTGAGCTTGGCCAGCGCCAGCGCCTTGCCGGCCAGCGAGCCGCCCTGCGGCGTCGCCGGGTTGCCGTCCAGGGTGAACGAGATCGTCCCGTCCGCCGCCGTGGTCATCGCGAAATTGCCCGCGGTGCCGCCGTTCACCAGCACCGGCCCGGACGCGCCGCCGATGCGGACGGCGACGGTATCGTCGGCCGCGAACGTGGTCGTGACGTCGACGTACCGGCTGAGCTGTTCGAGCAGGTGGTCGCGCTGGTCGAGCAGCATGGTCTGGTCGCTGCTGGCGTCGGCCGCGCGGGCCAGGCGCAGGTTCACCCGCGCCAGTTCGGTGGCGAGGAGGTCGATCTGGCCGACGCCGTCGGCGGCCTCGAAGCGCAGCCCCTCGCCGACCTGCTCGAGGCTGGAGGCGGCGATGTTCAGCGTGCGCGTCATCGTCCGCGCCAGCTCGACCACCGAGGCGCGCAGCGAGGCGTCGGTCGGGTCCGAGGCGAGCTGCTGCAGCGCGCCCTCGAAGCCGACGATGGCGTCGTAGACCCCCGACTGGTCGAGTGCGTCCTCGATGTTCTGCAGGCCCGAGACTTCGGCGTTCGCGCGCGCCGCGTCGGCGCCGGTGCGGCGCACTTCGGACTGGCGGAACATGTCGGCGTTGCGCACCACGCGGTCGAGGGTAACGCCGGACAGCGAGACGTCGCCGACGCGGCCGATGCCGCCCGACGCCGCCACTTCCCTGAGGAGCACGCTGCGGCGGATGTAACCGTCCGTTGACGCGTTCGTGATGTTCTGCGCGGTGACGTCGAGCGCCACGCGCGCGGCCACCGCGCCGCTCTTGCCGATCGAGAGAAGGTCAGATGCCATCGCCGGTCGCCTCCTGCTGGCCGGCCTCGGCCGCGACGAAGCGGGCCAGGTGGGCTTCGATCATCCGAGCCAGGCCGAACGCGCCGGTATCGGCGGCGATGTCGGCGAAACGCTCGTCCTGCATCTGGCGGAAGGTATCCATCCCCTGGCCGGAGAACAGCGGGTCGGCGAACGCGCTCTTGCGCGCCGAGGCGAGCATCTGGCGCAGGAAGATGGCCTCGAACTGCTTGGCCACGCCCGTGAGCTTCTCGCGGTCGCTGGCGCCCGCCGGCGCGGCGGGGGCGGTGGTCGAGGCCAGCAGCGGGGAGGCGACGGGCGCGGTCATATCACCACCATCTCCGCCTTGAGCGCGCCGGCCTGCCGCAGCGCCTCGAGGATCGAGACGAGGTCGGAGGCGCGCACGCCCAGCAGGTTCAGCGCGTCGACGATCCGGGCGAGCGAGGCGCCGGGCTTCAGCAGGGCGATGTGGCCGCCTTCCTCGCGGGCGTCGATGTTACTGTTCTGCTGCACCATCGTCTGGCCGCGGCTGAACGGTGCGGGCTGGCTGACGGTCGGGTCCTCGTCGATCCGCACGGTGAGCTTGCCCTGGCTGATCGCGGCGGGCGAGAGGCGCACGGCGCTGTTGATCACCACGGTGCCGGTGCGGCTGTTGACGATGACGCGGGCGGCGGCCTCGGCCGGCGTCACCTCGATCATCTCGATCGCGGCCATGACGCTGGCGCGCGTGTTGGTTTCCTGCGGCAGCCGGAGGGCGATGGTGACGCCGTCCTCGATCGTCGCGACGCCGGGCATGAAGCGGTTGATCGCGTCGCGCACGCGCGTTGCGGTCAGGAAATCGGCGTTGAACAGGTTGTAGCGGATGACGTCGGCGTTCTCGAAGCCGGTGGCGACCGCGCGCTCGACGCTGGCGCCGTCGGCGATGCGGCCGACGGTGGGGACGTTGACGGTAAGCTGCGAGCCGTCCCTGGCCGAGACGCCCAGGCCGCTGATCGCCAGGTTGCCCTGCGCCATCGCATAGATCTGCCCGTCCGCGCCGTAGAGCGGGGCCATGATCAACGCGCCGCCGCGCAGCGACTTGGCCTTGCCGATCGTCGAGACGGTGACGTCGATGCGCTGGCCCGGCTTGGCGAAGGCCGGCAGGTCGGCGGTGATCATCACCGCCGCGGCATTCTTGAGCCCGGGCGAGACGCCGGGCGGAAGCTGCAGCCCCATGCGGCCCGAGACGCCGCGCATCGCCTGCGTCAGGTATTCGAGGTTATCGTCGCCCGTGCCGGCGAGGCCGACGACGATGCCGTAGCCGGTGAGCTGGTTGGAGCGCACGCCCTGGTAGGCGCCCAGGTCGCGCACGCGCTCGGCGTGGGCGGGCGAGGCGAGGAAGGCCAGCGCGCAGAGCAGGCTGGTCGCCAGCTTTCCCGCTCCCTTGCGGGCGGAAACGGCGCGAACGATCGCTTTCAGGAGCGGGTGCATCATGAAACCTCAGAACGGACTGATCATGTTGAAGAACCGGCCGAGCCAACCCTGCCGGCTGGCGCGCTGCAGGGCGCCCTTGCCCGAATATTCGATGCGGGCGTCGGCGACGCGGCTCGACGGGATGGCGTTGTTCTGGTCGATGTCGGCCAGCCGCACGATGCCGGAAACCTGGATCCATTCGTCGCCCTGGCTCAGCAGCATGCGCTTCTCGCCGCGCACCAGCGCGGTGCCGTTCGCACGCACTTCGGCGATCGTGACCGACAGCGTGCCCGACAGGATGCTGGTCTGCGAGGCGTTGCCCGAGCCCTTGAACACGGAATCGCTGGACAGCTTGAGCGCGTCGGGGTTGACCGACAGCGGCCCGGCCTTGGGCGGGGTGAGCGAGAGGCCGCCGTTCTTCTGGCTCTGCGAGCCGACGGTCTTGGCGGCGGTGGTGTTCTCGACCAGCACGATCGTCAGCGCGTCGCCCACCGTGTGGGCGCGGGTGCCGCCGTGGAGCGGGGCATAGCCCGAGGCCACGTTGAAGATGCTGCCGTCCGCCACGCGCGGCGCGGCCGGGGGCAGCGGCAGCGTCGCCTCGAAGCCGGACCGCGGCTTCGGCTTGGCCAGCACGGGCGACGCCGCCAGCGCCGTCGCGGCGATGATCGAGGTCGCCAGCAGGGGCGCACGGCGCGGGCCGGGCTGGCAAGGCGGCGCCGGCTTGCGGCCGGGGCGGCGCCAGTCCGGGACGGAAAGGGGCCAGGCCGGGACGGAAAGAGGAAGAGGTGCGGGTCCGGTCATGGCGATCACAGCGTCTGGTTGGCGTTGCGGAGCATTTCGTCGACGGCCGAGATCATCTTCGAGTTGATCTCGAACGCGCGCTGGCATTCGATCATGTCGACCAGTTCCTCGACGATGTTGACGTTCGAGCCTTCGAGCATGCCCTGCTTGATGTGGCCGCGGCCGTTCTCGCCGGGGACGCCGATCTGCGCCGGCCCGCTCGCGGCCGTCTCCATCAGCAGGTTGTCGGCCGCGGCCTGCAGGCCGGCCGGATTGGCGAAGCTGGCGATGGTGATCTGGCCGAGCTGCTGCGGTTCGGACTGGCCGGCGACGATCGCCGAGACGGTGCCGTCCTCGGACACGGTGACGGAGCTTGCGCCTTCGGGAAGCTGGATCGCGGGCACCACCTGATAGCCCTGCGCGGTGACGAGCTGGCCGTCGGACGAGCGGCTGAAGTTGCCGGCGCGGGTATAGCCAAGCTGGCCGCCGGGAAGCTGGATCTGGAAATAGCCGTCGCCGTCGAGGGCGAGGTCGAGCGGGTTGTCGGTGGTCTGCAGCGCGCCGGCGGTATCGATCCGCGTGGTCGACTGAACGCTGACGCCGGTACCGAGGTTGAGGCCGGTGGCATAGGCGGTCTCGGTGGACGATTGCTGGCCGGCGACGCGCGCGTCCTGATAGGCCAGCGTTGCGAAATTGGCGCGGTCGCGCTTGAAGCCGGTGGTGCCGACGTTCGCCAGGTTGTTGGCGATGACGCGCATCCGCGTGTCCTGGGCGTCCAGGCCGGTGCGGGCGACGTGAAGGGCGGAAGTGGGCATGTTTCCTGGAACTCCGTCAGGCCGGGATGTCAGGCCGGGGTGATGCGCATGAGGCTGGCGCCGCCTTCGTCAAGCTCGCGGGCGGTGGCGATCAGCTTGGTGCGGATGTCGAAGCTGCGCTGCGCCTCGACCATGTCGACCAGCACTTCGGTGGGATTGACGTTCGACTGCTCGAGCGCGCCGACGACGATCTTGGCGCTCTCGTCCGCCGGCAGCACGCCGCCGTTCGGCACGCGGAAGATGCCGGTCAGGTCCTTGGCGATCTGCGAGCCGCGCCAGTTGGCCAGCTTGATCTGGCCGACCTGCGTCGGCGCCTCGGCGGCGTTCGCCGGATCGAGCACCATCACGCCGCCTTCAGGCGTGAGCGTGACGTTCGATCCGGGCGGCACGGTGATCGGCCCGTTCTCACCCAGCACGGGCAGGCCTTCGCCGTTCTGCAGCAGGCCGGTGGGGGATACCGAAAGGTCTCCGCGCCGCGTGTAGCCTTCGCCGCCGTCGGGCGTCTGCACGGCCAGCATGACGTCGCCGGTCATGGCGATGTCGAGCGCGCGGCCGGTCTGGATCATGGCGCCGGGCGTCATCTGCGCGCTGTGGACCTGCGCCTGGTTCATCGCGCGGACCTGAAGCTGCGGCCCCTTGAGCGTCATCGGGGTCGACTGCAGCGTCTCGGCCCGGAAGCCGATGGTCTGCGCGTTCGCCAGGTTGCTGGCGACGATGCGCTGCCGCGTCATCGCCGCCGTCATGCCCGAGGCAGCCGTGTAGATCAGCCGGTCCATCGTTCATCAGGACCTGAGGTTCAGCACCGTCTGCGAAATCTGGGTCGCGGTATCGATCCCCTTCGCATTCGCCTGGAAATAGCGCTGCATGGTGATCAGGCCGACCAGTTCCTCGGTGATATCGACGTTCGAGCGTTCGAGCGAGCCCGACAGCATGCCGCCCAGGCCGGTGTTGCCCGGCACGCCGTATTCCGCCGCGCCCGAAAGGCCGGTGACGGCCCAGTTCGACGAACCCATCTGCTTGAGGCCGTTGACCGCCGGGAACTGCGCCAGCGCGACCTTGCCCAGCGTCTCGTTGGTGCCGTCGGCGTAGGAGACCTTGACGGTGCCGTCGATCTCGACGGTGACGCCGGCGAAGTCGGCGGCGGGGCTGGCGCCCATTTGCGAAGGGGCGCCGCCGTTGTTGGCCGGCAACTGCAGGTCGACGGGAGAGCCCGTGGGCTTGCCGGTGGCGGGATCGGTGACGACGACGCCGGTGGCATCGGCGGCGAAGAACTGCACGCGGTTGTCGTTGGGATCGATGACGAAGCCCTGCTCATCCGCGGAGAAGGCGCCGCTCCGGGTATAGGTGAGCGAGCCGGTGACCGGGTTCTTGACGGTGAAGAAGCCGTCGCCGTTGACCGCCATGTCCAGCGCGCCGCCGGTCTGCTCGATCGGGCCCATGCCGAAGTTCTGCGAGATCGACTGCACGGTCGAACCGATGCCCATCATCATCTTGGGGTTGTTGCCGGCGACAATGTCGCTGAACAGCGTGCGGCTTTTCTTGAAGCCCAGCGTTTCGGCGTTGGCGATGTTGTTCGCGGTCACGTTGAGACCGGTCTGGGCATTCCTGAGCCCGCTGAGCGAAGTATAGAATGACACGGCTTTGTCCCCTTATTGGAGTCTGGCTTCGGGTTGGTGTGGGTGCTGCCGCGTCTCAGACGGCGGCCGGGCTCTGGCTTGCCGGAACGATCGCATCGAGCTTCGCGGCGATCGCCTTGAGCGTCGAATTCATCTCGGTGGAGTTCGACAGCGAGGTGAACTGGGCCATCTGGGCCAGCATCTCGCTGTTATCCATCGGATTGGTCGGGTCCTGCTGGGTGAGCTGGGCGGTCAGCAGCTTGAGGAAATCGGTCGCGTCCATCGCGCCCATGCCCTTGCCGACCTTGCCGGTATCGGCGGCCGTGGCCGTCGCGTTGACGCTGCTGTAAACGGAGGAAACGGTCATTTGAGCCTCATCGTATCGAGCATGAGCTGCTTGGCGGTGGAGAGCGCCTCGACCAGGTTCTGGTATTGGCGGGCGGAATCGAGCATCTCGACCATCTCGGAATTCTCATCGACCGGAGAGGTCCAGACGTCGCCGTTCTCGTCGGCGAGCGGATGATCGGGGTCGTGCTGGCGGACGGCGCGGGCGTTCTCGCGCAGCACCGACTGGACGTTGACCGTGGACAGGCCGGTCTGCCTGTCGAGCTGTTCGGCGAAGACGGCGCGGATCGGGCGGTAGGCGCCGTCCTCGCTGCCCGCGACCGAACCGGCGTTCGCCAGGTTCGACGACGCGGCGTTCATACGCACGAGCTGCGCGGACATGCCGCGCTGCGCCACGTCGAACAGGTTCATTGGCGCGCCCATCGTCAGTCTCCCTTCAGCGCGCGCGTGATCGTGTCGACGCGGCCGCGGATGAACGAGAGAGTGGCCGAGTAAGCGACGGCGTTTTCGGTGAAGGCGATCTGTTCGGTCGGCAGTTCGACGGTGTTGCCGTCGAGCGAGGGCATCACCGGCACGCGATAGAGCGTCGCGGCGGCGGTGGCCTTGCCGGTGTCCATACCGCCGACTTTCGCCTTCAGCGCGGCGGCGAAGTCGATGTCCCGGGCCTTGTAGCCGGGCGTCGCGGCGTTGGCGATGTTCGACGTGATAAGCCCCATGCGCTGAGAGCGAAGCTCCAGCGCCGCAGCATGTATTCCGAACAGGCCGTCACTCATGGGTCACGCTCCGTGTGCATAGCCCACGTGTTGCAGCAAACTCCGTGCCAAACGGCGAAATGGCGGATTTCCGCGAATTGTTAAGGACTATGCGGCAAAGCCTTGCCGGGTGCCGGCGGCAAGATTTTTCCGATTCGGCCTGAAATCTTGCCGCCATTGCCGTTCTAGGGCGGGAGCGAGGGGTGCATCGGGAATGAACTTGGCCAGCCTTTGGGACCCCGTTTCCGCCGCCATCGTGGTGGGCGGGACGCTGCTTGCGACGCTGCTGCGCTGCGGCCCGGCCGATTGCGGGCTGGCGCTCGGCGCGCTCGGCCGGCTGGGCGGCAAGCGTTTCGACGCCGACGAGGCCCGCGCCGAGCTGGCGGTCAAGGTCCAGGAAATCAAGCGCGACGGGCTGCTGCGCGTCCAGCCCCGCCAGTTCGGCGACCGCGAGTTCGACGAGGCGACCGACCGTCTCGTCGGCAGCCGCTC
>JBAYPJ010000058.1:0-23400 GCA_041677785.1 Novosphingobium sp. | reverse complement strand
CGCCGAGGAGCTGGCCGATCTGGTCGCGCAGCCGATCCCCGCCGCGGCGGGCGCGCTGCGCCTGTCGCCGCGCCTCGCGCTGCTGCGCGCGCTGGGCGAGGAGGGCGTCGAATCGATGCTCGACCGGCTCGGCCACACGCTTGCCGCCAGCCGCCGCTTCCAGGGCCGCCGCATCGCCTGGGTCGACGGCGAGACCGTGCCGCCCGGGCGCACCGCCGCAAAGCTCGAGACCGATCTGCTCGCCGCGATCGACCGCGACGAGATCGAGATCCTGTTCCAGCCGCAATTCTCGCTCGCCGACGACCGGCTGACCGGGGCCGAGGCGCTGGCGCGCTGGCGGCATCCGGTACTCGGCCGGATCGGCGCGGCGGCGCTGTTCGCCATTGCCGATCGCGCCGACCATGTCGCGCCGCTCTCGCGCCACATCGCCCGGCAGGCGCTGACGGCGGCCGCGGCGTGGCCGGGCGCGCTGCGCCTCTCGCTCAACGTCACGCCGGCGGACCTCGCCGCGCCCAGCTATGCGCAGAAGCTGATGGCGATCGTGCGCGACAGCGGCTTTGCGCCCGAACGCCTGACGCTGGAAGTCACCGAACAGACGCTGCTGGGCGACGTCCATGCCGCGGCCAGGACGCTGGGCCAGCTGGCGGGCGAGGGGCTGCGCATCGCGCTCGACGATTTCGGTGCGGGCTTCTGCAACTTCCGCTACCTCAAGCTGCTGCCGCTCGACTACCTCAAGCTCGACCGCTCGATGGTGGACGGCATCGCCGACGACCCGCGCGACCTTGCCGTGCTGCGCGCGATCGTGGCGATGGCCGGGGCGCTGGGGCTGGAGGTGATCGCCGAAGGCATCGAAAGCGAAGACCAGCGCGCCCGCACCGCCGAGGAGGGCTGCGCCTTCTACCAGGGCTTCCTGCGCGCGCAGCCGATGACGGCGGGGGCATTCCTGGAGCTGGCGGGCACGTCGTCCCGGGCTTGACCCGGGACCGCTGGCCTCGTCGACGCGGCGTTCAGTCAAGCTGCCAGCGGTCCCGGGTCAAGCCCGGGACGACGAAGAATACGCGTCATCCCGGCGAAAGCCGGGATCGCTGGCCTCTGGGTGTGATGCGGAGACTCACACGAATCTTGCCCCAAGGTCCTCCCACTTCGGGTTCATGGCCTCGATCAGTTCGACTTTCCACGCGCGCTGCCAGCTCTTGAGCTGCTTCTCGCGGACGATCGCTTCCTCGATCGTTGGATACTCCTCGACGAGGACCAGGCGATCGAGCCCGTATTTGCGGCAGAAGCTCGATCCCATGCCGTTGCGGTGCTGCCAGCTGCGCTGGTCGATGTCTGCGGTCACGCCGACATAGAGCACGCCGTGCATGCGGTTGGTCAGGATATAGACGAAGCTGCCCCGCTCCATGGGTGTCGAGCCTAGGGGCCAGCGGTCCCGGGTCAAGCCCAGGACGACGAATATGCGTCGTCCCGGCGAAAGCCGGGACCGCTGGCCTCGTCGACGCGGCGTTCAGTCAAGCTGCCAGCGGTCCCGGATCAAGTCCGGGACGACGATCAGGCCGCCTTCTTCGCTATCCCGCTCAGGCCCTTGGTCAACTGGAACAGGCCGTTGAGCCGGGCCCTGGGGTCGCCCCAGGCGCGCGTCACCACCAGCTTGCTGTCGGGGCGCAGCTTGACCGTGCCCTGCAGCCGTTCGGCATAGGCGATGAGGCCGGCGGGGTCGGGGAACTGGTCGTTGTGGAAGCTCACCAGCGCGCCCTTGGCGCCCACGTCGATCTTGGCGATGTGCGCCTCGATCGCCTGGCGCTTGATCTCGATCAGCTTGATCAGGTTCGTCGTGGGCGCGGGCAGCGGGCCGAAGCGGTCGATCATCTCGGCCGAGAGCGCCTCGATCTCGCGGCTGTCCTCGGCGTCGTTGAGGCGGCGGTAGAGCGCCATGCGCACCGCGAGGTCGGGCACGTAGTCTTCGGGGATCATGATCGGCGCATCGACGGTGATCTGCGGCGAGAGGGCGGAGCGCTCGCGCTCGAGGCCGATGTCGCCCGCCTTGGCGGCGAGGATCGCGTCCTCCAGCATCGACTGGTAGAGTTCGAAGCCCACTTCGCGGATATGGCCGGACTGTTCGTCGCCCAGCAGGTTGCCCGCGCCGCGGATGTCGAGATCGTGGCTGGCGAGCTGGAAGCCGGCGCCCAGGCTGTCGAGGTCGCCCAGCACCTTGAGCCGTTTTTCCGCGACTTCGGAAAGCTGGCGGTCAACCGGCGTCGTCAGGTAGGCGTAGGCGCGCAGCTTCGAGCGGCCGACGCGGCCCCTGAGCTGGTAGAGCTGGGCGAGGCCGAAGCGGTCGGCGCGGTGGATGATGATCGTGTTGGCGCTGGGGATGTCGAGCCCGCTTTCGACGATCGTGGTCGAGAGCAGCACGTCATACTTGCCCTCGTAGAACGCGCTCATCCGCTCCTCGACCTCGCCGGCGCCCATCTGGCCGTGGGCGGAGACGAACTTCACCTCGGGCACGCTGGTCCGTAGCCAGTCCTCGACCTCGGCCATGTCGGCGATGCGGGGCACGACGATGAAGCTCTGCCCGCCGCGATGATGCTCGCGCAGCAGCGCCTCGCGCATCACCATGTCGTCCCATTCCATGACGTAGGTGCGCACGGCGAGACGGTCGACCGGCGGGGTCTGGATGGTCGAGAGTTCGCGCAGCCCGCTCATCGCCATCTGCAGCGTGCGCGGGATCGGCGTGGCGGTGAGCGTCAGGACGTGGACGTCGGTGCGGAGCTGCTTGAGCTTTTCCTTGTGGTTGACGCCGAAGCGCTGCTCCTCGTCGACGATGACGAGGCCCAGCCGTTTGAAGCTGACGGTCTTGGAGAGGATCGCATGCGTGCCGATGACGATGTCCATCGTCCCGTCGGCGAGGCGCGCGCGCGTCTCCTTCGCCTCCTTTTCGGGCACGAGGCGCGAGAGGCGGCCGATCTCGATCGGGAAGCCGGCGAAGCGCGCGGTGAAGCCGGTATAGTGCTGGCGGGCGAGCAGCGTGGTGGGCGCCACCACCGCGACCTGCTGGCCGGCCATGGCGGCGACGAAGGCCGCGCGCAGCGCCACCTCGGTCTTGCCGAAGCCGACGTCGCCGCAGACCAGGCGATCCATCGGCTTGCCTTCGGACAAGTCCTTGAGCACGTCGTCGATCGCGTGCTCCTGGTCCTCGGTCTCCTGCCAGGGGAAGCGATCGGCGAACTGGTCGTAGCTCGCCTGCTCGGGCAGCAGCACCGGTGCCTGGCGCAGCGCGCGCTTCGCGGCGGTGCGCAGCAACTCGTGCGCGATCTCGCGGATGCGCTCCTTGAGCCGGGCCTTGCGCCGCTGCCAGGCTTCGCCGCCGAGCTTGTCGAGCGCGACGCCTTCCTCGCCGCTGCCGTAGCGCGAAAGCACGTCGATGTTCTCGACCGGGATGTAGAGCTTGTCGCCGCCGGCGTAAGTCAGCATCACGCAGTCGTGCGGGCTCTTGCCCACCGGGATCGACTGCAGCCCCTCGTAGCGGCCGATGCCGTGGTCCATGTGAACGACGAGATCGCCGGGGGTGAGCGCGGACAGCTCGGCGAGGAAGGCGTCGGCATCCTTCCGGCGCTTCTTGCGGCGCACGAGCCGGTCGCCGAGGATGTCCTGCTCGGTGATCAGCTCGATCTCGGCGTTGGCGAAGCCGGTTTCCAGCGGCAGGACCAGCGCAGCGGGCACCGATCCGGCAGCGATGCCGAGCGCTTCCTGCCAGGATTCGGCGAGGGCCGGCGCGGGTTTCTGCGCTTCGCCAAGAATCGCGGCGATGCGCGCGCGGCTACCGGGCGAATAGGCGGCAATGATCGCCTTGCGGCCGCTGCGCGCGACGGCGTGGAGATGCCTTGCGGCCGCTTCGTAGACGTTGTCGCCCGAACCGCCCGAACTTCTGGCGCGCTCGGGCGCGAAGTCGCGGCCGCCGGTGAAGCCGAAGTCGACCGCCTTGTCGCTTTCGGGCTGGGCGAAGATATCGGCGCGGTGGACCGGCCAGCCGGCAAGCTGCGCGTCCAGCTCTTCGCGCCGCAGGTAGAGCGCGTCGGTCTTCAAGGGGCGGTAGCTGCCGGGCGCCTTGCCGCTCGTGTCGGTGCGCGCGGCGAAGTAGTCGGCGATGTCGGCCAGCCGCTCGTCGGCCGCGCCTTGCGCCGCGCTATCGATGACGATGAGGTCGCCGGCGGCGAGATGGTCGAACAGTGTGACCAGCCGGTCCTCGAACAGCGGCAGCCAGTGCTCCATGCCGGCAAGGCGGCGGCCGTCGCTGACCGCCTGGTAAAGCGGGTCCGAGGTGGCATTGGCGCCGAACAACTCGCGGTAGCGGCCGCGGAAGCGTTTGATGCTTTCCTCTTCCAGCAGCGCCTCGCTGGCGGGAAGCAGCAGATGCGCGTCGAGCGAGCCGGTAGAGCGCTGGGTGTTGGGATCGAACAGGCGCAGCGTTTCCAGCTCGTCACCGAAGAAGTCGAGCCGCAAGCCCTGGTCGAGCCCCGAGGGGAAGATGTCGAAGATCGATCCGCGCACGGCGAACTCGCCGGCATCGGCGACGGTATCGGTGCGCGAATAGCCCTGGCGCTGGAGCAGCGCGATCAGGCTCTCGCGGCCGATCTCCATGCCGGGCTTGAGCAGCCGCACCGATTCTCGGATGCGGAAGGGGGTGGGTACGCGCTGGAGCAGCGCGTTGATCGTCGTGACGAGGATTTGCGGGCCGCCGGGCTTGCCTTGCAGCCGGTGCAGCGCGGCCAGGCGGCGGGCGCTGACGGAGAGCGCGGGGCTCGACCGGTCATAGGGCAGGCAGTCCCAGGCGGGAAACTCGACCACTTCCAGCTCGGGCGCGAAGAAGCCGGCGGCGTCCGCCACCGCGCGCATCGCCGCCTCGTCCGGCGCGACGAAGACGGCGCGCCCTTTGGCGGCGCGGGCAAGGTCCGCCATGACCAGCGGCTGCGCGCCGCGCGCGACCGAGGCGAGCGTCAGCGGCGTCTTGGCGGAAAGGATGCGGGTGAGGTCGGGCATTTACGTCCTGGCGGGCTTCAGCGCGGAATCTCGACGTAGTCCAGCTTCTGCATCAGCACCATCAGCTCGCCGGCGTAGCGTTCGGGGATGGGCAGGGCGCCGAGCGCCCAGGCCATGATCTCGGCGTCGTCCTCGTCGAGCAGTGCCTCGAACCAGGCGATCTCCGCCTCGGCCCAGCTTGCGTGGTAGCGATCGAAGAAGCAGCCGATCATGTAGTCGGCTTCGCGCGTGCCACGATGCCAGGCACGGAACTGCAGGCGTTTCAGGCGGTGGGTTGTCATGCGGGGCGGGTAGGGGAAACCCTCTGCCCATACAAGCATCGTCGCCCCTGCGAAGGCAGGGCCCGGATAACCGCGCGTCATCGCGAGCGGCGGCATCGGCGAGGTGAGCTATCCGGGCCCTGCCTTCGCAGGGGCGACGGGTTTATTGTTTGGCAAGTCGCTATATAGCCTGCCGCATGCGTCCCGAACGGCTCAATCCCCTGTTCGCCGAAACCGCCAGCCTCAAGGGCGTCGGCCCGCAAATCGCGCGGCCGCTGGAGAAGCTCGGGCTCACGCGGGTCAAGGACCTCGCCTATCACCTGCCCGACCGTTTCGTGCAGCGCCGGGCCGTGGCCAATCTCGACGAGGCCAATGTCGGGGAAAACATCGTCGTTGCGCTGACGCCGGCCGAATACCGCAGTTCCGCCGGGCGCGGGCCGTTCCGCGTGCTGTCCACCGACGCGGCCGGCAACATGGTGGCGCTCACTTATTTTGGGCGCAATTCGGGCTGGGCGCGCAAGCAGTTGCCGCTGGGCGAGCCGCGCTGGATCGCCGGGCGGCTCGACCAGTACGGGCAGACGCTGCAGATCGTCCATCCCGATCACGTCTCGGAGGAAAGCGCGGGGCTCGGCCAGCTCTGCGAGCCGGTCTATCCGCTGTCCGAGGGGCTGACGCAGGGACGCGTCGCGGCGCTGGTGCAGCAAGGGCTCGCCGCGCTCGTCGATCTGCCCGAATGGATCGAGCCGGGCCTGCTCGACCGCCAGAAGTGGCCGGCCTGGCGCGAGGCGCTGCTGCTGGCGCACCGCGACGAGCACCGCGAGGCGCGCGAGCGGCTGGCCTACGACGAGCTGCTGGCCAACAGCCTTGCCCTGATGCTGGTGCGCAACGCCAACCGCGCCAAGAGCGGCACGCCGCTGCGGGGCGATGGGCGGTTGCGGGACAAGCTGTCGCTGCCGTTCGGCCTGACCGGCGCGCAGAAGCGGACGATTGCCGAGATCGAGGGCGATCTTGCCCAGTCCGCGCCGATGCTGCGGTTGCTGCAGGGCGATGTCGGCTCGGGCAAGACGGTGGTGGCGCTGGAAGCGATGCTGATCGCGGTCGAGGCCGGCGCCCAGGCGGCGCTGCTCGCGCCCACCGAGATCCTTGCGCGCCAGCACCACGCGACGCTGAGCCGCATGGCGGCGGGCACCGGCGTCGAGATCGCGCTGCTCACCGGCCGCGGTTCCATGCGAGGTGGGGGCCGCGCGCGCGAATCGATCCTGATGGGGCTGATGGACGGCAGCATCGACATCGTGGTGGGCACCCACGCGATCTTCCAGGAATCGGTCGCGTACAAGAACCTCGCGCTGGCGGTGATCGACGAGCAGCACCGCTTCGGCGTCGGCCAGCGGCTGATGCTGACGCAGAAGGGCCCCATGTCTGTTAACGGAAGGCGCACGCCGCACTGCCTGGCCATGACCGCGACGCCGATCCCGCGCACGCTGACGCTGGCGGAGTACGGCGAGATGGACGTCTCGCGGCTCGACGAGATGCCGCCCGGCCGCCAGGCGATCGACACGCGCGTGGTGGCGGTCGAGCGGACCGGCGACGTCGTCGGCGCGCTGTCGCGGCATCTGGCGGGGGGCGGGCAGGCCTACTGGGTCTGCCCGATGGTGCGCGAAAGCGAGAACGACGACCTCGCCGCGGCCGAGGCGCGCTTCGCCGAACTGAAGGCGCGCTTCGGGGAGGACGTCGTGCTCGTCCACGGCCAGCTCAAGGCCGAGGCCAAGGACGCGGCAATGGAGCGCTTCGTGCGCGGCGAGGCGAAGCTGCTTGTCGCGACGACGGTGATCGAGGTCGGGGTCGACGTGCCCAATGCGACGCTGATGGTGATCGAGCAGGCGGAACGCTTCGGCCTCGCGCAATTGCACCAGCTTCGCGGCCGCGTGGGGCGCGGGTCGGAGAAATCGGTCTGCCTGCTGCTGCGCGGGACGGAGCTGTCCGAGACCGCGCGTGAGCGGCTGGCGCTGATGCGCGAGACGCAGGACGGCTTCCGCCTTGCCGAGGAGGACCTGCGCCTGCGCGGCGGCGGCGAGCTGCTCGGCACGCGCCAGTCGGGCGACACGCCGTTCCGCATTGCCTCGCTCGAGCAGATCCAGCGCCTGCTGCCGCTGGCGCACGACGACGCGCGCCTGCTGATCGAACGCGACGGCGGGCTGACCGGCGAGCGCGGCGAGGCCGCGCGGCTGCTGCTCTACCTGTTCGAACGCGACTGGGGCGTGCAGTTGCTGCGAGGGGGATGACGCGTACGAGGTTATCGTTCCAGCCGCTTCAGCGCGTCGCCTGGCGGCCCGCCTTGCACGCGCGCCAGGATCGTCCGCGCCACTTCGGGCGGTGACAGCGCGCCGGTATCGAGCACCATGTCGAAGCAGTCGTGGCGGAAAATCTCGCGGGCGATGAATTCGCCGGCACGGCGGGTTCCGGCGTTGTTGCGGGCGGCGTGCTCCTTGCCGAGCACTTTCTCCACTTCGGCGATGCGGCCTGCGATGCGTTCGCCGAGGATCGCCAGCGGCGGCTTCAGTGCGACGAACAGCGTATCGAGATCGCGGAAATGCGCGACCATGTTCGGCAGGATCGGCGGGGCGGAGGTCGCGACATGGTCTATGATCACCCGCTGCCCGTTCTCCACCGCCGCGCGCACCATGCGGTGGTAGGTGTCGATCAGCCCCGCACCGTAGCGGCCCAGGCTCAAGTGCGCCGGCCCGTCCGGGGCGCCCGGATCGTCGGGCGCCATGTGGATGCCTTCCTCGCCGCGAGGGCCGCCGTCGACGAATTTGCGCGGTACCAGCGTGCCGAGCATCGTGTCGACGCCGAAATGCAGCCAGAGGTCGTCCGCCTGCGCGACGAATTCCTTGGCTGTCGTGGTCTTACCGCTGCCGGTGGTGCCGGTGACGATGACGAGCCGGGTCATCGGGCCGGTTACCTTTGGGCCCAGGCCTGGGAACCCGCCCGGTGCCAGCGGCGATAATCCTGCAGGCCGTAGTATTCCTGATCCTCGCCGACCGCGCCGGTGTGACCGTCGTAGTCCCAGGCGAACTGCTGCCACCACATGCCGCGATCGGGAAAGAGGATCACCTCGGCGTGGCAGACCGAGCTGCCGACGGCGTGTAACTCGCGCCCCAGCTTATCCCGTGCGGTGACTTCGACCGCGGTGACGCGCGGGCCATCGCGCTCCAGCACGCGGCGCGTGCCTTCCGCAAGCGAGGCGATCACGCCGTCGCGCAGGATATAGCCGCCTACCGCGACGGTATCGCGCGAGCCGTTCGCGTCGACCGCCATCATGTGGAAGCCGGTCCTCTCGTCGGCTGTGGACCAGAGGTAGCCGCCCGGCGTGCACTTCTCCAGATTGCGCCGGCCGTGCGAGCCGTCGCGGATCGAGAAGGTGTCGACCTCGTAGGTCTCGCCCTCAAGCTCGACGGTGCCGGCGATGCGGCCGGGCTGTTCGAAGTGCAGCCGGTAGGCGCCGTCGAAGCCGTGGTCCTGGCGGCTGCCGATCTCGTGCGGCTCGCAGATCGCCTCGAAGGTGAGGTCGAGGCGGAAGCTGTTGGCATCGTAGCTCAGCCGGTAGCGCTTCAATGGCTCCAGCATCTCGATGCCGAACGAGAAATCGGTGGTGAAGTGGTACTTGTCGTAGTCGATCCCGTAGCGGCCTTTCGGCAGCGGGCGCATCGCCTGCCAGTCGAAGAACGGAAAGCTCCACGCGTGCGGCGTGGTGGCGTCCCACATTGCCGGGCCGGCCAGCATGCAGTTCATGTTCGGCCGGAAGTGGTTGTAGAAGAAGCCGTTGATCTTCCGCTCGGGGATCGCCCACGAGAACCACGAGCTTTCGCTCCAGTAGGGATCGTCGTCCCGGTGCATGTTGAAGTGGTCGGCGACGTCGCTGGTCAGCGCCATGGGCAATCCTCCGTTTGTCCATGGCCTCGCACGGGCCGGAGAGCGCTGGCAAGGGGCCAGTCTGGAACAAGCCGGCGGGTGCGTCTCAGTCGAGTTCCCAGGCGCGCTCGCCATGGCTGGTGATGTCCAGTCCCTCGCGCTCGGCATCGTCGTCCACGCGCATCGGCAGGATGAGCGAGACCATTACCGCGAGGATGGCGCTGACCACGGCCGCCCACAGCGTGACCACGCCGACGCCGACGAACTGGGCGAGGAACTGGCGGCCCATGTCCATGCCCTCGGCATAGCCGACGCCGCCGAGATCGACCGATAGGAACACCGCCAGCAGGATCGAGCCGGTGATGCCGCCGATGCCGTGGACGGCGAAGATGTCGAGCGAATCGTCGATCTCCAGCTTCTGTTTCATCAGTTGGATCATGGGGTAGCAGGCGCTGGCCGCCAGCACGCCGAAGACGATCGCGGCGCCCGGGGAGATATAGCCCGCCGCCGGCGTCACCGTGGCAAGGCCGGCGATGGCGCCCGTGGCGAAGCCCACGCTTGTGGGCTTGCCGACGCTGATGCGCTCAATCAGAAGCCAGGCAAGCGCGGCGGCGCAGGCCGCGGCGTGGGTGGCAATGATCGCGCTCGCCGCGTCGTCGCTGGCGGCCAGCGCCGAGCCGCCGTTGAAGCCGAACCAGCCGACCCACAGCAGCCCCGCACCGGCCATGGTCAGCGCCGGGCTGTGCGGGAGCATCAGCGTGCGGGGAAAGCCCTGGCGACGGCCGAGCAGCAGCGCCGCGACCAGCGCCGAGACGCCCGCCGTGGTGTGGACGACGATGCCGCCGGCGAAATCGAGCGTGCCGAAGCGGGAGGCCAGCCAGCCGCCGCCCCAGATCCAGTGGGCCACCGGCGCATAGACGACCAGGCTCCACAGCGCGGAAAAGCCGACCACCCAGCCGAAGCGCGCGCGATCGACCCAGGCGCCGGCCATCAGCGCCGGGGCGATCACCGCGAAGCACATCTGGAACAGCGCGAAGGCGCTTTCCGGCACGCCGGTACCGATGCGCACTTCGGCAAGGTGGATCAGCATCCAGGCGTTGCCCGAGCCCAGCCAGCCGCTCGTCACGTCACCGAAAGCCAGCGTATAGCCGACAACGATCCACAGCAGAGAGGCCACCGCGGCGATTGCGCCGCACTGGACCAGGACCGACAGGAAGTTCCTGGCGCGGACCAGTCCGCCGTAGAACAGGCCGAGGCCCGGCAGCGTCATCAGCAGCACGAGCGCGGCGCAAGTGAGGATCCAGGCGGTATCGCCGGTGTCGGGCGCCTCGGCCACGGCCTCCTGCGCAAGCGCCAGCGTGGGATTCGCCGCCAGCGCGGCAAGCAGCATGGCACACCATTTCCGCATTTCGGCTTCCCCCTTCCAGGGCCGGCGCAGAGCGCGGCGTCGCCCGCGGCGCGGGCTTAGAACATTCCCGAGCGGGGAGACAAGGCGAGGGGGAAATTCCTCCCCCGGCACGGGGAAGCTGCCCTACGCCCAGCCTTCGAGCACCTGGTCGGGCGGACGGTGGCCGTCCATCCAGAAGCGGATGTTGGCGATCAGCCGCAGCCCGGCCGCGCCGCGTCCCTCGATCGTCGCGCTGCCGATATGCGGCGTGAGGATGACGTTGGGCAGCGCAAGCAGCCGCGGATCGACCGTCGGTTCGCGCGCATAGACATCGAGCCCCGCGCCGGCGAGCCGCCCTGCTTCGAGCGCCGTTATCAGCGCCTCCTCGTCGATCAGGTCTCCGCGTGCGGTGTTGATCACGCAGGCGTGCGGCTTCATCGCGGCGATGCGCCGCGCGTCGAGCAGGTGGTGCGTCTCGCTGCTGGCCGGGCAGTGCAACGTCAGGATGTCCGCCTCGGCGATCAGGTGGTCGAGATCGGCCTCATAGCGCGCGCCCAGCATGTTCTCGACCGCCGGCGGCAGACGGTGGCGGTTGTGATAGACCACTTCCAGCCCGAAGCCGCGCGCGCGGTGGGCGACGGCCTGGCCGATGCGGCCCATGCCGACTATCGCCAGCCGCTTGCCGCCCAGGCTCTGGCCGAGGAAGTTCGATGGACCCCAGCCGGTCCATTGCCCGGCCAGCAGCGTGCGCGAGGCCTGGGGCAGGCGGCGCGGCACGCTGATGATCAGCGCCATCGTCATGTCGGCGGTATCGTCGGTGAAGACGCTGGGCGTGTTGGTGACGACGATCTTGCGGGCGCGGGCCGCGGCAAGGTCGATGTGGTCCACCCCGGCACCGAAATTGGCGATGAGGCCCAATTGCTCGCCGGCCCCGGCGATCATCGCGCCGTCGATCCGGTCGGTCACGGTGGGGACGAGGACATCGCAGTCGCGCAGCGCCGCGACGATCGCCTCGCGGCTCATCGGCACGTCGTCGGGGCTGAGCGCGGTATCGAACAGTTCGGCCAGGCGGGCCTCGATTTCCGGCAGCAGGCGGCGCGTGACGACGACGCGCGGCTTTCCGGCGGCGCGGCGGGCGAGCGGGGTTTCGATTGCGGTGGTCATGGTGTCGTGTGTAATTTGCCGCAGCCATGCGAAGGGTCAAGCGGCCTTGAAGGCGTGCGCGTGCCGGGGCTATGGAAAATCCCATGTTTTCACGATTCCGCATGGTTGTCGCCTTGGCCCTGCTGGCGTCGGGCGCCCCCGCGCTGGCGGCCGACGACGAGGACGTGCCCTATTGGGCCTCGCTCCGCGCCGACGAGGTGAACCTGCGGGTCGGACCGGCGGAGACGTATCGCATCGCCTGGGTCTATCGGCGCGCGGGGCTGCCGATGAAGGTGTTGCGCCGCATGGAAGGCTGGCGGCTGGTCGAGGACCCGGCAGGCGCGCGCGGCTGGATGTTGGCGCGCTTGCTCAAGCGCGAGCGCGGCGCGATCGTGAAGGGGCAAGGCTTGGCGGAGATGCGCGACAAGGGCGTTGACGGTGCGCGGCTGCTCTGGCGGCTTGAGCCGGGCGTGACCGGCCAGCTCGGCGATTGCGGTGAGGGCTGGTGCCGGCTCGACCTGGGCGGCGGCCGTGCGGGCTATGTGCGCCAGGACCGCCTGTGGGGCGCGGGCGCACCGTAAATGCGCGTCGCCCTGGGTCGAGCCCGGGACGACGCGATGGGATCAGACCAGTTCTACGGCCACGGCCGTCGCCTCGCCGCCCCCGATGCAGAGGGTGGCGATGCCGCGCTTGAGGCCCTTGTGCTTGAGCGCGCCGATCAGCGTGGTGATGATGCGCGTGCCCGAGGCGCCGATCGGGTGGCCGAGCGCGGTGGCGCCGCCGTGCACGTTGATCTTCTCGTGCGGGATGCCGAGGTCGTGCATCGCGAACATGGCGACGCAGGCGAAGGCCTCGTTGATCTCGAACAGGTCGACGTCGGCAAGCTGCCAGCCGGCCTTGTCGAGCAGTTTTGTGATCGCCGCCACGGGCGTGGTCGGGAAGCGCTGCGGCTCGTGCGCGTGGGCCGATACCGCCACGACCCTGGCTACCGGGGCCAGGCCTTTCGTCTTCGCCACGCTCGCGCGCGTCAGCACCATGGCGGCGGCGCCGTCCGAGATCGAGCTGGAGCTGGCGGCGGTGATCGTACCGTCCTTGGCGAAGGCCGGCTTGAGCGTCGGGATCTTCTCGGGCCGGCCCTTGCCGGGCTGCTCGTCGGTGTCGACCACGACCTCGCCGGCGCGGCTCTTGACCGTCACGGGAACGATCTCGCTGGCGAAACCGCCCTCGGCGATCGCGGCCTGGGCGCGGCGTAGCGATTCGATCGAATAGGCGTCCTGCGCCTCGCGGGTGAGCTGGTACTCGTCGGCGACGGCCTGGGCGTAGGAGCCCATCGAGCCGCCCTCGTAGGCGTCCTCGAGGCCGTCGAGGAACATGTGGTCATAGGCGGTGTCGTGGCCGGCGCGCGCGCCATTGCGATGCTTCTTGAGCAGGTAGGGCGCATTGGTCATGCTTTCCATACCGCCGGCGATCACCATGTCGATCGAGCCGCTGGCGAGCGCCTCGGCGCCCATGATCACCGTCTGCATTCCCGAGCCGCAGACCTTGTTGACCGTGCTCGCCTGGACCGACTTGGGCAGGCCGGCCTTGAGCGCCGCCTGGCGGGCGGGCGCCTGGCCGAGCCCGGCGGGCAGCACGCAGCCCATATAGATGCGCTCGATGTCCTCACCAGACACGCCGGCGCGCTCGACCGCGGCCTTGACCGCGGTGGCGCCGAGATCGGTCGCCGAGACATCGGCAAAGACGCCCGAGAGGCCGCCCATCGGCGTGCGGGCATAGGAGAGGACGACGATGGGGTCGTTGGCGGAAATCTGGGCCATGATGGCGATGCCTTTCGGATGGCGTTGGACAGCAATGGCAAGGCGCATAATGTTGCACCGCGGCGATGGCAATCCATGGCGGTCCCGAGAGCGCGCGATCCATGGATGCAGAAAGGACGGCTCGCCTTGCCGTCGCGGCGGTGAAATCAGGCTGGCAATGCAAAGCGACGATAAGCCGCTTGAGCGCGAGTGCGGCTAAGTGATTGAAAATATGGTCGGGGAGACAGGATGTGAATCTCTGTCGTGCTAATAGTGCGGTATGCTGCGTTTCGGTGCAGCAATGTTGTCGAACCGCTGAGACGCGCCCCGGGGTGATTGGGCGGGATGTTCACGCATTCGCCAACTGGACGCAGATGACACTCATTTTCGAGCTACCGGACAAATGCCTGAAAAGCCTGCGTTGCAGCCAGGATTGCTCGTTTAAAGTGGAACGAGCGGTCCGTGTCCTGCCAATTCGGCCCCATCGATAAGAATATCCGTACCGGAGATAAAAGGAGATTCATCGCTGGCGAGAAAAACGACCAGCTTTGCAACTTCCCGAGGGTCGGCTTTGCGGTTCATGGGATTAAAGCCGCTCACATCGAGGCCTTCGTTCATTGGCGTAGCGATCGTGCCGGGACATATGGTATTTGCCCGCACGCCCCGGTCGGCAAGCTCAATCGCGATGCAACGGGTAAGTCCGCGCACGGCAAATTTTGATGCAGTATAGCCATGGAGTCCGGCGATCCCTTCGATACCTTGGGTCGAAGACACGTTGATGATCGACGAGGGGGCCGACTGCACCAATGCGGGTGTGGCTGCCCGAATTCCCAGAAACTGACCGGTCAGATTGATGTTGATAATGTGGTTCCAGTCGTCGAGCGTAAAATTCTCGATGGAGCCCATCGTGCATATTCCGGCGTTGTTCACGAGCACGTTGAGGCAACCGAATTCCGCTACGGCGAGAGCGACCGCGTCGGCCCAGTCGCGCTCCCTTGTAACGTCGAGATGGATAAACCGCGCCCGATCCCCAATCTCTTGCGCCAGTGCCCTTCCTTCAATGTCCAGTACGTCGCCGATAACAACGCTGCCGCCTTCGTTGACGATCTCCCTAGCGTGAGCCGCGCCCATGCCTCGGGCGCCTCCACTGATGAGGGCAACCTTTCCCGCAAGCCTTCCCATACCATCCTCCATAAAAACAATGTTGATCAAGGAACGCGATCGATCACGATCATGTCTCGCCGCTCTCGGTCATGACGGCCCGTCTGCGGAGGGTGCTCGATTCTGATCGCTTCGGCTGCCGTTCCGATCAATTGCTGGCGCCATTGTCGCGAATGGCTTCCATGAGAGAAAGCCCGGTTGGCGTAGAAATTGCTTTCCCGTTGCTATCCCGATCCACGACATTAATTTGAAAGCGCCCTTATAAACATGTCCTGTCAGCGGCCGCGACTGCTGGACAAGTCCATCCCATGTTTTGAAGTCCATGAATCCTTGACCGCGAACATGGAAACAGGTGGGCGGGATAATCCGCCCACCATCGACCGAACTTAGAACCTGAAGGTGATTTCTGCGCCGAACGTCTGCGGTTCGCCCCAGATCGCGGTGTTGAAGCCGCCACTTGCGCCTTCGACATACCCGGAATTGTAGTAAAGCTTGTCGAACAGGTTCTTGGCATAGACGGCAGCCGAGAAGCCACTGCCGCTGATGTTGTCCCAGCTCAGCCGCATGTCGACCGTCACATAGCCCGGCAATTGGGTGCGGGGTGTGATCGAGCCCTCGTTGTTAGAGAAATAGGTCTTGGTCTGTCCGAAGACGTCGGTGCGCAGCTTGACCTCACCGAGATCCTCGGGGATCGGCAATCCGATTACCGTATAGACCGAACCGGCCCATTTCGGGGCGTCGGTGTAAGTGTCGAACGGGATCGTCAAGCCCGGAACGCCGGTGGCTGCCGAGAGATCGACCACATTTTTGGTGAATTTGGCATCGGTGTAGGCGCCCGAGAACCCGAATTCGAACCAGGTGGCGGGTTTGAAGTTGCCGTCGAACTCGACGCCCTGGATGCGCTTCTCCGGCACGTTGACGGTGAAGGCCGCGGGATTGCCGGCCACCAGCGCGTAGATCGAATGCTGGGCATTCTTCACGATCTGGCGATAGGCCGCGATGTTGAATCGCGTCGGTATGTCGCCGAGATGCCCGGCAAACTTGTAGCCGAGTTCGAAATCGTAGGTGGTCTCGTTGTCGAAGAAGTTGGTGTTGTTGAACGGCACGACCGCGCCGTTGAAGCCGCCCGCACGGAAACTGCCGCGCTGGGAGAAATAGACCATGTTTGACGAATCGATCTGGTACTGAAGGTTGAAGGTCCAGCTCGGATCGTGGAGCTTGGCCTCCTGACGAAGCGGCGTGGTGCCGGTAAGGTTGAACAGGCTGCCTTGGATCTGGTCCAGACCCGCAGTTTCCCAAGTGTAGCGACCGCCGGCAGTGGCCTTGAGCTTGTCGGTCAACTCGTAGCTGAGCTGTGCGAATACCGCCTTCGATTCTGACCGTTGGTGATAATAATAGGCGATGTCGGCCAAAGGCGTCGCCAGTTCGTCACCGACGATGACAGGGATGTATTCCTTCTTCTTGGTGTTCGAATAGAAGGCGCCGATGATATATTCGAGTGCGCCTGACTTACCTTGCAACTGCAGTTCGTTCGAGACAGCCCTGGTCGAGAATTCCTCGCCGCCGGGCCGGCCGTTACCCAGACCGGAGCGGTTGTAGAGGTTGAGCGACCCAAAAGGCGAACCCGAGAGGATTCCCGGCGTGCGGGCAAAGGCATCGGCCCAGTTGAAGATGTTCTTCAGCGTGAGGTCGTCGCCAAGCTCTATCTCGGTGGTGTTGGTGACGAAGGCGGCATGCGCCTTGTGCGGCAAGTCGTAGCTCAACCAGACCTCGTAGGGGTGCTGCTGCTGCCAGGCGAGGTAGCCGGGCACCGCGCCGGGCCATGTACCTTCGCCCATCGGGCCGTCGCCGAGCGTCGGCGCGAAGGGGCTGTTCATCCCATAGACGCAGTCGAGCGTCGCGGTCAGAGTGTAACCGTTGTTGGTTTCGCCGCAGGCATGATAGGAATAGAGGCCGCCGGCGCCTTCGGAACCACCAAAGTCGCTGTACTGCGCCACGGTCGTATTCTTGAAACCGGACGAGGGCTCGATCACCAGGGTGATGCGTCCGGATAGCGCATCGGTGTCACCCAGCGTGCTGCCGGTCCTGGCATTGCGGATGTAGCCGTCCTGCTTACTCCAGTCGCCGGCGACGCGCACCTTGATCGCGTCGGACAACGGGATGTCGAGTGCACCCTGAAGCTGGATGTAGTTGCGCTCACCGCCCTTGATCGTCGCATAGCCTCCGAAGACGTCGCCGGGCTTGGTGGTCTCGTAGAGGATCGCGCCGCCGGTCGCGTTGCGACCGAACAGGGTGCCTTGGGGACCTTTCAGAACCTGGACGGAACTGAAATCGAAGAAAGCCGTCGACGTGTTGCCCGCGCTCTGGGGTGCTTCGTTGATATAGGTCAGCACGGCGGGGCTGGAACCGGAGAAGGGATCGAGCGTCTGGCCGCGAAGCGTGAAGCTGATCTGGTTCGAGTTCTGCCCGCTCTTCACGATCAGACCGGGCACCAGGGCTGCCAGATCCTGCTCGCTGGACACGTTGCGATCCTGCAACATCTCGGCGTTGAATGCGGAAACCGAGACCGGGACTTTCGACAATGCTTCCGAACGGCGCTGGGCCGTGACGATGATCTCGCCCGGGATAGTCGCATCGCTCGATGCCTCGTCATCCCCTTGTTCGGTGGCGCTCTGCGCGAACGCCGGCATTCCGGCCACGAGCCCACTCAGCGCAATCCCACACGCCAGATGCATTTTTTTGATTCTGAGCGCCATTTTCGCTTCTCCCCTTCGGCTTCAGCGCCTTGCTGGAGCCATATCGTAGGAGCGGTAGGCTAATATAAATTAGGTAGATGTCAATGATATTTAGGCAGGTGCGGCAAGGAAAGAGCCGTTGGCTGGATTGCCTCCGGTGCGTAGAGGCAGGGCCTTGTTTATTCAGCGTATTCCAACGACTAAGTGATTGAGGGTATGTAGGTAGGGAGAGCCACTCCGAGCTGGTGAATCCATAGTGGCGTTAAGCGCCCTCTGTTTTCTCCCGCCCCATTAAACAAATGCAGGTTAGGGATTTTTGCGTGCAGGGCTGGGAGGTCATCGACATATCTGTATCTGGCTGCCGTCAGGCCGCCCATCGCTTCATCGCCCGCACATGCGCTGTGCGCCCGGCCGGGTCAGTCGAGATTGAGGTGGAGATGAGGCACGGGATTTTCTTCGCGTAGTTCGAGGCGACCTGTCACCGTCAGGCCGAAGCCCTCCAGTGCCGCCAGTTTGGCCTTGCTGGACGTCAGAAGAGTCATCTGTCCGACACCCAGATCGAGAAGGATTTGAGCGCCGATGCCATAATCACGGCTTGCATGTGTTTCATGATAAAGGCGTCGACCACCACCGATTCGTCGCGATATCGAGGTCGGACTTGGATCGCGGACAAACACCGCGGCTGCCGGCCCCTGGTGCTGCGAGATCTCCTTGAGAGCGCGTGGCACGTAATTGTGATGCGCGGCCGTCCAGCCAAGAAGATCGGCAGTCAGATCGACCTGGTGGACACGAACCAGCGTGTCCGAGTCGGGCTGGATGTGGCCTTTGACGATAGCCACATGCTCGCCACCGTCGACCAGATCCCGATAGACATGGATGGTAAGTGGAACTGCGGAATAATGGCTCTCGAAGGGTGCGCTTACCACGCATTCGATAAGGCGCTCGGACCGGCGCCTGTAGGCGATGAGGTTGGCAATCGTCCCGACTTTCAAACCGTGAATATCGGCAAAGCGCAGCAGATCGGGCAAGCGTGCCATGGTTCCGTCTTCGTTCATGACTTCACAGATCACGCCGGCGGGCGCCAGCCCTGCCAGGCGGGAGATGTCGACCGCAGCTTCGGTGTGACCGGCGCGAACGAGAACGCCGCCGTCACGGGCCGTCAAAGGAAATACATGCCCAGGCGTTGCCAGATCGTCCGGCCCTTTCGAGGGGTCAATAGCGACAGCAATGGTATGAGCCCGGTCGGGGGCCGATATACCCGTTGTCACGCCCTCGCGCGCCTCGATCGACACCGTGAAAGCGGTGCCATGGCCGGATTCATTATGGTCGGTCATCGGCCGCAATTTCAGCTCGTCAGCGCGGGAGCGCGTTATGGCCAGGCAGATCAGCCCGCGGGCGTAGCGGGCCATGAAATTGATCTGGGCCGGCGTCGCGAACTGCGCGGGAATGATGACATCGCCCTCATTTTCCCGATCGTCCGCATCCACGAGAATATAAGGTCGCCCTTCGATCGCGTCCTGAATGATGTCTTCGATAGGCGATACGCGATTTTCCGACATGAGCGGGCTCTTTTCAGGAGTCTGTTGAAACGGACTTGCGGGCTTCCACCAGGGCCAGCGCCTGCTCGCGCAGGCGAGCCTTCTGGACCTTGCCGGTACCCGTCTTGGGAAGTGCGTCATCGGTGGTGAACCAGATATCGCGTGGCATTTTATAAGCGGCGACGCGGCTGCGAAGATACTCCTTGATCTCGCTTTCTGTCATGGTGCCGCCTTCCGCGCGAACGACCCAGGCGCATCCGCACTCGCCATAGCGATCGTCCGGCATGCCGATGAAGAATGCCTGGGCTATGCCTTCATGCGCGGTCAGTATCTGTTCGAGTTCCTTGGGCGACACCAGTTCGCCCCGGCTCTTGTAAAGTTCCTTGGAACGGCCGGTGAGGAACAGGTTGCCGTCCTCGCGGAACTGACCCAGATCCCCCATTCTGATCCAGCCGCCAGGCAGAAAAAGTTCCGCGGTTGCGGTGGGATTGCGGAAATAGCCCTTGCTGTTCATCGGGCTGCGGCAGCACAGTTCACCCGGATGGCCCCATGGCAGGTCCGCGCCGGTTTCGGGATCGATCGTTTTGAATTCGGCGATCCTGCCATCCTGATCGGGAAGCCCCGCGATACCCGCTTCGACGATGCGACCCTGGGTTTGTGCTACGATCTCGATCGGGTCGCCGGGGACCGTGCAGATGACGGTGGCGGTGACTTCCGTCTGTCCATAGCTGGTGATGATATCTTCACAGCCGAACGTCTTCTGAACATCCGCCCAGACCCAGCTCGGCGTCGGCGCCGCCGCGCTGTGGATCGCGGTCAGAGAGGAAAGGTCGTACTGGCGGCGCTTGGCCTGTTCCAGCAGCGCGATGGTCATGGTCGGGACGCCCATGAGATAGTTCGCCCGATGACGGCCGATCGCGGTCAGGATCGCGTCCGGATCAAAGCGAAGGAGCGGTATGATTGCGCCGCCGACGATCATGCCGGAAAGCAGTCCCACCACCAGGCCGAAGCCATGATAGAGCGGCAGCGAAAAGACCGCGCGCCGGCCATACTCGAAAGCCTGATGGTATGCGCCCGCGTAAGAGGCGCGCAGAAGATTATCATGCGAGATGTCCACGCCCTTGGGCGAGCCCGTGGTGCCGGACGTGAACATGATGACAGCGGAATCTCCGCCATGCACGACGCTTTCTGCCGGGACGGGCCCTGACCCCGCCAGATCATCGAGAAATTGCAGAGGATCGGTTCGATCGAAAATCAAACCACCGCGAAGTTCAGGCAGGCCCGGACACTGGCCGTCCCGCCACCCCGGCAACGCCTCGTCAAGCTGGGCGGATATATCCCGCGAGCCGAAGCTGCTCATCGCGATCAGCAGTGCGCATCCGGCTTCGCGAACGGCGAACTCGATTTCATCAGGACGATAGAGCGTATTGAGGGGGACCGCGATGGCGCCGACACGCCAGATCGCGAAAAGCAGGGGCACGATTGCGGGATCATTGGCCATGACGAGGCCCACCCGGTCATCTTTGACGACCCCTCGTTCCGCCAGACCAGCCGCCAAACGACGCGAGACGGCCGCGACCTCTTCATATGTGAGAACCACGTCATCGGTGATTACAAGGGGGCGATCGCCAAAATCGCTGAGACTCCAGTCGAGATACTCGTGGAGACTGGACCATTGCCACCGCGGATGCCGTCCTGCGATGACGCTTCTGCGATGCGTGATGGCCATTTCCTTCATGTGCTCTCCCCTCGACCAATTGTGTGTCAATTGCCGATGTCAGCGCTCCTTGCGGGCTTTTTTATAGGACAGATGCTGGTGTCGTATGCGTCAATCAGGTTCTCCCGCTTGATCACGGTCGGCCTGAGCAATGCGCGGAAAGATTGTCGATTGGCTGACATCCCGGACAAGCGGACAAAGCGCTCCGGTACGCTTTCATGGCGCACCGGAGCAAAGGTGGGGTGACCCCCAAAAGCCGATCAGGCGACTTCCGTTGCCGTGCCGGCCGGAAGCTTGACGCGAGGGGCGACTTCCTTGGCGATGAGTTCAAGCGAATGGAACCAGGGCGCCGGATCATCATAATAGTCGTGCGCCTCGACCTGCAACGTACCCCAGCCACCCGTCTTTTCGAACAGGGCGTTGAGCTTCTCGACCACGGTGTCGGGCGAGCCCACGACGAACACCTTGTCGACCAGGAATTCGAGATCGGCCTTGTCGGGATCGATGCCGGCATCCTTGGCGAAACCGTCCATCATGCCGAAGCGGCGCCAGATCGGGATCAGGTAACGGTTGAAGCAGTAGCCGATCGGCCCTTCCATAACCTCGCGCTTGGCTTCGGCATCGGTATCCCCGACGAAGACCGTCTGCGAAACGGCATGGCGCTGCCGATCCGGGGTAAACCCGGCCTTGATGTTCGCCTCGGAATAGGTCTCCCAGTGCTTCTTAAGGGCATCGATGCCCGAGAAGATCGATACAGGCTTGAAATTGCGTTCGCCCGCCAGCTTCATCGAGGGCGAGTTGTAGCTGAAGCCAGTCACGGCAAATTCTGGAAAATCACCGCCAAAGGGGGAGTAGTTGGCGAGCTTGTGCTGCTCGTCCTCTTCCGTGACCGCTACTTCCTCTTCCGGAAAACCGGCGGACCAGAATTTTCCTTCATAGAAGAAGGGTTCACGCTTCCAGATCTTTTCCATGATGAAAAGCGACTCACGCACCATCTCATTGAGAAAAGCGGTGTCCTGGCCGTTCTTGATTCCATGCATGTAGGAGGCGAGCGGGTAGGCGCCCGCGCCGATACCCATGAAGTAGCGCCCTTCCAGAATCTGCGAGAGCCAGCCGACGGTCATCGCCAGCTTGGTGGGATGCTGATGCGGCAGAATATGGGCCATCGGCGCGAAGCTGATGTTCTTGGTCTGCAAGGCTGCGGCAGCCATGATCAGTTCGGGGTTGGGAATATTCTCCCAGATCTGCGAGGCATGCTCGGAGATCATCATCGTCGTGAAGCCGATCTTGTCGCAGTGCACCGCGCTCTGCACGCCCCATTCGAGGGTTTGTCGCGCGGTTCGTCCGGGGCGCATGTACGGGTGGAAGATCAGGCCGGTCTGCATAGACATCATCGCTCTCCATAACTGTGTTGCGGGAAATGGACTCGGCTCCACCTTCCCTAACAAAGCTTAGGTTGGATCAAGTTAAGCCACTTGTAAATAGAAATTTGACGAAGGGACCCGCTGAAATGAGCTGCGACTCGCTGCTGGTTGCGCCTCGGGCCGACTGCACAGCCCATCCGGTCGGATTAGAAAATATAAATAAATCAATGTTATATAATTATATTTTTCCATATTGACTGCCGGCCAGAGTCAGGCTGATGGACAGGCCGGCCAACCATGCCTATACCCGATCCAAATGAAGAGTGAGACAATTGACTTAGGTGGTTGGCTTTGCGATGAGCCGGACCAAAAGGGGGAAAGGGAATGCGGGGAGGTGGCGGCCTTGGCGGGCGAGTGCGATAATCTTGATGCAAAGACTAGGTTGATCCTCACTGCGGAACGTCTTTTCGCGCAGTCCGGCATCAACGGCGTGTCACTGCGCAAAATCGCGCAGAAGGCCAAGTTGGGCAATCATTTCGCCGTGCAGTATCATTTCGGCTCACGCGAAGGGCTGGTGCAGGCAATATTCGACCATCGCATGGCGCAGATGGAAGAGGCGCGCGGCGCCATGCTGGAAGATCTGCATCGGCGTGGACTTACCAAGGATGCGCGCTCGATCCTCGAGGTGATCTTTCTTCCGCAGCTTCAGCTCAACGGAGATGGACACGCTTCATACGGCAATTTTCTGGCGCAATATCTGCTCAGGAACGATTGGAGTGACTTTGGCGTCTTTGGTCATGAAGCGCCACCCAATCTGCAGAAGACTTTTGATCTCCTGCGCGAGAGGGTTGATTATCTCCCCTCCGCGGTGGCGCAGCGCCGATTGGTGAATGTCAGCCTCATGTTCCTTTACCTCCTTGTCCGGCACAGCGGGCAGGGCGGTGGGCAGCAGGAAGCTTTCGACAGCGCACTTGCAGATACGATGGAGCAGATCGTTACGGCGATGTGCCTTCCATTCAGGGTTTGATGCGCCCGGCGCGGTCGGCACGAGAGTAGAAAGGCGAGGGTAATGGCGAAGGCAATAGACGGAATCCGGCTTGAACCGGGCGAGGCGATTGACTGGATCGTGCTGGATCGTCCGGAGGCGGCAAACGCTTTCTCCGGCAAGATGCTCGAGCGTTTTTCCACCGTGCTTGCGGAGCGGCGCAGCGCCGGTGCGCCGGTGCTGGGTATTCGCGGCGCCGGCAAAGGCTTTGGCGCCGGGATGGATCTCGGCGAATATAATGCGAACGGGTCCGCCATGGGCGATGTATTGCGGCTTTCCTCCTGCGTCGAGCGGTGGACGGCAGT
>JBAYPJ010000057.1:0-23654 GCA_041677785.1 Novosphingobium sp. | reverse complement strand
TGCGCTGCGCGATCCGATAGCGGTGGGCATATGGCTGGTGCTTATCGCGTTCCTGATGATTTCCAGCCTGCCGACACTGAGCTGGGCGAGGATGCGGCCCCGGCGCAGCATCCGGCTGGAACTGCTGGCCATCTCGGGCCTGCTGGTGGCGGCGCTCATCACGGAAACCTGGCTGACGCTGGCCGGGGTCAGCGTCGTCTATCTGCTGCTGATCCCCGTGGGCCTTGTCGGCTATGCCCGGGTCAGGCGGCAACGGGCAGGGCGGATGCCCGCGCCGGCCGATGGGACGCCGCCTGACCCGTTGCCGTGAAGGCGGGCCGCAGCACGGTGGCGCTGGGCCGCATGCGCGTCTCGCGAAGGCGCACGCGCAGTTCCCGGTGCTGGGGGCAGGCGGCAAGTTCGGCGCGCAGCGCCAGCGCGGCAGGGCCGTAGCGCCGCAGGCTGACAGCGATCGAGCCGGCGGCCAGGCAGGCCGCGCCGAGGAACAGGGTGTTGAGAAGGACTGCAATCATCGCGATACCTCGCCTGCGTAACCCTGGGGACACAGGGTGGAGAACGTATGGATAACCACCCGGTTGGGGGATGGTTCCGGAATAGGGGCATAATGTTCCCTATTTGTTCCTACTGTCAAGCACCATTCATGGTAATGTGCGGAATCGCGGCCGTGGCCGGATAAATCGCCGGAAAACAAGGGGTTAAGGCGGTACGTGCGGGGCATGAAGGCGCAGCCGATCTGGGGTCGGGGAGGCGGCGGCGATTGCTCGGACCGCGAATCGCCAGGGTGGATGGTCCTGTGGAAAATGCTGTGCAAAGGGCGTGGATGGATTTGCGGGCCGCGAAGCCGGCGTCCGCGGCGGGACGATCCGCGCGCGGGACGAGGCGCCGCCGCGAATTGGGGCTGGATTTTCGGACGAAATCGGACTAGGGGCGGCGCTTCTGCGGGCCTGCCGTCCATTCGGGGCGGCCCGGCGCTGCGGAAAATCCACATGGGAAGCGCCAGACACCGGTGCCGCAGCGGGCTTTATCCGCACGGTCCCAGCTTCCCAGAGGCGGTCCCCTTCGGACCCAACCGGAAAGGAAACGACCTATGGCGGCTCCTGTCGTCACCATGCACCAGCTCATCGAGGCCGGCGCGCACTTCGGCCACCAGACCCACCGCTGGAACCCGCGGATGAAGCCGTACATCTTCGGCGCCCGCAACGGGGTTCACATCCTCGACCTGTCGCAGACCGTGCCGCTGATGGCGCGCGCGCTCGACTTCATCTCGGCCACCGTCCAGGCGGGCGGCAAGGTGCTGTTCGTCGGCACCAAGCGCCAGGCGCAGCAGCCGATCGCGGAAGGCGCCAAGGCGTGCGGCCAGCACTTCGTCAACCACCGCTGGCTGGGCGGCATGCTCACCAACTGGAAGACCATCTCGCAGTCGATCAAGCGCCTCAAGAGCCTGGAAGAGCAGCTTTCGGGCGACACGACCGGCCTCACCAAGAAGGAAGTCCTGCAGCTCACGCGTGAGCGCGACAAGCTGGAGCTGTCGCTCGGCGGCATCCGCGACATGGGCGGCATTCCGGACGTGATGTTCGTGATCGACGCCAACAAGGAAGAGCTGGCGATCAAGGAAGCCAACGTGCTCGGCATCCCGGTCGTCGCCATCCTCGATTCGAACGTCGATCCGCAGGGCATCGCCTTCCCGATCCCGGCCAACGACGACGCCAGCCGTGCCATCCGCCTCTACTGCGAGGCGGTGGGCCAGGCCGCGCGCAAGGGCGGCCGCGAGGCGGTAGTCGATTCGGGCGCCGATATCGGCGCGCTCGAGCAGCCGCTCGCGGAAGAGGTGCTGGAAGCCGCCGGAGCTTCCGCGGAATCCACCGAAGCCTGATCGGCCCCGCGGGTCGCATCTGGCTGTCATGACAGTGTCGCGTATCGGGCCCAAGGGCCCGGCGCGGCCGAATTCTATTCAAGAGGAAATGCGGAAATGGCCTACACCGCCACTGACGTGAAGAACCTGCGCGAGCGCACCGGCGCCGGCATGATGGACTGCAAGAAGGCGCTCGACGAGACCGGCGGCGACTTCGAGGCCGCGGTCGACCTGCTTCGCGCCAAGGGCCTGGCCGCCGCCGCCAAGAAGTCCAGCCGCACCGCTGCCGAGGGCCTGGTCGGCGTCGCCGTTGCCGGCACCCGCGGCGTCGCCGTCGAGGTGAACTCCGAGACCGACTTCGTCGCCAAGAACGACCAGTTCCAGGACTTCGTGCGCAAGGCCACCGAAGTGGCGCTCGGCCTGGCGTCGGACGACGTCGCGGCGCTGACCGACGCGGCCCACCCGGATGGCGGCACCGTCGGCGAGAAGCTGACCAACAACGTCGCGACGATCGGCGAGAACCAGCAGATCCGCCGCATCAAGAGCGTTTCGGTCGGCCAGGGCCTCGTCGTGTCCTACATGCACAACGCCGCCGCGCCGAGCCTCGGCAAGATCGGCGTGCTCGTCGCGCTGGAGAGCGAGGCGGGCGCCGACGTGCTCGAGCCGCTCGGCAAGCAGATCGCCATGCACATCGCCGCGGCCTTCCCGCAGGCGCTCAATGCCGAGGGCCTCGATCCCGAGGTGATCGCCCGCGAGCGCAAGATCGCGGCCGAGAAGGCGGCCGAGAGCGGCAAGCCGGCCGAGGTCCAGGCCAAGATGGTGGACGGTGCGATCGCCAAGTTCGCCAAGGACAACGCGCTGCTCAGCCAGCTTTTCGTCATCGACAACAAGACGCCGATCTCGCAGGTCGTCGAGCAGGCGGGCAAGGCCGCGGGCGCCAGGATCGTGCTCAAGGACTATGTCCGCTTCCAGCTCGGCGAAGGCATCGAGAAGAAGGAAACCGACTTCGCGGCCGAAGTGGCCGCCGCGGCCGGCCTGAACTGAGAACCGATCCTCCCCGGCACGGGGAGGCGGCATGACGAAGGGGGCTCGCCGCTGGACGCTTGCGTCCGGTCGATAGCCCCCTTCACCGTCCTGCGGACGGTCCCCCTCTCTCTGCGTACTCTCTGCGTGGGGGAGGATTTTTCCACGGCCCTTGGCACTCGGCCATGTGTGGCTATAAGGGCCGCCTTCCCAAACCGGACGCCATCGCTTCATGAGTTCGCCCAGCTATAATCGTATCCTCCTCAAGCTGTCGGGTGAGGTGCTGATGGGCAACCAGCAGTTCGGCATCGATCCCGATTTCGTCGCCGAGCTGGCCGGTGAAGTGAAGGCGGCAAAGGACACGGGGCTGGAGATCTGCCTCGTCATCGGCGGCGGCAACATCTTTCGCGGCATGGCCGGCGCGGCGCGCGGCATGGACCGGGCGCAGGCCGACTACATGGGCATGCTGGCAACGGTGATGAACGCGCTCGCCATGCAGAACGCGCTGGAGCAACTGGGCGTCGACACGCGCGTCCAGTCGGCGGTGCAGATGGACCAGGTCTGCGAGCCGGTGATCCGCCGCCGGGCCGAGCGGCATCTGGAGAAGGGCCGCGTGGTGATCTTCGCCGCGGGCGTCGGCAGCCCCTATTTCACCACCGACAGCGGCGCCGCGTTGCGCGCGGCCGAGATGAAGTGCGACGCGCTGCTCAAGGGCACCAGCGTCGACGGCGTTTACGATGCCGATCCGAAAGGCAATCCCGGCGCCCGGCGTTACGATACCGTCGATTACGACAGGGTTCTGGCCGACAACCTGAAGGTCATGGACGCCGCGGCCGTGGCGCTGTGCCGCGACAACGATATTCCGATCGTCGTGTTCTCGATCCGCGAGAAGGGCAACCTCGCCCGCGTGCTCGCCGGCGAGGGCGTGCAGACGATCGTGCAGAAGGGAGCCTGACGATGGCCAAGTACGACAAGGCTGATTTGGAGCGTCGCATGAAGGGCGCGGTGGAAGCGCTCAGGCATGATCTTTCCGGCCTGCGCACCGGCCGCGCGAACACCGCGCTGCTCGATCCGATCACGGTCGAGGTCTATGGCGCGCACATGCCGCTGAACCAGGTGGCGACCGTCTCGGCGCCCGAGCCGCGGCTGCTGTCGGTGCAGGTCTGGGACAAATCGAACGTCGGCCCGGTCGAGAAGGCGATCCGCTCCGCCGGGCTCGGCCTCAACCCGATCAACGACGGCAACAACATCCGCCTGCCGATTCCCGATCTTACCGAGGACCGCCGCAAGGAACTGGCCAAGCTCGCGCACCAGTATGCCGAGAAGGCGCGCGTCGCCATTCGCAACGTGCGGCGCGATGGCATGGATGCGCTCAAGGTCGATGAAAACAAGAAGGAAATATCCGAGGACGATCGCAAGCGCAGCGAGACCGAGGTGCAGAAGCTGACCGACGAGCAGATCAAGGCGGTCGAGGAAGTGGCGGCGCAGAAGGAAAAGGAAATCCTGACGCAGTGATCCTTCGACAAGCTCAGGATGAGCGGGGGAAGGGCTCGTGACAGGAGCGCGCCACGTCGCGATCATCATGGACGGCAACGGGCGCTGGGCGAAGAAGCGCCACCTGCCGCGCGCCGTCGGCCACCAGCGCGGCGTGGAGGCGGTGCGCCGGCTGGTCAAGGCCGCGCGCGCGATGAAGCTTCAGGCGCTGACGCTCTACGCCTTCTCGACCGAGAACTGGCGGCGGCCGGAGGACGAGGTCAACGCGCTGATGGGGCTGCTCAAGCGCTTCATCCTGAGCGACATCGACGACTTCGCCGCGGACAACGTGCGGCTGAAAATCATCGGCAACTACAAGGCCTTGCCGGCCGATGTCGTCGAACTGATCGAAGGCGCGCTGGCGCGTACGGCGGACAATACCGGGCAGGTCCTGGCGGTCGCGCTCAATTATGGCGCGCAGAACGAGATCGCGCGCGCGGCGCAGAAGGCGGCGGAGAAGGGGCCGATCACCCCCGAGGCGATCGCGGCCGAACTGGACACCGCCGATTTGCCGCCGCTGGACCTGCTCATCCGCACGTCGGGCGAGGTGCGGCTGTCGAATTTCCTGCTGTGGCAGGCGGCCTATGCCGAGATGTGGTTCACCGACGTGCTCTGGCCGGACTTCACGCCCGCGCATCTCGAAGAGGCGCTGACGGCCTTCGCCCAGCGGGAGCGGCGCTATGGCGGGCGTTGAAAGGGCGGGAACCGGCCGCTCGGCCAGGCAGGTTCAGGGTGACGAGAATGCGAGGGGCGCGTGGTGAGCGCGGCTTCAGCTAGCCGCAAATCCGACCTCGGCGTGCGCACGGCTTCCGCCGCCGCCATGGTGGCGGTCGCCGGGGGCGCGCTGTGGCTTGGCGGCTGGTGGTGGCTCGTCTTCGTCGCCGGCGTCGCCGTCGGCGTCTACCGCGAATGGCGCGGCCTCGTCCGCGGCTTCGTCCCGTCGCCGGCGCGGCGGGGGCTGTGGAACGCGGGCGGGCTGATCTATCTCGGCGTGGCGGCGGCGACGCTCGCTTCGCTGCGGGGCGACGCGCAGGGCACCGACGTGCTGCTGGCGCTTGTTCTGGCGGTGATCGCCACCGATGTCGGCGCCTATTTCGCCGGCCGCGCGATCGGCGGGCCGAAGATCGCGCCGCGCATCAGCCCGTCCAAGACCTGGGCCGGGCTGGGCGGCGGCGTCATCGGCGCGACGCTGAGCGTGTTCCTGTTCGCGCTGGCCGTCTCGGGCTTTCGCGGCAGCCCGGCGGACTGGCTGCGGATAGTGCCGCAATGCCTGCTGGCCGGGGGGCTGTGCGCCGTCGTCGCGCAGGCGGGGGACTTCTTCGAGAGCTGGATGAAGCGGCGCGCCGGGGTCAAGGATTCGGGCCGCCTGTTGCCGGGCCACGGCGGCCTGTTCGATCGCGTCGACGGATTGCTGGCGGTGAGCTTCCTGATGGGCGTCCTTATTGCCGTGGTCCGTGCTATGGAGCCGATGTGACGCGGACGATCTCCATTCTCGGCGCGACCGGCTCGATCGGCGCGTCGACGCTCGACCTTGTCCGGCGCGAGGCCGACCGGTGGCGCGTCGTCGCGCTTACCGCCAACGGCAACGTCGCCGAGCTGGCGCGGCTGGCGCGCGAGTTTTCCGCCGAAGTCGCCGTCACCGCCGACGAGGCGTGCCTGCCGGAACTGCGCGAGGCGCTGGGTGGCAGCGGCATCGCGGCGGCGGGCGGGGCGGCGGCGCTGGTCGAGGCGGCGCAGCGCCCGGCCGATATCACCATCGCCGCAATCGTCGGCTGCGCGGGTCTTGCGCCCACGATGGCGGCGATCGGGCAGGGCGGCACCATCGGCCTGGCCAACAAGGAGGCGCTGGTTTCCGCCGGTGAGGTTATGACCTCTGCCGTGGCGCGGCACGGGGCGACGCTGCTGCCGGTCGATTCCGAACATAACGCGATTTTTCAGTGCCTTGCGGGCAACGATATGCGGCACGTCCGCTCGATCACGCTGACCGCCAGCGGCGGCCCCTTCCGTGACTGGACAGCACAGCAGCTTTGCGCCGCGACTCCCCAACAGGCCGTCAAACATCCCAACTGGGACATGGGCGCGAAGATCAGCGTCGATTCCGCGACGATGTTCAACAAGGGGCTGGAACTGATCGAGGCGCACCACCTGTTCCCGGTCGGGCTCGACGCGCTGCGCATCATCGTCCACCCGCAGTCGATCGTCCATTCGATGGTCGAGTACCGCGACGGCTCGACGCTGGCGCAGCTCGGCCCTTCGGACATGCGCGTGCCGATCGCCTCGGTGCTCGCCTGGCCGCGCCGGATGGACACGCCCTGCGCCCCGCTCGACCTTGCGCGCGTGGGCGAACTGACGTTCCACGCGCCGGACGAGGTGCGCTTTCCCGCCACCCGGCTGGCGCGGCAGGCGGCCGAGGCGGGCGGGGCCGCGCCGGCCGTGCTCAACGCGGCGAACGAAATCGCCGTCGCCGCGTTTCTCGCCGGTCAGATCGGGTTCACCCGCATCGCGGCACATGTCGAGGATGTGCTTTCGTGCTATGCCCCGCCGGCGCCCGCCTGCCTTGCCGACGTCGTCGCGGTCGATGCCGAGGCGCGGCAGCGCGCCCGGCTGCTGATAGAACGCGCCGCTGATGGAGCCTGCCTGACTTGACCGCCTCCCCGTCGCTGCTGTTCACCCTCGTCGCCTTCATCCTGGTGCTGGGGCCGCTGGTGCTGGTGCACGAGCTTGGCCATTACCTCGTCGGCCGGCTGTTCGGGGTGAAGGCGGATGCCTTCTCGATCGGCTTCGGCAAGGAGGTGGCGGGCTGGACCGACCGGCGCGGCACGCGCTGGAAGCTCTCGGCGCTGCCGCTGGGCGGCTATGTCCAGTTCGCCGGCGACATGAACGCGGCGTCCATGCCCGACGCCGACGCGGCCGACGGGCTGACCGCGCAGGAGCGCTCGCAGCTTTTCCAGGCGAAGCCCCTGTGGCAGCGCGCGCTGATCGTCGCGGCGGGTCCGGTCACCAACCTGGTCTTCGCGGTGGCGATCTTCGCGGCGTTCAACCTGGCCTACGGCAAGGTCGTGGCGTTGCCCGAGATTTCGGCGTTCAGTCCGGATTCGTCCGCGCAGGCGGCGGGCCTGGAGGTGGGCGACCGCATCGTCGCGATAAACGGCAGCCCGATCGACAGCTTCACCCAGATCCCCGAATTCGTCGTTCCCTATCCGGGCAGGACGGTGACGGTCGCCGCCGAGCGCGACGGCCGGCGGGTGGAGGTGCCGGTGCGCATTCGCGAGGTGATCGAGCGCGATCGTTTCGGCAACGAGGCGCGGATCGGCCGCATCGGCATCGCCGCCGGGCGGGGAGATATCGTGCCGGTCGGCGCGGGTGAGGCGATGCAGCTCGCGGTTGGCCAGACGGCGGGCATCATCCGCATGACGGTGACCGGAATCGGCCAGATATTCATGGGCGAACGCTCTGTCCGCGAGCTTGGCGGGCCGATCAAGATCGCCAAGTATTCGGGCGAGCAACTGAGCCTCGGCTGGCAGAGCTTCGTGGGCTTCGTCGCGCTCATCTCGATTAACTTGGCATTCATCAACCTGCTGCCAATTCCCGCGCTCGACGGCGGGCACCTGGCATTCTACGCGGCCGAAGCGGTGCGTCGGAAGCCGTTGGGTCTCCGCAGTCAGGAATGGGCGTTCCGTACTGGCCTGGCCCTGGTGCTGGCCCTGATGCTGTTCGTCACGATCAACGATCTGGTCACCTTGCCGTTTTTCGGTGGGTGATCGGTGGAGAACTAGCTACCGACGGCGCCTTCTGCGGACTGACTGCTTGATTGGCTCACCTTCATCGGGCAGAGGGCTGCGACCATCCGCGGGGAGCGGCACGCGCGGCCCGATGGGGAGGATCACCTTAGCCGGACCGTTACAGGAACTGCCGGTGTCGATGATGGGAATGACGATGGTTCGCAGTCTTGACTATCGCCGCGCGTCCGGTCTGGCGGCGGCGCTGCTGGCGACCACGGCCCTGGCGGGACAGCCGGCCCATGCCCAGGGGGCGGCTCCCGCGCCGGCTCCTGCGGCCCAGGCGCCCGCTCCGGCGGAGGCGGAGACCCGGATCAGGACGCTGAACGTCGTCGGCTCACAGCGGCTCGAGCCGGAAACCATCCTGTCCTACATCAAGCTGCGCGTCGGGCAGCCCTATACCCAGGCCACCGCCGACCAGGCGCTCAAGGACCTTTTTGCCACGGAACTCTTCGCCGATGCGCAGGTGCGCAACAACAACGGCGAAGTCGTGATCCAGGTGAAGGAAAACCCGGTCGTCAACCGCATCGTCCTGGAGGGCAACAAGCGGATCAAGGACGACAAGATCCTGCCGGAGATCAAGGTCGCGCCGCGCCAGATCTTCACCCGTTCCAAGGTCCGCGCCGACGTCGCCCGCATCATCGAGCTGTACAAGCGCCAGGGCCGCTTCGCCGCCACGGTCGAGCCGAAGATGGTTTCGCTCGAGCAGAACCGCGTCGACATCGTGTTCGAGATCACCGAAGGGCCCAAGTCCAAGGTCCGCCGGATCAACATCCTGGGCAACGAGCAGTTCTCCGACGGCGAGCTGCGCGGCCAGATGGTGACCAAGCAGACGAGCTTCACGCGCATCTTCAGCTCGGGCACCAGCTATGATCCCGATCGCATGGCCTTCGACCAGCAGAAGCTGCGCCAGTTCTACCTGACGCAGGGCTATGCCGATTTCCGCGTCGTCTCGGCGGTGGCGGAACTGACGCCGGATAAGCGGGACTTCATCATCACCTACGTCGTCGAGGAAGGCGATCGCTACAAGTTCGGCGACGTCAAGGTGGACAGCCAGCTTCGCGACTTCGACAGCGATAAGCTGGCCCAGCAGCTCCCGATGAAGCAGGGCGACTGGTACAACGCCAAGCTGGTGGAAGACACCATCGAGAAGCTGAACGAGACCGCCGGCGCCTTCGGCTATGCCTTCGCCGACGTGCGGCCCGACTACGAGCGCAGCAAGGACGACCTGACCATGGGGGTCACGTTCGTCATCGCCGAGGCGCCGCGCGTCTATGTCGAGCGGATCGACGTCAACGGCAACACGCTGACGCAGGACAAGGTCATCCGCCGCGAGTTCCGCATCTCCGAAGGCGACGCGTTCAACTCGCTGCAGGTCAAGCGTTCGAGCAACCGCATCAAGTCGCTGGGGTACTTCCAGGAGAAGTTCGAGCTGGAGCAGAAGCCCGGCAGCGCCCCCGACCGCCTGGTGCTCGAGGCCAACGTCGAGGAGAAGCCCACCGGCGAACTGCAGCTTTCGGCCGGCTTCTCGTCGATCGAGAGCTTTATCTTCCAGGCCTCGGTGCAGCAGCGCAACTTCCGCGGGCGCGGCCAGACGATCGGGCTGTCGGGCAGCTATTCGAAATATTCCAAGAGCATCGAGGCGAGCTTCACCGAACCCTATGTGTTCGATCGCAACGTCTCGACCTCGTTCAGCGTCTATCGCCGCGACTACAACAGCTTCAACTACTACAACACCGACCGCAACACGACCTACAAGCAGGCGACGACGGGCTTCCAGCTTCGCGCCGGCGTGCCGCTGACCGAATACCTGACCGCGGTGGCCAGCTACACGCTGAACTACGACGACATCTCGCTCGACAGGACGCAGTTCTATACCGACCGCGTGACCCCCGGCGTTCAGGAATGCGACGTGCTGCTCGCCGGCCGCTATCTGTGCGAGGCGATCGGCAAGCGGACCAGCTCGATCCTCGGCGCGTCGCTCATCTACGACAAGCTCGACAACCGGATGCGGCCGTCGCGCGGCTTCATCGCCTCGGCCAGCGCGGATTTCGCGGGGCTCGGCGGCTCGGTGAAGTATGCCCGCCTGCGCGCCAACGCTGCCCATTACTGGCCGGTGGGCAAGGGCTTCATCTTCTCGATCTCGGGCGAGGGCGGTGCGATCAAGTCGCTCGACAGCAGCGGCAGCGCCGCGCTCGGCATCGACGACGTGCGGCTGACCGACCGTTTCTATCTCGGCGAGCCGCAGATGCGCGGCTTCGACATCCGCGGCGTCGGGCCGCGCGTGCTGCGCAAGTTCTACATCGACAGCGACGGCGACGGCATCCTCGATACGCTGTCCACGGACCGCGACCAGTGGACCGACGACGCGCTGGGCGGGAAGTTCTACTATCAGGGGCGGGCGGAACTCGAGATTCCGCTGGGCTCGGGCGCTCGGGAGCTGGGCCTGCGCCCGTCGATCTTCATGGACGTCGGCGCGGTCTGGGGCGTCCGCACCCCGCGCCTGGAAGATACCGGCGTGGGCGGTACCTTCTTCGCGCAGAAGGACAGCGACGGCAATCCGCTCTACACGCAGATCGACGCCGCCGAGATCCAGGAGGGCACCTGCGTCGCGACTTCGACCACGACCACGACGAACCCGACCAATGCCAGCCCGCCGACCTGCCTGGGCGCCGGCCCGATCGCCAACACGGCGCTGGGCACGACTTATGCCTTCAAGGAATTCTTCGTCGGCAACACCTGGAAGCCGCGCATCGCCATCGGCATCGGCGTCAACTGGAACTCGCCGTTCGGTCCTTTCCGCATCGACTTCTCCAAGGTCCTGCTGAAGCAGGAAGGGGACGATACCAAGACCTTCACCTTCAACGTGGGAACCCAATTCTGATGAAGACCATTCTCAAGTCCGTCGCCGCGGCCGGTCTCATGCTGGCCGCCGCGCAGCCCGCCCTCGTGCAGGCCCAGTCCGCCAGCGGTCCGCTGGTCCCCGGTATCGGCGTCGCCGATCTCGAGGCGGTCATCGCGAACTCCAACGCCTACCGCACGGCGCAGCAGCAGCGTCCGGTCACCTACAAGCCGCAGCTCGACCAGGCCGAGGCGCGGCGCCAGGCGATCACCGCGCAGCTCCAGCCGCTGGTCGACAAGTTCAACCGCGATCGCCAGGCGGCCTCGCCCAACCAGGCCGCGCTGCAGCAGCAGGCGCAGCAGATCCAGCAGATCCAGCAGTCGGGCGAGCAGGAACTGCGCACGATCCTGCAGCCTGTCGGCCTGTCGGAAGCCTATGTGCAGGAGCAGATCACCGACAAGCTTGACCAGGCGGTGAAGAACGCCATGGCCAAGAAGAAGGTCTCGCTGCTGCTCTCGCCGCAGGCGGTGACCGCGTTCAACAACCAAGGCTACAATCTCAACCAGGATATCGTCAACGAGATCAACACGCTGATCCCGTCGGCGACGCTGGTGCCGCCGCAGGGCTGGGAGCCGCGCGAAGTGCGCGAGGCGCGTGCCCAGCAGCAGGCCGCGCAGGCTCAGCAAGGCGCAGCGGCGCCCGCGCAGCCGACGACGGCTACGCAGCCCTCGGGCCGCTGAGGTCCGGGGCAAGGGGGCCGGCATGAGCGAGGAGACGAAGGGCGGCGCGGCAGTGGCTTACGACATCTGCAAGATCCTGAACGCGCTGCCGCACCGCTATCCCCTGCTGCTCGTCGACAAGGTGCTGTCGCTGGAGATCGGCGAGGAGATTCGCGCGGTCAAGGCGGTCACTTTCAACGAGCAGTTCTTCCAGGGCCATTTCCCCGGCCGCCCGATCATGCCCGGCGTCCTCCAGATCGAGGCGCTGGCGCAGGCGGCGGCGATCCTGGCGATCGAGACGCTCGAACTCGCCGGTTCGGGCAAGCTCGTCTATTTCATGGCGATCGATGAGGCCAAGTTCCGCAGCCCCGTCGAGCCGGGCTGCCTGCTGGAACTCAACGTCGGCTTCGTCCAGAAGCGTGCGCGGGTGTGCAAGTTCTGGGGCAAGGCCACGGTCGAGGGCAAGGTCACCTGCGAAGTCCAGTTCACCGCCATGGTGGCGGACCCGCCCGAGTCTTGATTGGTGCGGCAAGGCCATCCGGCCTTGCCTTGCGGTACAGGCCCGCTCCCCCACCCGGCCACCCGACGGTAGTACCCTATGGGGTGGCCGGGTGGGGGAGCGGGCCGGTGCCGGCTTCCAGCCGAAAGGCTGGACAAAGAGGCATAGCGAAGCTATGCGCGCGCCTTCCTTCAGGCCGGTCGGAACCGGCCGCCAGCGAAAGTTCAAGCGATGAAGAGCGACATCCATCCCGACTATCACATGATCAAGGTGCAGATGACCGACGGCACCGTATTCGAGACGCGCTCCACCTGGGGCAAGGAAGGCGATACGCTGGTGCTCGAGATCGACCCGACCTCGCACCCGGCCTGGACCGGCGGCAAGGCGCAGCTTCAGGATGGCGGTCGCGTCGCGCAGTTCAACAAGCGCTTCGGCGGGCTCACGCTCAAGAAGGACTGAGCGGCTCCTATTGCGGGGTTCACGAAAGGGCGGTCCCGCCGGGGCCGCCCCTTTGCGTTACGGTGGGCCATCGCCTGCCTGCGGCGAAGAAAATGGCGCGGGCGCCGGGGCGATGAAGATTCCGCTTCCCTATTCGGCCTGCCTGTGCAAGAGCCCGCTCCCGCCCCGTTCGCATGCCTTGCAATGGTGAGCGGCAGCGCCTTGGCGCGGGACTATGGCGATCGTAGCTCAGTTGGTTAGAGCGCCGGTTTGTGGTACCGGAGGTCGTGGGTTCGACCCCCATCGATCGCCCCAGTCTTTGTCCCGCAGCTTCCCTCCGCAGCCTTTTCCCGCAGTGGACAGGGTCCGGCAGTTCGGGCTGGAGTCTTTCCCTTGCCCCCCGCGCCGCACGCTGCCAAAAGCGCAGCAATCATGCACGGTTTCGCCAATCCCGCCCGTTTCCTTCGCCTCGCACGCTGGTTGATGCCGCTGCTGCTGATCCCGGGGGTGATCCTGGCCGGCGGCGCGCTGGTCTGGGGGCTGTTCTTCGCCCCCGCCGAGGGGCTGCAGGGAGAGACGGTGCGCATCCTCTACATCCACGTGCCCGCCGCCTGGCTGGGCATGGGGGGGTGGAAGGTGATCGCCGGGGCCAGCTTCGTCGAACTGGTCTGGCGTCATCCGCTGGCCGGGCTCGCCGCGCGCGCGGCGGCGGTGCCGGGCGCGTTCTTCACCGCCGTCTGCCTCGTCACCGGTTCGCTCTGGGGGCGGCCGGCATGGGGTGCCTGGTGGGTCTGGGACGGACGGCTGACCAGCATGCTGGTGCTGCTGTTCCTCTATTTCGCCTATATCGCGCTGGCCGGGGCGGCGAGCGGGGACGGGCAGGGCAACTCGCGCGTCCCGGCGGTGTTCGGCCTCGTCGGCGCGGTCAACATCCCGATCATCCACTATTCGGTGCTGTGGTGGAACAGCCTGCACCAGCCGCCGAGCCTCTCGCTGGGCCGGTCGGCCATGGCGCCCGATTTCCTCTGGCCGCTGCTCATCGCCATGCTGGGCTTCTCGCTGATCTTCGGCGGCGTCGTGCTGGCGCGGATGCGGGCGCTGCTCGCGCAGATCCAGGCCGAGGCGCGGCTGCGGCGCAAGGCCCAGGGCGCCTTCGGCAGCGGAGCCTCGGCCTGATGCGCGAGATGCTCGACCCCTGGATTTTCGTCCATCTGTCCTACGCCATCGGCGTGGGCGGGACGGCGCTGATGATCGCCTGGAGCCTGTGGTCCATGCGCAAGGCCGAGCGCCGCCGCGAACGGAGCCGCGAACCGTGAACACTTCGCTCAAGGCCAAGCACCAGCGCCTGATCCTGGTCGTGATCGCGCTTGCCGCGCTGATCGGCGCGGCGCTGCTGGCGATCTGGGGGCTGCGCAGCCAGGCGTCCTACTTCTACGTGCCGAGCGAGATACTGTCCGCCCGCCCCGATCCCGACCGCGGCGTGCGGCTGGGCGGCATGGTCGAGACCGGCTCGCTCCGGACCGAGCCCGACGGGGTGACGATCGCCTTCGTCGTCGGCGACGGCAAGGCGCAGGTGCCGGTGCGTTTCCGCGGCATCGTGCCCTCGCTGTTCACCGAGGGATCGGGCGTCGTCGCCGAAGGCCGGATGCAGGAGGACGGCACTTTCGTTGCCGACAACCTGCTCGCCAAGCATGACGAGCGCTACGTCCCGCGCGAGATGAAGGACATGACCGCCGCGCAGGCCCAGCAGGTGGTGGCCGAGACGAAATGATCGCCGAATTCGGTCTTGCCGCACTGTGGCTCGCCGCCGCGCTGGCCGGCCTGCAACTGCTCGCCGGTTCGCTGGCGCTGACCTCGCGCGGCGAACAGATGGGCGGGATCGTCCGCCCGGTGGCGATCGTCCAGGGCCTGCTGGCGCTGACCGCCTTCGCCAGCCTGATCGCGCTGTTCTGCCGCACGGACCTGTCGGTCAGACTGGTGGCGTTGAACTCGCATTCGCTGAAGCCGTTCATCTACAAGCTGGCCGGCACATGGGGGAACCACGAGGGCTCGATGCTGCTCTGGGTGACGGTCATGGGTCTGGCCGGCGGCGTCGTGGCGCTGGTCGAGCGGCGCCTGCCCGAGCGGACCATGCTGGCCACGCTGGCCGGGCAGGCCTTCGTCAGCCTGGGTTTCTACGCCTTCCTGCTGTTCTCCTCCAACCCGTTCGAGCGCCTCAATCCCGCGCCGCCGGAGGGGCAGGGGCTGAACCCGCTGCTGCAGGACATGGGGCTCGCCTTCCACCCGCCCACGCTCTACCTCGGTTACGTCGGCCTCTCGGTCGCCTTCAGCTTCGCCATCGGCGCGCTGATCACGCGCGAAGTGGGGCCGGCATTCGCCCGCGCGATGCGGCCCTGGGTGCTGGGCGCCTGGATCTTCCTGACGCTGGGCATCGCCGCGGGATCGTACTGGGCCTATTACGAGCTGGGCTGGGGCGGCTGGTGGTTCTGGGACCCGGTCGAGAACGCCTCGCTGATGCCGTGGCTGGCCGCGACCGCGCTGCTGCATTCGGCCAGCGTCCTGGCCGCCCGCAACGCGCTGCGGGCCTGGACGGTGATGCTGGGCGTTGTCGCCTTCTCGATGTCGATGGTCGGTACCTTCCTCGTGCGCTCGGGCATCCTCACCAGCGTCCACGCCTTCGCCGTCGATCCCGAGCGCGGCACTTTCATCCTCGCCCTGCTGGCGATCAACATCGGCGGCGCGCTGGCCCTGTTCGGCCTGCGCGCGGCAAGCGTGACCGAGGGCGCGCGCTTCGCCCTCGTCAGTCGCGAGGGCGCGCTGGTGTTCAACAACGTCATGCTCTCGGCGACGCTGGGCATCGTTCTGTTCGGTACGCTCTATCCGCTCATGGCCGAGGCGTTGGGCGCCAAGGTTTCGGTCGGGCCGCCGTACTTCAACCCGATGACCGCCCTGTTCGTCGTGCCGATGCTGCTGGTCATGGCGGTGGGACCGTTGCTGCGCTGGCGCCGCGACGCTTTCGCGCGGGTGCGTTCCGCCCTGCTGGTACCCGCCGGGCTGACGCTGGGCGTGGGAATCGCGGTTGCCGTTTCCGCGCCGATCGGGGTGCTGCCGCTGCTCGGCCTGGCGCTGGCGGTGGGGCTTGCCGTCGCCAGTCTGCTGCCGCTGCGGGGACGCAGCCTCAGGCGCACGCCGCTATCGACCTGGGGCATGGTCGTCGCCCATCTGGGTGTCGCCGTCGCGCTGTTCGGCATGGCCAGCGAAAGCGCCTTCTCGATCGAGAAGCTGGTCGCCGCGCGCGTGGGCGAGACGACGCGCGTTGGCTCCTGGGAGGTCACGCTCGCCGGCGTCCATCCCGTCGCCGGGCCGAACTGGACGGCGCTGGAGGCCGACATGCGCGCCAGCTATGCCGGCGGTGCGCCGGCGTCGATCCATCCGCAGGCACGCTCTTTCTGGGCGCCGCCGCAGCAGACGAGCGAATCGGCGCTGCTGACGCGCTGGAACGGCCAGCTCTACGCCGTGCTGGGCGAGGCGGCCGAGGATGGCCGCTGGCAGCTTCGGCTATGGTGGAAGCCCTTCGTCACGCTGATCTGGCTGGGGGGCCTGATGGTCGCCCTGGGCGGCCTGCTGGCGCTGGTCGGCCACGTGGCCAGCGACCTGCGCCGTCATGTCGCGCGCGCCAAGATCGCCTACCGCCGGCAGAGGCAGGGCCGATGAGAAGCCCCGACGCGCCGCCCGAAAGGCCCGCCCCGCGCCGCTGGGCGATCTGGCTGCCGCTGGGCCTGTTCGTGGGCTTCGTCCTGCTGGTGCTCATCGGCCTGCTGCGCCCGGCCGACCGCGAGGTCGCCAGCGCGATGATCGGCAAGCCGCTGCCCGCGTTCGACCTGCCGCCCGCGATCCCCGACCGGCCGGGCCTTGCCCGCAGCGACTTCGCGGGCGGGAAGCCGCGCCTGCTCAACGTCTTCGCGAGCTGGTGCATCCCTTGCGCGGTCGAAGCCCCGCAGCTCGACGCGCTGGCGAAAGAGGGCGTCGAGATCGACGGCATCGCCATCCGCGACCGCCAGGAGGACATCGCCGCCTTCCTCGCGCGCAACGGCAACCCGTTCACCCGCATCGGCGCGGACGACGTCAGTGCGGTGCAGCTTGCCATCGGATCCTCGGGCGTGCCGGAAACCTTCGTCATCGATGCCGGCGGCGTGATCCGCTATCAGCATATCGGCGAGATCAGGGCCGATCAGTTGCCGCTGATCCGCGCGAAGCTGAAGGAGGCGGAGCAGTGACGGCGCTTTCATCTTCCCGCAGGCTCGTCCGCTGTTCCGCTTTCGCCGGGATGGCGATGTTGTTGTTCTTGGCGCTGGTTTCACCCCTGGCCGCGCAGGACACCATGCCGCCCGCGCCTTATGCCTACCGCCAGCTCGACGACCCGGCGCAGGAGGCGCAGGCGCAGGCGCTGATGGAGACGCTGCGCTGCCTCAAGTGCCAGAGCCAGTCGATCGCCGATTCGGACGCGCCGATGGCCGGCGACATGCGCAGCCAGGTGCGCCAGCGCATTGCCGCGGGTGAAGAACCCGAGGCGATTCGCGCCTGGCTGGTCGAGCGTTATGGCGACTATGTCAGCTATGCCCCGCGGATGACGCCGCTGACCTGGCCGCTGTTCGTCCTGCCCATCGTCCTGCTGGCGCTGGCCGCACTGCTGCTGCGCTGCCGCTTCCTGGGGGGCAGGGACCAGTGACCTGGGCGCTCGTCCTCCTGCTGGCGCTGGCTTCGCTGGGCCTCGTCCTGTTGCTGATGCGCCGGGCAGGGCAGTCGCGCGCCGGCTGGGATGCGATCGCCACGGCGCTGCTGCTGGGGATCGCCGGCTATGCGTTGCAGGGCAGTCCAGGCCTGCCGGGCGCCCCTCGGGAGCCGGTCGCGATGGCTTCGGGCAGTTCGGAGGCGCTGGTCGCCGCGCGCAAGGCGCTCGACGGCAAGCCGGTCGCCCAGGGCAACTGGGTGGTGGTGGCCGACGCGTTGGCGCGGCACGGTCAGTACGGCGATGCGGCGGGCGTGCTGGCCGGCGCCGTCAAGCGGGAGCCGGACAACGGCGAGGCCTGGCTGGCGCTGGCCAATTCGCTTGTCGGCCATGCCGAAGGCACGCTTTCGCCGGCCGCGCTCTATGCCTATCGCAACGCGATCCGGGCCGCGCCGGATCATCCGGGGCCGCCCTTCTTCCTCGGCCTCGCCATGGCCCAGTCCGGTCGGTTCGCCGAGGCGCGCGATCTCTGGGCGGGGCTGCTGGCCAAATCGCCGCCCGATGCGCCATGGCGTGCCGACCTGCAGGAACGGCTGGCCCGGCTCGACGCGCTGATCGCCCGCCAGGAAGCTGCCGGGGGCCAGCCGGGGCCCCAGCCCGGGACAGCGCCCTGAGCCCGATTGCCCGGGCATCGGCTTACTGCTAAGCGGCCCCTCCTTGCCGGGCCGAGAGGCGCGGCAAGGCAAGTCCAGTCGGCGACGGGGCGCGGAAATGAGCGAAGCGATGCGGGATGACGCTGCCAGCGGAAGCGACGCTTCGCCGCCCGGGGAGGGTGAGCCGGCGTTCAAGCCGCAGTCCGTGGGGCAAGCCGGCCTGAGCCGGCTGGCGCTGGGCGCGATCGGCGTCGTCTATGGCGACATCGGCACGTCGCCGCTCTATGCGATGAAGGAAAGCTTCATCGGCCATCATCCGCTCACGGTGGACCAGTTGCACGTCTTCGGCGTCGTCAGCCTGATGTTCTGGTCGCTGATCATCCTCGTCACCGGCAAGTACGTGCTGCTGACGGTGCGGGCCGACAACAAGGGCGAGGGCGGCAGCCTGGCGTTGCTGGCGCTGATCCAGCGCAAGACGGGCGGCGCCAAGTGGAGCCGCAGCCTGATCATGCTGGGCGTGCTCGCCACCGCGCTGTTCATCGGCGATTGCATGGTCACGCCGGCGATCTCGGTGCTTTCGGCGGTGGAGGGACTCGTGGTCGTCGAGGCGGGCTTCGGGCAGTTCGTGCTGCCGATCGCCGCCGGCATCCTGATCGCGCTGTTCCTCATACAGTCGCATGGCACCGACCGGCTCGGCCGGCTGTTCGGCCCGGTGATGCTGGTTTACTTCTCGACGCTGGCGGTGCTCGGCATCCTCAGCATCGCCGAGCATCCCGGCGTGGTCTGGGGCTTGAACCCGATCTGGGGCGTGCGCTTCATGCTGGCCGATCCCCTTTCCGGGTTCCTCGCGCTCGGGTCGATCGTGCTGGCGCTGACGGGGGCGGAGGCGCTCTATGCCGACATGGGCCACTTCGGCCGTCGCCCGATCCAGTATGCCTGGCTGCTGGCCGTGTTCCCGGCGCTGATGCTCAACTATCTGGGGCAGGCCGCGTTGCTGATCCGCGATCCCTCGGCCGCGCAAAACCCTTTCTTCCTGCTCGCCTCGCCCGACTTCCGCCTTCCGCTGGTGCTGCTGGCGACACTGGCGACCGTTATCGCCAGCCAGGCGGTGATTACCGGCGCCTATTCGGTCGTCCAGCAGGCCGTGCAGCTCGGCCTCATGCCGCGCGTGCAGATCAGCCATACTTCGGTGGCGCAGGGCCAGATCTACATTCCGGTGATTAACTGGATGCTGATGGTCATGGTGATCCTGCTGGTGCTGCTGTTCCAGCATTCGTCGAGCCTTGCCGCCGCCTACGGCATCGCTGTGACGGGGACGATGCTGTGCACCACGATCATGCTGGGCTTCCTGGTGCGCCGCGTGTGGCGGTGGCCGCGGCCGCTGGCCTATGGCCTGATCGTGCTCTTCTTCCTGCTCGACTTCGCCTATTTCTCGTCGAACATCACCAAGATCCCCGATGGCGGCTGGTTCCCGCTGCTCGCGGGGCTCTGCGTCTTCGCGTTGCTGACGACGTGGTCGAAGGGCCGCCAACTCATGCGCCAGAACATGGCCGAGGGGTCGATCCCGATCGAAGTCTTCGCCAAGAGCGCGCATTCCAGCGCGTTGCGCGTGCCGGGCACGGCGGTGTTCATGGCCGCCAGCGACCTGGGCGTACCCTCGGCGCTGCTCCACAACATCAAGCACAACAAGGTGCTGCATGAACGCGTGGTGATCCTTACCGTCGCGACGCAGGACGTGCCCTATGTCGAGGAGGCGGAGCGTTTCGCGGTGAAGGACCTGGGCAACGGCTTCTATCGCCTGACGATGCGCTACGGCTTCCTCGAGGAAACCGACGTGCCGGCGGCGCTCAAGCGGGTCAACAACTGCGGCGGGCCGTTCGAGATGATGAAGACCAGCTTCTTCCTCTCGCGCCAGACGCTGCTGCCTTCGGCCAGGCCGGGGATGGCGATCTGGCGCGAAAAGCTGTTCGCCTGGATGCTGCGCAACGCGGCCAGCGCGATGGAGTTCTTCCGCCTGCCGACCAATCGCGTGGTCGAGCTGGGCAGCCAGCTGGAGATATAAGGCGGGGCGTCGGGCTCAGTCTGTCGGCGCCACGCGCCGCACGCTGATCACGCGTACGGGATTTTCGATCATCTGCCCCTTCATCACCCCTTCGCCCAGCGTCGGCGAGAGCGGCGCGTCGTAGATCCGCCGCACGACGTCCATGCCTTCGACGACATGGCCGAAAGCGGCGAAGCCGGCCCTGTCCGCCGTGTCGGGACCGTCCTCGCCGGCGGCTTCGGGGGCCGCGTCGAGCCCTGGCATGTCGGACAGCAGGATCGAGAAGTCGCCCGCCGCCGTGCCCGGCGCGAAGCGGGCCATGGAGACCGTGCCGGCCTTGTGGGGGATGCCGGTGGTGCTGGTCGGCTCGTGCGCGATGCCGGGCAGCGTGCGCCTGGGGTCGCCGCGCGTGCCCGCCTGGACCAGCCCGTTCGGCTGTTCGCCCCAGGCCAGCCGCATGACGCGGTAGAAGGCGATCCCGTCGAAGCGCCGCTCGTCCACATAGCGCACGAAGTTGCGCGTGGTGACGGGCGCCTGCCGGGCGTCGAGGTCGAGCGTGATCGTACCCAGCTCGGTCACCATGGCGACGCGCACGGTATCGGGCAGCGGCTTCGGCGCGGGTGCGGGCGCGGCGGCGGTCAGCGCTAGCAGCAGCGGCGCGGCGAGCAGGGCGAATCGGGTGGCCATGCCCGATCATGCGCCAAAAACGGCGCGCGCGGCACCCTTGCGCCGCCGGGGGGCATGGCGGGCGCGGGCCGGGATCGCCCGGCGGGACAGATATTTGCATTTGCGCGCAGCCTTGCCACGGCCTAACGCGTTACACTGTCAGTAGAACATTTCGCCGATGGGGAGGCGGCAGCGCGGGCAGACCGCCACAGCCTTCCCCGATCGGGCCCGGTTCATTTTTTCTTCAACTGATCAGGAAAGGAATTGCTCGTGGCTTTCGTCCTCCCCGAACTCCCATATGCCAAGGATGCCTTCGGTAGCACGCTGTCGGCCGAGACTTTCGACTACCATCACGGCAAGCACCACAACGCCTATGTGACCCAGGCCAACGACCAGCTCGCCGGCGCCGGGCTCGAGGGCGCCAAGCTTTCGCAGGTCATTCTCAAGGCCAAGGAAACGGGCAACAAGAAGCTGTTCAACGCGTCCGCCCAGATCTGGAACCACAGCTTCTACTGGCAGTGCCTCTCGCCCGAGCAGCAGGCGCCGTCGGGCAAGCTCAAGGAACTGATCGAGCGCGACTTCGGTTCGCAGGCCGATCTCGTCGCCAAGCTCAAGGCCGAAAGCGCCGGCCATTTCGCCAGCGGCTGGGGCTGGCTGGTGCTCGAAGGCGACAAGCTGAAGGTCACGTCGTACCACGACGCTGACACGCCGATCGCCTATGACTGCGTCAAGCCGCTGCTCACGCTCGATGTCTGGGAACACGCCTATTACATCGACTATCGCAACGCGCGGCCGAACTATCTCGACGCGCTGCTCGAGAAGGCGATCAACTGGGAATTCGTCGCCCGCAACCTCGATGGCGAGGGGCTGAGCCGCGCCGACCAGGGCTGACACCCTCCAATGCCGTCCTCCCCGGGCTCGCCTCCGGGGAGGGCCCGGCCGGCAACGTCTCCGGCCTAATCGTGAGGCGGCCTAATCGTGAGGCGGGTTGGCCAGCACTTCTTCCTTCCGTTCCTCACCCATGCCGTGACGCAGCACCATCGGGATCTGCGAGAAGGTGAAGACGAACGACAGCGCGGTGAAGCCCCAGAGCTTCGCTTGCAGCCACCCCTCGAAGCTGAGCGCCTGGCGCAGCACCTCGTTGAGCGCCGCCAGGAAAAGAAAGAACAGCGCCCAGTTGCGCGACAGCTTGAGCCAGCCCTGCTCGTCGAGCCCGTCGAAGGCGGATTGCAGCAGGTAGCGCAGCATCGGCTTGCCGCGGGCAAGCCCGGCGAAGAGCACGACGGCGAACAGCAGGTAGATCGCGGTCGGCTTCACCTGCACCCAGAACGGATCGCCCAGCAGCACGGTAAGCGTGCCGAAGCCGAGGATCAGCACGGTCGAGAGCCAGAGCATCGGCGAGACGTGGCCGAGCCGCCAGCGCGAGACGATCAGCGCGATCACCGTCGCCACCATGAAGGCGATCGTCCCCTTGGTCACCGCCAGCACCACGCCGATGCCCTGATCGTCCGAAGGCGGCGCATAGTGGCGATAGGCGAGGAAGAAGACCAGCAGCGGCCCGAAATCGACGACGAGATTGATCCACGAGCTTTTGGGCTTTTCCGGCGTTTCCGGCGAGGCGGCGGGGGTGTTGGTCGCTTCGGTCATCATGCCACTCCCGCGATGACGCGCGCGACGAGGTCGGGGTCGAAGGGCCGCAGGTCGTCGATCTTCTCGCCGACGCCGATCGCGTGGATCGGCAGTCCGTATTGCTCCGCCGCGGCGACGAGCACGCCGCCGCGCGCGGTACCGTCCAGCTTGGTCATGATAAGGCCTGTCACTCCCGCCACTTCCTTGAATATCTCGATCTGCTGCAAGGCATTCTGTCCGTTCGTCGCGTCGAGCACCAGCACGACGTCGTGCGGCGCCTCGGGATTGAGGCGGCCGAGCACGCGGCGAATCTTCGCCAGTTCGTCCATCAGCTCGCGCTTGTTCTGCAGCCGGCCGGCCGTATCCACGATTAACGCGTCGATGCCCTGCGCGGTTGCGGCCTTCACCGCGTCGAACACTACGCTCGCCGGGTCGCCGCCCTCGGGTCCGCGCACGATGGGCACGCCCAGCCGCTCGGCCCAGACCGCGAGCTGGCCGATCGCGGCGGCGCGGAAGGTGTCGCCGGCGGCCAGCATCACGCCATAGTCCTGTTCCTGGAACAGGTGGGCGAGCTTGGCGATCGTGGTCGTTTTGCCGGAGCCGTTGACGCCGATGACGAGGATCACCTGTGGGCGCGGGAAGGCGACGATTTCCAGCGGCTTGGCGACGGGCCGCAGGATCGCGGCGATCTCCTCGGCGACGGCCTGCCGGATCGCCGCCTCGTCGGCGCCGCGCTCGAAGCGCTCGTCGGCCAGACGCTCGCGGATGCGGGCGGCGGCGCGCGGGCCGAGGTCGGAGAGGATCAGCGCGTCCTCGATCTCGTCGAGCTGGGCGTCGTCCAGCTTCGCCTTGGCGACGATGCCGGCGAGGTTCTCGGACAGGCGTTCCGATGTCTTGCGGAAGCCGCCGAACAGCCGCTCGCTCCAGGTTTCGCTGCTCATGCGAGCATTCCTTCGATGATCCGCGTGGGGGTGATGGCGACGATGGCCCCGGCCGACGTTCCCTCCGGCAGCGCCACCCGCGCAAAATTCTCCGCGTGGCCGGTGCCGTCGCGCTCGGCCAGCACCTTGAGCGGCGAGCCGATCAGCGCGGCGAGCCAGCGCGCGCGTTCGTCGGCCACCGCGGCGCGCAGCTCGGCCGCGCGGGCCTTGACCGTGGCGGGGGCGACTTGCGGCATGCGCGCGGCGGGCGTGCCGGGGCGGGGCGAATAGGGAAAGACATGGCCGTGGACCACGCCGAGTTCCCTTACGA